>NZ_CP079920.1:2360000-2801605 GCF_054689355.1 Thermosynechococcus sp. FA-CM-4201
GGCGGAGCGGGTGATGCGTCATGAGCGGTGGCGATCGCGCTTGCTGACGGTCTATCTGCTGACGGCGTTGCTGGTGAGTGTGGAGGGGGTACGGCAGTGGATTTTTGGGGCGGAGCCGTTGGCGACGTGGACGGATCCAGAGTCGGCCTTGGCAAATGTGACACGGGTGTATAGCTTTTTGGGAAATCCCAATCTGTTGGCGGGTTATTTGTTGCCTAGTGTGCCGTTGAGTGCGGCGGCGATCGCGGTGTGGCGAGGCTGGCTGCCAAAGCTGTTGGCGGTGGTGATGCTGGGGATGAATACAGCAAGCCTGATATTGACGTTTAGCCGTGGTGGTTGGCTGGGGCTGGTTGCGGCAACGATCGCTGGGGTGGGGTTGCTGGGGGTTTGGTTTTGGCCAAGGTTACCGCTGCAATGGCGGCGTTGGGGGGTGCTGACTGTGGGGGGGCTGGCGATCGCCCTCTGTATTGGTGCGATTGTGAGTGTGCCGCCGCTGCGGGAGCGAGCAGCGAGTATTTTTGTTGCCCGAGGGGACAGTAGCAATAATTTCCGCATTAATGTTTGGACGGCAGTACAGCAGATGATTTGGGCACGGCCTTGGCTCGGCATTGGACCGGGGAATGTGGCCTTTAACCAGATTTACCCGCTGTATCAGGTGAATGTACGCTTTACGGCCTTGAGTGCCTATTCCATCTTTCTGGAAATCCTTGTGGAAGTGGGGGTGATTGGCTTTAGTGTCTTTCTCTGGTTATTGGCGGTGCTTGCCGATCGCGCGTGGCATTGTTTGCAGGAGTTACGGGCAATGGCGACCCCTCAAGGGTTCTGGTTGATGGGAGCTGTGGCAACGATGGTGGGAATGCTGACCCATGGACTGGTGGATACGATTTGGTTTCGTCCGGAGGTGGCTACGCTCTGGTGGCTGATGGTGGCGATCGTGGCTAGTTTTGCGCCGGCAAGGGATTCTCAAGCGTAAGGTCAGCCTCGCGATCGCCCGCTTGATCTTGCCAACCACAGTGGGAGCAATGGCACTGATCGATTTTGATTTGGGAGTGATGGATGGGTTGCCGGCAGACGGGACACCGCCCGGTGAAGTAGGGGTGGTGCATCAGCATCCGAATCTGCTCAACAGGGGAAAGGTGACCAATCACTTGCTCAAGACTGTTGGCAGGACACTCTAGGGAAAACATCAGGGAATCCACAGGAACGTTTGTATTGGTTGGCAAAGTATCTTCTCTCTAGTCTGAGGGCGATCGCCCGCTAGGGGAATCGTAGAAATACGGAAATCTTCCCTCTCTAGCCTGTGGAAAACTCCAAAAAGCCTGTGGAAAATTCTGGGGAAAACCTGTGGAAAACCCCGGAAAAACTCTGAAAAACTGTGGAAATCTTTTTATTCTTTTTCCACCGAGATAATAGCCTGTGGAAAAACCCCCTACTTTTTCCACAAGTTTTCCACAGGGGGGAAGTGGCTCAAACCCGCTTGTAGAGCGGATTTCCGAAAAGTTTTCCACATTTCCACAGCCCCTACTACTACTATAAGAATATTTAAATAATTTAGTAGTAGTAGATCCTTAAGATCCTAAAGAGAATAAAATGTGACCAGAGAAAAATAAGGATGTGATGGGGGTAACTTGAGGCTAGTTTGAAGCTGGTCTGTTTAGAGCTTGAGGAAATCTTGGTCGAGAGAATTGTGATACTGGGGAACTTTAGGAAGACAAGAACAGAACGAAGGGTTGAGATGGCCAAGGGATCGGAACTTCCAAGTACTTGGGGAAAACCTTGGGGAATTTGGGGAAAACTGTGAAAAAGGATTTGAATTTTAGGTTCAAAACGCTCTAATGAGGATCTGTTTGCGCCGCGAAAAATTTTTTTTGGCCTGAGAGTGGTCTAGAAGCCCCTAGAAGGCGGGCGATCGCCCCAGTGAGTAGGTTTTATCGTTGAGGAGATTTGGCTGCCCATAGAGGCGATTTTATGAGGGGTTGTCTAGAAAACCTTGGGATAGCCGTTTGCCGATAGGATAATCCAAGCAACTATCGTCCTCAAACTTGCCATGACACGCATTGTTACTCTCCTAGGAGCAACCCCGGAACAACAAACCGCACTAGGTCTGGCCATTGCCCAGTGGTTTGCCGGGCGACAGCAGCGAACCTTATTAGCGGTGCCGAGTCCAGCCACTTCCCTGCAATTTCTCATTGGGAGTCCAGATCAGGCGATTGGTTGGCAACCCAAATTGCTATCAGAGGGATTGGCGATCGCCGAGCTGTTGGCTACTGAAAGTCTCAACGCGGCATGGCAAGAACTCAGCCGTTTGGTAGAACCCTATTTGCCTCAAGAATTAGTGGGTAAGGTTTATGCGGGGGAATTGGTGATTTTACCGGGGATGGATACTTTGCTCACCCTAAATGCCCTGCGCGTCCACTACAGCAGCGGTGAGTACGATGTGATTGTCTATGTGGGTGGAAATAGTCAAGATACACTGCGGCTGATTGGGTTGCCCCAAGGGTTGGCATGGTACTATCGCCGCTTTCAACGTTTGCTGGATCAACTGGATCTCAATGCGATCGCCAATGCCATTGGGGGGCCGATCGCCAGTGCGATTATGGCAGCCAACATTGATACCCAAAAAGTGCGGGAGCGTTTCGGCGAGGCGAAGGAGTGGATCGATCGCGGTGTGCAGATTGCCGCAAACTCGCAACGGCTATCGGTGTTTCTGCTAACGGATGGCACAGCAATCTCAACTGCTCAAACGCAATGGCTATGGGGCAGTGCTCAACAGGTGAATGTCCCCATTTCTGAGGTCTTTTGTATGGGGGAACCCACGCCAGAGGTCAGCCGCACGTTTGCACCGCTACGCATTTCAGCTCTCCCCACTGATTGGAGCCACTGGCAAAGCCTTGTTTCCCATCTTCCAGACCTGAACCAGTTGGCGGCAGCACCGGCTCCCCATGAATTTGATGAGACGCAACAACAGGTGCGCATTTTCTTGCCGGGGTTTCGCAAAGAGCAGGTAAAACTCAGCGAGTTTAGTGGGGAACTGACGGTGGAGGCTGGTGATCAGCGGCGCCACATTGAACTGCCCCCAAGTCTCAAGGGCAAACCGGTTCGCGGCGGTAAATTTGAAGCCCCCTACCTGATTGTTAGTTTCTAAGGCTCAAGGCGCAGACGCACAGAGTCGCGGTGGGAAATCAGGCCTTCCGTTTCAGCGAGGGTCATGACCGCTCCCCCCTGTTTGCGCAAAGCGGCAGGGGTGTATTGGATGATGCTGGAGTGTTTGAGGAAGGTTTCTACGCCCAAGGCAGAAGCATAACGGGCAGCACCAGAGGTGGGCAGGGTGTGATTGGGACCTGCGAGATAGTCACCAACCGCTTCAGGGGTGGAATAGCCGAGAAAAATCGCACCGGCATGGCGCACCTGCTCGACAAGGCTCCAAGGGTCTTCGACTTCCAGTTCTAGATGCTCTGGGGCAAAGCAATTGGACAGCTCGACTGCTTGTTCGAGGGTTTCAACAATGCCAATCAGGCCGTAGTGGGCGATCGCCTTCTCAGTAAGGACACGGCGTGGATGCTCAGCCAACTGTTCATTAACAGCCGTGACAACTGCTTCTGCAAGGGGAAGACTCGGTGTAAGCAAAATGGCTGCCGCAAGAGGATCATGTTCCGCTTGAGCTAGGAGATCAGCCGCAATGTGCACAGGATTGGCCGCTGCATCGGCAATGATTAAGACCTCTGACGGCCCTGCTAGAGAGTCAATACCAACGCGGCCATAGACCTGCTTTTTGGCCAGCATGACATACAGGTTTCCCGGCCCGGTAATCACATCCACTCGCGGAATCGTTTCTGTGCCATAGGCAAGGGCGGCAATGGCTTGGGCGCCACCAACGCGATAAATCTCTTGAATCCCCGCTTCTTGGGCAGCAACGAGAACCGCAGGGTTAATGCCTTTGCCCTGACCGGGAGGGGTGACCATGACAATCCGCTGCACACCGGCCACCTGAGCGGGAATCGCATTCATTAAAACCGTACTCGGATAGGCAGCCCGTCCCCCCGGCACATACAGTCCGGCAGCATCAACGGCAGTGTAGCGTTTGCCGAGGACAATGCCATCTGCGCCAAATTGCACCCAACTTTTGGGGACTCGCTGGCGGTGGAAGGCTTCAATTTGTTGCTTGGCGAGGCGAATGGCATCAAGGAGTTCTTTGGACACCTGTTGGTAAGCGGCATCCAGTTCATCGCCTTTCACCCGTAATGTTTCGGGGGTGAGGTCAATGTGATCAAACTGGGCAGTGTACTCAATCAGGGCGCGATCGCCTTCCTTGGCCACACGGCGCAAAATTGCCTCAACGGTAGCCTGTTGTTCGCTCATCTCCCCGCTATCGGTGCGATCGCAAATGCGGCGTAGTTCAGCGCGTAGGTCTGTTAACTGGGTGATGATCCGCAACATGGTCGTTCACGTAGGCGAGGCAGAGAGTCGGGGAAAGGTTAAAAAACCTTAATCAACCCTATCAATAGCTTACAGCGATTTTCCAATTACAGGGGCGGGCTAAGGCTGGCCAACGACGAGTGCTTGGGGCAAGATCGCGATTCACGAGACTGAGCCTTCGGAGTTTGCATCAGGTGGCCAAGGCAGCCAGTTCTGATCGAGGGCTTGTTCAAGGGTAAATTCGGGGACTTCGGGAATCAAATGAGGATTCACCCCACTGGCGCTGAGAAAGAGTTTTCTCCCATTGCGATATTGTTTGCTGAAAATCTCCTGCACAAAGGATGTCAAGCTAGGGCTAGCTTCGAGTATTTCCTGAATGTGCAATCTAAAATTCATCACTTCTCGTTGCCAACCCCGCAGGCAGTATTCCCGTTCCGTGTCCCAGTATTGAATTTTGAGGAGGTGCTCACAGAGTCGCATTAAATAGCTCGCGATCGCCTGTTTCTCGCTTCGACCCAAGCTCTCAATCTCCTCAATTAAATTTTCCACATCTAAGTTGGCGAAGTCCCCTGCCTTGAGTTGGGCAACGGTTTCCTTAAGCCAAAGATAATAGTCTGCGGTGTAGAGGGATGCAGGCTTAGTTTTAATGGGAGAGGTCATACCAGAACGCTTTTCGAAGGCCAGTGGGTTCTATGAATTGAGGTTAGATTGCCAAGGCAGCCACTCCTCATCTAAAGCTTCCTCTATGGTGAAGTCGGGTACTTCCGGAATCAGCTCAGGGGATAAACCGATTGCCTTCAGTATATTTTTCCTTGCCTTTTGATAGGAGTCTAGGAAAGCTGCCTTTGCAAATGGCTGAAGACTGGGGCTATCCTGCAAAATGAGCGCAATTTCTAAACGGAAATGACTAATCTCCAATAGCCAACCCCTATAGCAGTATTGTCGCTCAGTTTCCCAGTATTTGAGCTTGAGAAGATGCTCACAAAGACGCAGTAGATAGCTGAATAGGGCACGTTTTTCGCTGCGACCCAAGCTCTCAATCTCCTCAATTAAATTTTCCACATCTAAGTTGGCGAAGTCCCCTGCCTTGAGTTGGGCAACGGTCTGATTGAGCCAAAGGTAATAGTCGGTCTCATAAAGAAGTTGAGACTTAAGATGAGCTGTCATGGGGGCTAGATAACAACGGCAACTGGTTTTCTGGTGGAGTATAGCCTAGGTGCTGCCAAGCGCGGGGAGTGGCAACGCGGCCTCGGGGGGTTCGTTGCAGATAGCCCATCTGGAGAAGGTAGGGTTCATAGACCTCTTCAATGGTTTGCACATCCTCGCCTGTAGCTGCGGCAAGGGTTTCAATGCCCACAGGTCCGCCTTGGTAGGACTCAATTATCAGACTCAGCAGCCGGCGATCGCTCCAATCCAAGCCTGCTGGATCTACATTGAACAGTTCAAGGGCAGCAGTAGCCACCTCTAGGGTAATCGTACCATCGTGCTTGACATCGGCATAATCCCGTACCCGCTTCAGGAGCCGCAGGGCAATGCGGGGAGTGCCGCGACTGCGCCGGCCAATTTCTAGGGCTGCTTCGGGGGTAATGGGGGTTTGTAAGAGGGCTGCCCCCCGCTGAACAATCTGCTGGAGTTCTTCGGCATGATAAAAGCGCAACCGCTCCACTAAACCAAAGCGATCGCGCAAAGGTGAGGTCAACGCACCGGCCCGGGTGGTTGCTCCCACAAGGGTAAAGCGATTGAGTTTCAGTCGTCGCGTGCGGGCTGTTTGCTGCTTGCCCACCGTCAGATCAAGGTAAAAATCCTCCATAGCGGGATAGAGGAGTTCCTCGGTCATGCGGGAGAGACGGTGAATCTCATCAATAAAGAGAATATCCCCCGCTTGCAGGTTCACCAAGAGACCGACAATGTCACGGGGGCGTTCCAAAGCTGGGGCACTGGTCACTTTGCAGTTCACCCCCATTTCTGCCGCCAAAATCAAGGCAATGGTGGTTTTCCCTAAGCCCGGCGGGCCATAGAGCAGCAGGTGATCAAGGGGTTCTTGGCGGGCCTTGGCTGCCTCGATCGCAATGTGCAGCACATCCTTGAGTTCCTGCTGGCCAATGTAGTCCTGCAAAGAGCGGGGACGTAAGGATTCCTCCGCCGGCGAGTGCTGTTCCTCTGGGGTGGGTTGATTGGAAAGCAGGGAAGGGGGGCGCGATCGCTCCGGCGGTGAATTTTGCGACGAAATAATCGCCATCGGTGCCCCCTAGGGCAAAGCTTAAGCCCGTTTTAACCAGCTAAACATGGAACGCAGTTCTTGACCCACCTGCTCAATGGGGTGTTCTGCTTCCCGTCGCCGCATTGCAGTAAAGCCCGGTTTACCCGCCATATTTTCCAGCACAAACTCACGGGCAAATTGACCCGTTTGAATTTCGTGGAGAATTTTGCGCATTTCGGCGCGGGTTTCATCGGTAATAATCCGTGGGCCACGGGTGAGGTCGCCATATTCTGCGGTGTTGGAGATGCTGTCGCGCATTTTGGCGAGACCCCCTTCCACAATCAAATCCACAATCAGCTTCACTTCATGGAGACACTCAAAGTAGGCCAGCTCTGGCTGATAACCCGCCTGCACCAATGTTTCAAAGCCAGCCTTAATCAGGGCACTGAGGCCACCACAGAGCACCACTTGCTCACCAAAGAGATCGGTTTCTGTTTCTTCGCGGAAGGTGGTTTCCAGAATGCCGGCACGGGTGCCACCAATCCCCTTGGCGTACGCCATCGCTAAATCACGGGCTTGACCACTGGCATTTTGATAGACCGCAAATAGGCAGGGCACCCCTTCCCCTTGGGCATAGGTGCGGCGCACGAGGTGACCGGGGCCTTTGGGAGCCACCATCACCACATCCACATTGTCGGGGGGCACAATCTGGCCAAAGTGAATGTTAAAGCCGTGGGCAAAGGAGAGGACATTCCCCGCTTGCAGGTGGGGGGCAATCTCCTGTTCATAAACAACCCGCTGAACTTCATCGGGCAGAAGAATCATAATCCAGTCGGCCATTTTCGCAGCTTCCGCCACGGGGTGTACCGCTAGACCATCGGCACGGGCGCGCTCTGCAGAACGACTGCCGGCATAGAGACCCACTACAACATTGAGACCGCTATCCCGCAGGTTGAGGGCATGGGCGTGGCCTTGGGAGCCATAGCCAATAATGGCGATCGTTTTGTCCTTGAGGAGTTCTAATTGGGCATCTGCGTCGTAATACATGCGCGCCATAGTGATGATGTTCCTTTCCAATTGCATTCAGCAGGTCGTTATTATTTCTCTACCACATTGGCAGAGCCGATATAGCACCTCCTAGAGGGCTAGTTGCGGGAGTTAGCGATTACGGGAATAACGATTGTTGCCACCACCCATGGCTTCACGGGGGCGTGCCTTGTTGACCTTGAGTTGCCGTCCCATCCACTCGGCACCGTCGAGATCGGCGATCGCCGCATCTTCTTCAGCATCCGTGGACATTTCCACAAAACCAAAGCCCCGCTTACGGCCTGTTTCCCGATCCACCGGTAAATAGACTTGTTTGACGGAACCGTACTCGGCAAAAACGGCCTCTAGGTCTTCTTGGGTGGCCGTGTAGGAAAGGTTGCCGACATAAATAGACATAATCTGATCTGCTCCAAAGCAAAAATTGAACCATGTGTTGACGCTGACTTCGGAGAGACGACTGTCACGTAACCAACCTTCCCTAAAACCGAACTCAAGAATCGCTCTACTTAAAAAACTCAAGCGGCGATTACTCGCCAACCTTGTCTCCCGATTATAGCCGATTGCGATGGCCTGCGCTGCGAAAGTAGGGATGCTACCCTAAAAGAGGTAGATTTTTTGTGAATCTTAACAATGTCCGATTTACCGGCGGTTGTTGTTGGCCTTTCCGGCGGTGTTGACAGTTCCGTGGCCATTGCTAGCCTCAAAGCTCAAGGGTACCCCGTTGTCGGTCTGACGCTGTGGCTGATGAAGGGTAAGGGGCAGTGCTGCTCTGAGGGGCTAGTGGATGCGGCGCGTCTTTGTGAGGAGCTGGGAGTCCCTCACCATATTGTGGATAGTCGCGAAATTTTCGAGAAATATATTGTGAACTATCTGGTCAGTGGCTACGCCAGTGGGGTGACACCGCTGCCCTGTTCCCAATGCAACCGTTTGGTGAAGTTTGGGCCGATGCTGGCCTATAGCCGGGAGCAACTGGGGATTGACTACATTGCTACGGGGCATTATGCGCAAGTGAAATACAATCCCACGAGCGATCGCTATGAACTGTGGCGGGCGGTGGATCGTCATAAGGATCAAAGTTACTTTCTCTATGACTTGCCCCAAGAGATTCTGGCCCATGTGCTGTTTCCCCTCGGTCAGCAAACCAAGGCCGAGACCCGTGCTCTCGCGGCGCAGTATGGCCTGCACACCGCCAGTAAACCGGAAAGCCAAGATCTCTGCCTGATTGAAGCCCATGGCTCCATGCGCCAATTCTTGGATCAGTATCTGCCCAGTCAGCAGGGGGAGATTGTCGATGTCCATGGCCGCGTGCTGGGGTACCATCAGGGGATTCACCACTATACGATTGGCCAGCGTAAAGGTTTGGGAATTGCGGCACCTGAACCGCTTTATGTGGTGGCCTTGGATCGGGAACACAATCGCGTCATTGTCGGCGATCGCGCCACCGCCGGCCGTCGTGAGTGCACAGTAGCCCGGGTGAACTGGGTCTCGATCCCACCCCCCACAGAACCGATCACAGCCACGGTACAAATTCGCTATCGCACTCCCCCGGTGCCGGTGACCATCATTCCCGCCGCCAACGCTGAACAGGTACAATTGGAGTTTGCTGAACCGCAATTTGGGGTAACGCCGGGGCAAGCGGCGGTTTGGTATGCGGGCGATCGCCTGCTGGGGGGCGGCATTATCCAGCCCTTTGTGACACCGACACCACAACCCTTACAAGCAATGGCCACCCACGTTTAAGGAAAGACCGACCATGCAAAAGCGCCTTCATTATTCATCCTTGGAAATTAACCGCCGGGCGGAAGAATTAATCAAGCACTCCGCCAATCGCTATCGGATTACGGTGCAAATTGCCAACCGGGCGAAACAGCGGCGGGGGCTAGAGGCCAGTGAAGATCTCGATGATCTGCCCCTGAAGCCGGTGACCCGTGCCATTATCGAAATGTCCGATGAAATTGCTCAACCGGAGTTACTGGCAGATTAGGTGCCATGGCGAGACGACGGGGCTGGACGTTTTTGGGCTGGGTGATCTGGGGCTGCTTGCTGGCACTCCTGTGGTTGCCTCTGAGCAGTGCTTGGAGTGTGGGGCGATCGCAATCTGACCCCAACTTGCCCGATGCCACGGGTCAAATTCTCATTAACCCTCGTTTGGTGGCGGAAACCCTCTATCCCAAGTTGCCCGGTTTCCCGAAGGAGAATCACTACATTCGCCAAGAAAATCGTCAGCCCGCGCCGGAGAGTACGCTCCTAGAGCGATTCATTGTCTATCACACCACTGTCAAAGGGCGATCGCCCCTCTACCGCTTTGACTGGAAAATTTCCCTTGCCGACTATTTGGGGCTGAATGAATTCCTGCGGGGAGAAACCTATCCGGGACGTTCTTACCTGACAGTCAACCCCATGGAAGGGGATATTGCCGCTATTCGCCAACTCAATCGTCAACAACGGGATGCCTTGGTGAGCACACTGGCCACCTTCTACGCCCAGCAGGCGGGGTTACCCACCACCACACCCCAGCGTCCCCAACCCCAGACAACGCTGCCAGAACCAACACCGCGACCTACGACCGTTCTCCCCCCCGTTCCCCAACCCGGCAGTGCTGGACTTTTGGTGCCCCCCGACCCCCCCCGCCCGATGCCCACTGGGGAATCTCGTTTTCTACTGCCCTAGATGTTTGCAATTGGGTTCATGAGTCATGGCTGTTCCGATTACTGAGTTGCTCACCCCAGAGATTCTCAAACCTGCTCGCTATTTGGGTAATGAGCGAGGGGCAGTTCATAAGCCGTGGCAGGACGCAACGGTGCGCTGGGTGCTCAGCTATCCCGAAATCTATGAGGTGGGCGCCTCGAACTTGGGACACATTATTCTCTACAACATTCTCAATGCCGTCCCTGATCAACTGTGCGATCGCGCCTACCTACCCGCAGCGGATTTAGCCGCCAAATTGCGCGCGACCCAAACTCCCCTGTTTGCTGTGGAATCGCGCCGTGCCCTGCGGGAGTTTGACATCATTGGCTTTAGCCTCAGCTATGAGTTGGGTGCCACGAACATTCTGGAAATGCTCGACTTGGCCGGCTTACCCCTGACTTGGCGAGAACGCCAACAGGCACCTCTAGCAGAGATTCCCCTCATCTTTGCCGGCGGACAGACGGCGACATCAAACCCCGAACCCTACGCTGACTTCTTTGACTTTTTTGCCCTTGGGGATGGCGAGGAACTCTTGCCCGAAATTGGCCTCGTGGTGGCAGAAGGCAAACGAGCCGGCTTGAGTCGGCAGGACTTGCTATTGGATTTGGCACAGGTGCCGGGGGTCTATGTGCCGCAATTTTACGATCGCCAAGGGGATGGCGCTGTTAAACCCAATCGCCCCGATGTACCCGAGCGCATTTTGCGGCGAGTCGCCACCCCGATGCCCCACTATGCCATTGGCTTGGTGCCCTACGTAGAAACGGTTCACGATCGCCTGACGGTGGAAATTCGCCGCGGCTGTACGCGCGGCTGCCGTTTTTGCCAGCCGGGGATGCTCACTCGCCCTGCCCGCGATGTTGCCCCCGATGAGGTGATTGCTGCCATTGAAACGGGGATGCGTGCCACGGGCTACAACGAATTTTCGCTACTGTCGTTGAGTTGCTCCGACTACTTGGCTTTGCCCGCCGTGGGCGTGGAAATTAAAAACCGCCTGCAAAACGAGAACATCTCCCTCTCGCTCCCCAGCCAGCGGGTGGATCGCTTTGATGAAAACATTGCCCATATTGTGGGTGGCACGCGCCAAGGGGGACTCACCTTTGCCCCGGAAGCGGGAACGCAACGGCTACGGGACATTATCAACAAGGGGCTGACCAATGAGGAACTGCTGCGGGGGGTCAAAACGGCCTACGAACAGGGCTGGGATAAGGTCAAGCTCTACTTTATGATTGGCCTGCCGGGGGAAACCGATGCCGATGTGTTAGGCATTGCTGAAACGATTCGTTGGCTGAAGCGGGAGTGCTGGATCAAGGGACGCAAACCCCTGAGCTTTAACCTGACCATTTCTAACTTTACCCCCAAGCCCCATACGCCCTTTCAGTGGCACGCGGTCTCCACCAGTGAGTTTCTGCGCAAACAGGAGCTACTGAAGGCGGAATTCCGCACGATTAAGGGGCTAAAGGCCAACTTTACCGATGTGCGCATCTCAGCAATGGAAGACTTTGTCGGTCGGGGCGATCGCCAACTGGGGCCAGTGATTCGCCGCGCGTGGGAATTGGGGGCACGGGAAGATTCTTGGTGGGAAAGCCTCGATCGCGCCTATGCCGCTTGGACGCAGGCCATTCAAGAAGCCGGTCTGGACTGGAAATACCGCCAACTGGAAGCGGGTGAGTGGAATGTCTTTAGTGGTGGCAGCCACAACCTCGATGCTCCCCTGCCTTGGGATCACATTGATACCGGCATCAGTAAAACATGGCTGAAGGAAGACTTGCACCGTGCCCTAGAAGCGGTTGTCGTTCCCGATTGTTCCTTTGAGGGCTGCTCCCACTGTGGCGTCTGTGGCATTGACTTTGGCCATAACGTGGTCGTGCCGCCCCCACCGATTCCGCCCATTCAGGGTCAGCCCCAAGCCCCCCAAGAACGGGTGCAACGTTTGCGCCTCACCTTTGGTAAAACCGGGGAAATGACGCTCCTCAGCCATTTGGATTTGCTGCGTCTCTTTGAGCGGGCAGTACGCCGTGCCCACTTACCCATTGCCTTTACAGGGGGATTTCATCCTTCACCGCGCATCTCCACCGCCAGCGCCTTGCCCCTTGGCGTGACCAGTTATGGCGAAATTGTTGATCTGGAGTTTTATCGCGAGGTGGAGCCGTCAACGGTGCTGGAGCAATTGCGGCAACAACTACCGGCGGATGTGCCCCTTTACACCTGTGAAGTGGTGCCCCTGAGTGAACCGGCGGCGAGTCAAGCCCTGCGGGCTGCCACCTATGAACTGCTCATCCGTACCCCTGAACCCGTGGATCGCGACACTTGGCAACAGTGGTTAGAGGATTTGCGAGCCACGCCTGAAATTCTCTATGAGCTAACCACCAAGTCAGGGAAAACCCAAGTGGTGAATTTGCGCGATCGCCTGCTGGAGATCTGCCTCAAGGAGCACCAAGACCATTGGCCAATGGTGAGCCTGATCTACACAGGGGTCTGTCGCAACGATGGCACGTTCCTGCGGCCAGAGCATTGTCTTTACTTACTAGAGAAGATCAGTGGTCACGCCTTAGAACTGGGGGCGATCGCCCGTCAGAAATTGCACCTCCAAACACCATGAACCTAGCAACCCAAATTCGCGGCGGTCTGATTGTCTCCTGTCAAGCCCCGGCAGATTCCCCTTTGGCAGCGCCAGAAATCATTGCTGCTATGGCAAAGGCAGCGGTTTTGCGGGGGGCAGTGGCGGTGCGCATCAATACCCCAGCCCATATTCAGGCAGTGCGCCAAGCGGTAAAGGTGCCCATTATTGGCCTCTGGAAACAGGTGTTGCCCGAGTACCCTGTGTATATTACGCCTCGCTTTGCCGATGCGGTGGCTGTTGCGACAGCCGGGGCTGATGTCATTGCCCTCGATGCCACAGCGCGATCGCGCCCCGAACCCCTACCGGAATTGATTCAGCGAATTCACGATCAACTGGGCAAGCCCGTTATGGCTGATATTGACTCCCTTGAAAGTGCTGAAGCAGCGGTTGCTGCGGGTGCCGATTGGGTGGGCACAACCCTCTTTGGCTATACCGAAACCACGGCGCATACCCCACCCCCCAGTTGGGCGCTCCTGAGTCAGCTTGTCGAACACCTTAAGGTACCCATTCTCTGTGAAGGGGGGATTGCTAGTCCAGCAATGGCTGCAAAAGCCTTGAATTTGGGCGCTTGGGCAGTGGTCGTGGGCACCGATATTACAGGCATTGACCTCAAGGTGCAGCAGTATGTCCAGACCCTAAAGGCAACGACGATTGAAAATTCTCAACCCTAAATCCTATCCAATTCTATCGGTTTGTATATTTTCCTCTATATTCCGACCGATAAACGAGAGTTTGTGGCAAGATAGAATCCGTAGCTAAAGATACATCGTTAGCCTAGGAGCCACCATCTATGAGCCTAAAACTTGGGGATGTCGTACCCAACTTTACCCAAGCCTCTTCCATGGGGGAAATCAACTTCTATGAGTGGGCAGGGGATAGCTGGGTTGTATTGTTCTCCCACCCAGCGGATTACACCCCCGTTTGTACGACAGAACTGGGCGAAGTGGCGCGGTTACGCTCAGAATTTGAGAAGCGCAATGTCAAAACCTTGGCCTTGAGTGTGGATAGTGTGGAGTCCCACCTCGGCTGGATCAAAGACATTGAAGAAGTCAACAACGTCAAGGTAGATTACCCAATTTTGGCAGACGAAGATAAAAAAGTCTCCAACCTCTACGACATGATCCACCCCAACTCCCTCAACAACCTGACGGTGCGCACGGTCTTTATCATTGACCCCCAAAAACGCCTGCGCTTGACCTTGACCTATCCCGCGAGCACGGGGCGTAACTTTGCTGAAATTCTGCGGGTGATTGATTCGCTGCAACTGACGGACAACTACAGTGTGGCCACCCCCGTCAACTGGCAAGAGGGTCAGGAGTGCGTGATTGTGCCTTCCCTCAGTGATGAAGAGGCGAAGCAGAAGTTTCCCAAGGGCTTCAATGCCGTTAAGCCCTATTTGCGGTTGACCCCTCAACCCAACAAATAGCCTAGATTAGCCTAGACAAGTTATGGCGACACCCTGAACTGCTCGGGGTGTTTTTTTGTGCCTTGGCAGCATCCCAAGATAGGATAATCTTGCACAGCAAAACCAAGGAAAGGAATAGAGGCGGAATGCAGCGCTGGATACTTTGGCTCTTGATACCCCTTGTGGTCTGTTTGAGTGGATGCGTCCAAGCAGATATGGTCATCCAGCATCAGGGACAAACGGGGGGGAGCCTAACTTACATGCTGACGCTGCCCCAACCCGATCTCCCTTTTACAGAACAGGTGATTCAGCAGGCGCGCCGCTTGGGGGGAGTGGTCAAGGAACGGGATAAAACCCATCTTCAGGTGACGATTCCCTTTGACACCAGCCAGCAATTGGCCACTGTCCTCAACCGCATCGGTGGTGTGCCCTATCTTCCCCAAGTCACTGCTGAGGCGGATATTTTTGACCAGAACTTGTTGCTCTTTGTGCGGGAGCGCTTTCGCTATGACATTGATCTGCGCCCCTTGGGTATTGAGTCCCGTGATCAAGCGGTTCTTGTGGCACCGCAGTCGCTCCTGAAGTTTCAACTGGCCCTAGAAACCCCGTGGGGGGCACGCCCAATTGAGCGCCCAGCCACTACTGCTGATACCGTGGTCAATCCTCATGTTCAGCGGGGGGGCGATCGCCTGACTTGGACATTGATGCCCGGTTATCTCAATCACCTAGAGGCAGCCTATTGGTATCCGAGTCCCTTGGGTTGGGGCACACTGGCGATCGTGGGCTTGCTGGTGTTGGGCAATTGGTTACACACTCGCCTGCCTAGGAGTCATTCAACTTAGAGTCCCATGAGATGGTCTGGCCCGCCGCAGAGTTGGCAACGGTATCTTGCCTATTTAATAGCGGGGCCTCTGCTTGTCCTCAATCTCTGGGTGGCGGAGCAAGTTTACCTCTATTTTGAATATCCGATTAATCTCCTTGTCATTGCCGCCATCTTGGCTTTTTTGCTCAATCAAGTGGTGATTCGCCTCTGTGCTCGTGGTTTGCGGCGGCGGAATGCGATCGCCCTAGTGTTACTGATTACCCTTTTGGTGGTCAGTGTCTTGATGCTGTTGCTGCTCCCCCTTGCCATTCAACAGGCGGAAGAACTCCTGAATCAACTGCCAGAGTTAGCGGATACGGGCAATCAAAATTTGCGCCATCTGGATCAACTGCTGCGCCGCTACCGCTTTCCTGTGGGGGTGAATGACTTGATGGAAGAGCTGACGATCCAGATCAAAGGGATTGCGGCTATGTTACCGGGTGTGGCGATTACAACGCTGACTAAATTTGTTGATGTGCTACTCGTGCTCATCCTAACGGTGTATATGCTCTTTTATGGCAGTGACATTTGGCGCGGACTGATGAAATTGGTGCCCAAGCCTTGGCGACAGGTGGTGGATTACTCGTTGCGGCTGAATATTCGCAGTTTTTTCTCGGCACAGCTTTTTTTAGGGCTATTTATGTTTCTTGCCCTGATTCCCTTTATGATCGCCTTCAAGGTCAATTTTGGCTTTCTCTTTGCCTTGATCATTGGTGTTGCCCAGCTTATCCCTGTGGTGGGGGCAACCTTGGGCATTGGCTTAGTGACACTGCTCATCCTCTTTCAGGATGCGTGGCTGGCTTTGAATATTTTCGTGATTGCTGTGGTCTTGCAACAGATTAAGGATAACGTCCTCACCCCGAAGTTGCTGGGGGACTTGATGGGACTCAATCCCCTCTGGCAGTTTATTGCGCTGCTCATTGGCGGACGGGTGGCGGGTTTCTTGGGCATCTTGCTGGCCATTCCCCTAGCCGCAACGCTGAAAACCGTCCTCGAGTCTGAGCCTGTCGAAGACACCTAACTGACATCGGGCGAACGAAACGTTTTGATCACTGTACACACCCCATGCCCACAGATGTTCATCATTACGGCATTCGTGGCTCCGCCAATCACGCCACTCACAAGGGGAACGGCTCGCGCAGGCAGGGTGAGACTTTTACTCGAGGCCTTGCCAAAAATCTGCCGCAGGAGAGGACGGGGAAGCTGCCTGAAGACCGCCATCAGCACTTGGGATAAATTTTTCTGGGCAGCCCTTCGGCCAAAGGTCTTGAAGATTTGCCGACAAAATTGGGTGCCGAAGTGGTTTGCCAGTTCAGCGGCAGTAACCCCCAAGGCAGTAGGAATCAGCATTATCAAGACATCCTCATTTATAGGATCCAAGCCGTGGATGGTGAACAGCGCCGCTGCCAGCTTGATTTGGGCATGGTAAAAGTAAGCAATGTCGAGGGGCACGCCAGCCCAGCCCATGACGCCAGTGGCGACTCCAGAACCTACTGACCAGAGGGTGGCTTCATAAATTGCGTGGTTGGCCATGCGATCGCGATCGCCCCCCCAGCGAGGATCACGAAGAAATTCGTACCCCCATTGCCGCCCCTCTTCGATAGCAGGGAGCATGAGCTTGAGCAACCAATCGGGGGGAAAGTTGCTCTCAGCGCCAGATGATAATGCCACATTCATAGGTTTACCAAGGAAGCAATAGAGTTTAACGAGAAAATAGGGTCAGGGTGGTGGTCGTCGAATTGGGGCGAATGGCCAAGCCCAAGTGAATCAGGGCAGTTTCCACGGCATTGGCGCGATCGGCAAGCACCTGCCAACTGTTGGCTCGCACCCCATAGCGTTCACGAAAATAAGTCTGAGCGGCTCGAAACCGCGGAAAGGCTTTTTGCAATCGAGCCACTGTCCATGGCTGCGCCCCTAGTACTATCGGCTGGGGAGCGTGGTTTTCCAGTGCTTGGGCTTTTTCCACCAGAAGGTCACTGGCGATCGCCAGCAGCTCCCCATAGTTGCGACGAGAGGCGCCAATCGCTGTCTCTAAATCCTCAATCAGTCCCATCTGCGTCGGACTCCAGTTGTCGGCCGTGGGAATCGCTTCCCTCTAAATCCGCTTCTAGGATACTACTCATTTTGTCGAGGAAGTCTTGAATGGGTTGGCGCCACAAAGCAGGCAACTGCTGTACGACTGCTTGACCCTGATCAAGGAAAAATTGCAACTTCTTCAGCCGCTTCAGCACATCCTCTAACATTTTTTGCGTTTCCAACTGCCGCTGGGCATTCGCCACAATCTGCCATTTTTGGGCAGTGATGCGCTCTTTTTCTTGCAAATATTGAATCTGTTGCTGCAACTGCTCCACCTGTACCGTCAAAGCAGCATTTTCAGTGTTCAAGGCAGCCTTTTCGGCTTCCAATTGTGAAAGTAACTCCAGATACGCCTCTTCGTTCTTCAGCTTCTGCTCTTCCAGTCGGCTGACTTCTTCTTCAAGGATCTCCACCCACTCCTGTAATTGCTGATTGCGAGTCTGGTAGGTATTTAGCTTCTCCTTAAGTTGATAAAACTCTTGGCGGGATACAAACTTGTGGCCATTGGCTTCAAAAAAATAAAAGCTCACTGCTTCGAGGTACTCAGCCTGAGCGGCTTCTAAATCCTGCAAAACCGGCAAGGCCAACTGCTTCAGTGTGTTGCAAATCGCTTTTCTGCGGAGTGCATGGCCATCCCCATGTCCGGTGAGGTTAACGCGCAAGTGGCCACGAACCGCTTTTGTCGGGTGTTTTCCCTGACCCTCTATAATTTCCCAGCCCCACTGGCGGGCAATTTGTTTCATTTCTCGTTTGCTGAGGATGCCCCGCTGTTCTTTGAGAAAGGCTTGAATTGCATCAATTTGTGATTGCAGGGTCGCTAACTCCCGAATCATGCCTGCGATTTGATGGGGATTGTGGCGCGACATATTCATAAGCACACTCCCAATGCTGGATGGTTCTAGTCATTTATCCATTGGTGAATTGCTGAGTATGCAGGCCAACCCCAATCATTTTCGGGATAATTATTTGGGCACCGCCGCCGTTAGTACCTCGTGTCCTTCGGGTGTGACTAGGACATCGTCTTCAATGCGCACGCCAATACCGCGCCAGCGATCGCCAATCTCCGGCTGACCCTCAGCAGGCGTTGCCTCAGGATGAATATAAATCCCTGGCTCAACCGTCAGCACTTGACCCGGTTGCAGTGTGACCCATGTTTCCTTGTTGTGCTTGTAGAGACCAACATCATGGACATCGAGACCCAACCAGTGACCGGTGCCATGCATAAAGAAGGTGCGATATTTCTGGGTATTGTTCTCTTTGCCTTCGTTGATCAGATCATCAATCGCCCCCCGCAGCAGGCCAAGGTCAACCAGACCCTCAACGATTACCCGTACCGCCGCATCGTGGATTTGATTGTAGGTATTCCCCGGTTGCACTTGCTCAATGGCGGCTTTTTGGGCAGCGAGGACAATATCATAGATTGCCTTTTGCTCACCGCTGAACTGGCCACTCACAGGAAAGGTGCGGGTAATATCAGCGTTGTAGTAGCGATAGGCACAGCCGGCATCAATTAACAGTAAGTCTCCTGCTGCCATTTGCCGTTGGTTCTCGGTGTAGTGAAGCACACAGGCATTCGGACCCGAGGCAACAATCGAGGGATAGGCCGGGCCATCGCCCCCCCGTAGGCGAAAGAGATGCTCCATCTCCGCCTGAATTTCATATTCCCAGCGTCCGGGGGCAGCCACTTCGCGGGCACGCTGATGGGCTTCGACAGTGATGGCGATCGCTTGGCGCATCAAGGCCAATTCTGCTGCCGATTTAATTTGTCGCATCGGTGCCAAGAGAATACTGGGATCGGCGATCGCTCGAGGACCTGTGCCCCGTTTTGGCAGTGTCGTCAGCAGGCGCTGATAGTGCTTGAGAATGACTTGATTAAAGCGCTCATTGTGACCAAAGTGGTAATACAGCGGATCCCCCGTCTCCAAATAGCGAGGGAGGTGCTGCTCTAGCTCACCAATGGGATATACGGCATCAGCGCCTAATTGCTCCTTGGCTGCTTCTACCCCAAGGCGTGCCCCTGTCCAGATCTCTTGGCTGAAATCCTTGGGCTGCACAAAGAGGACATAGCGATGCTCACTGTGGTTTGGCGCAAAAACAGCAACGGCCTCTGGCTCATTAAAGCCGGTGAGATAATAAAAGTTACTTTCTTGGCGAAAGTTGTAGTCCACATCATTGTGCATGATGGCGCGCGGGGCACTACAGAAAACAGCGACACCCGTGCCCAATTTCTCTAAAAACTGCTGCTGTCGTTGCTGGTACTCTGCTTTCATCGCGCCTTGCAAAGTGGGTCAACCCTTGGGAATGACGACCCTGAAGTGGTTTGGTGGGGGCGGAGGGACTTGAACCCTCACGACTTGTTTAAGGTCAACGGATTTTCATCCTCCTGCCGCTTTCGCGACCACCCCTTGGGTGTTGAGGATTGGACTCTCCCTTTACCCGCGTAGAGGATCTACGGTAGGGTAGCTCCCGTCGAGTCTCTGCACCTTCCGTTTCCAGTTTGGGGTTGAGAAACGGCTTGGCTCAGGATTGCCATATTTGCCCTATGGACAAACGTAGGTTTCCCTGAATTTGAGAGCATTCACTTAATAGATTTCTCTACTAAGGCTCAATTTCTTAAGTCCGCAGCGTCTACCATTCCGCCACGCCCCCTTAAGTACCGCTACTATACCACCTTGGCTTTGGGGGATGCAATTCCTACTAGCCTTGGTAATAAGCCCGCAAACCCTCAAGAAGTCGCTGATTTTCGCTGTCACGGCGCACCGCCACTCGGAAGTAAGAAGCGCCCAATTCGGGAAAGCTGCAACAATCACGAATCAAAATGCGATGCTTCTGGAGAAGGTAGGTTTGCAGGGGCAAAATGGAATCCCTTGCTTTGATGAGTAGAAAGTTTGCCTTGCTCTCGGTCACCACCTTCAGTTCGGGCACAGTATTTAAGGCCGCCGCAAAGGCATGACGCGCTGGCGGTAACCATGCCCACGTCTGTTCCTGAAAGGGGCGATCGCCCAAAGCTGTCACACCCGCAATGATCGCCAAGCAATTCACACTCCACGGATCTCGCCACGATCGCCAACCTTGCCAACGTTCTGGAGAAGACACACCATACCCTAGACGCAGACCCGCCAGACTATAGAACTTCGTCAGCGATCGCAGGATGATTAAATTGGGGTACTCAGGCACAGCCGCTATGAGAGACTCGCTCGCCGCCGGCGGCAAAAAGTCCATAAAGGCTTCATCCACGACCACTAAGGCACCCGTCTCTAGCAAGGGCTGAAGCTGATTCCGCGACCAGAGATGTCCACTGGGGTTATGAGGATTGTTAATGAGGATGGCATCTTCAGGGGTTAGGGAACGAGCGATCGCCCCAAAGCCGCTTTGCACCTGGGCTAGGGGAAGGGGCACCATCGGGCAAGCAAAAGCTGCCAGTGCCCGCCGGTAGTCAGCAAAGGCAGGAGTAATGAGATAAATCTGCTGGCGATCGCCACACTCACGCCCTACCCAAGTCAATAACTCAGCCGCGCCATTGCCCACCAAAAAATAATCCCTCGGTAGTTGATGCAGGGTGGCAAGAGCATCCACCAAGGGACGGCAATCGGGATCGGGATAGTCACGAATCGTGGGCAGCGCAGCCTGAAGGGCGGCTATCACTGAGTCAGGAGGTCCCCAAGGGTTGAGACTAGCGGAGAAATCCAAGATCTCATCGGGGGCACAGCCAGCGATCGCTGCCGCCCAAGCTAAATTGCCACCGTGGCGGGGGGGCATTCAGACTATTTTTTCTTGCCCTTGGCAGGCGGTTCAGGAGCCGCAGGCGGTGCAACTTTTTCTTTGAAGAGCTTCCCTGCTGAAAAGGCGGGAACGGTAGTTGCTGGGATTTGCATTTTTTCTTTGGTTTTCGGGTTGCGTCCTTCCCGGGCTTTGCGCTCCCGAGGTTCAAAGGCACCAAAGCCCACCAGTGTCACTTTTTCTCCCTTGGCCACGGCCTCCATGATTTCCTCAACGGTGGCTGAGATAATGGCCTCGACTTGCTTTTTGGTGACGTTGTTGGTGCTATGGGCACGACTAAACACAGCATCCACGAGTTCAGCTTTATTCATGGGGATAACTCCACAGAAACATTAAAGATTGTTAGTTGAGTAACAAATGGGTGAAAGGCACGAAACCCTTGCCTCTGCTTGCTTTCAAGCCTCATTCTAGAATAGCCAGACCCCAACTGGAACCCTGAAACCTTTAAGATATGTGGTTTTCAGGCACTTTTATCCATTAGAAATCCCGTAAACCCTTGATTCATCAGCCTTTTAGCCTATTCCATCCTCTTTGCAAGGATGGTTTGGGGCAGTGACAGTTGTTAGAAAAATTAACAAATTGCGGCGTCCCAAGGCCTGAATATCGCCCCAGAGAACAAAAAAAGCCCCATGGATGAGGCGATGGGGCATTCACAAATTTAATGAATTTAATGCTTCGATTCAGAGGATTTGATCACAGCGTATTGGCGATGAGCCATCCCCTAGGCATCATCCAAGGCGGCAATACCGGGCAGTTCTTTGCCTTCCAGGAGTTCAAGGCTCGCCCCCCCACCCGTGGAGATGTGACTCATGCGATCGGCGACACCCACTTTTTCAACCGCCGCCACAGAATCGCCACCACCAATAATCGTCGAGACGCCCTCACTGGTGAGGTCAGCCAAACAGCGGGCGATCGCCTCTGTGCCCTTAGCAAATTGATCAAACTCAAACACCCCCATTGGGCCATTCCAGATCACTGTTTTGCAATCCTTGAGCGCCTCTTGGAAGAGTTTGACGGAAGCAGGCCCAATATCCAGACCCATCCAGCCATCGGGAATCGCTTCGATACTGACCACTTGACTATTGGCATCGGCGGCAAAGTTATCCGCCACCACGACATCTGTGGGTAAGAGCAACTCCACCCCTTTTTCTTGGGCTTTGGCTTCGAGGTGTTTGGCTAGCTCCAACTTGTCTTCTTCCACCAAGGATTTGCCAACATTCAGCCCCCGCGCTTTGTAGAAGGTGAAGATCATGCCGCCGCCAATCAGCAATTTATCCACTTTTTCTAAAAGGGCTTCAATCACACCAATCTTAGAAGAGACTTTCGATCCCCCCACAATCGCAGCCAAGGGACGGCGGGGATGCTCAATGGCATTTTGGAGATATTCCAGTTCTTTCTCAATCAAAAAGCCGGCCACGCAGGGACTGAGGTATTGCGTCACCCCAGCAGTTGAGGCATGGGCGCGGTGCGCAGTGCCAAAGGCATCGTTGACATAGACTTCTGCACAGGCCGCCAGTTGCTTGGCAAATTCAGGATCATTTTTTTCTTCCCCCGGATGGAAGCGCACATTCTCGAGGAGGCAGACATCCCCATTGGCCATTGCTTGGGTATGGGCCACCACGGCATCACCAATGCAGTCATCGAGCTTGGCCACAGGTTTATGGAGTAGTTCCGAGAGCCGCTGAGCGACAGGGGTGAGGCGCAGTTTATCATCCACGCCCTTGGGACGGCCAAAGTGGCTGACAAGAATCACCTTGGCGCCTTTGCTGATCAGGTCTTGAATTGTCGGCAGTGCGGCGCGGATGCGGGTATCATCGGTGATGACGCCATTCTCATCGACAGGAACGTTAAAATCAACCCGCACGAGGACACGCTTTCCTTCTAAGTCGGCAGCAGATAACTGCGCCACGGATTTTTTAGACACGCTAGAGCCTCCTAAATGCGTTAAAACGTAGATGATAGTACTAGGGGCATAACAATCCCGGCTAGCGATGGAGTGATGCGCTACAAATCCCTCACCTGACCCTCATTCTACCCAAGGGCGTGCCCTTCCACTTGACTCCAATGAGGTGAACTCTATGTTCAAAACCATTCTTTTTCCCATTGACCGTAGCCGTGATACCCAAGAAGCCATGCCCACCGTGGTTGAGATGGTGAAGCTGTTTCAGAGCCAATTGTTTCTGCTCTCGGTGGAGGAAACGCCAGAACCGGATGCGGAGCTAGAGGCGGCGATCGCCGAATTTTTGAATCGAGTGAAGGAAGCCTTTGCCCAACACGCGATTGTGGCGGAAACACTGCTGCGGCGCGGTAAGCCTGCCTTTGTGATCTGTGATGTGGCCGATGAGATCAATGCCAATCTGATTATTATGGGCTGCCGGGGAACGGGGCTGACCCCAGAGGGGTTTCAGGAAAGTGTCAGCAACCGCGTGATTAATTTGGCGCCTTGTCCGGTCTTGGTGGTGCCCTAGCGTAACTGAATCTTGCGGAGCTTAAAGTTTCGTCACAGGCGGCCTAGCCCTTGGGGCGATCGCCGATGATCAAGGAAAGTGAATGTGTTGTCTTGTGGTTGATCTGCATGCTGAATCCAACAGATGTGACGCCGACCGTGTTTTCCCCTGCTGCCGATCAACTGCAAGCCCTTGGGGTGTACGTGACCATCCATGGCCATTTCTATCAGCCCCCCCGCGAAAATCCCTACCTCAATGCCATTGAACATCAACCCAGTGCCCAGCCGTTCCACGATTGGAATGAGCGCATTTACTACGAGTGCTATCGCCCCAATGCCTTTGCGCGGATTCTCAACGATCGCGGTGAGGTCATTGATATTGTCAATAACTTTGAATACCTGAGCTTTAATATCGGCCCGACGCTCTTTAGTTGGCTCGAACGCTACGATCTCGAGGTCTATCAGCGCATTATTGAGGCCGATCGCCACAGTTGTCAGCGCTTCAATGGCCACGGCAACGCGATCGCCCAAGTCTATAACCACATGATTTTGCCCTTGGCCAACTATCGCGATAAACTCACACAAATCCGCTGGGGCAAGGCGGACTTTCGGCGGCGGTTTGGCCGCGAACCGGAGGGGATGTGGCTCGCAGAAACGGCGATTGACTATGAAACCCTAGCCGCCCTGATTCAAGAGGGGATTCGCTTTACGATTTTGGCGCCTTCCCAAGCCCAACGCTGTCGTCCCATTCTTGCCGACGGTGAAAGCGAGTGGATTGAAGTCAGCGGTAGCCAAATTGATCCGACACGTCCCTATCGCTGCTATTTGCCGGGGGGCGATCGCCAGCGGGATTACCTCGACATTTTCTTCTACGATGGCCCCATTTCGCGGGACATGGGCTTTAGTGATCTGCTCACTAGCTCGCAATTTCTAGCGGGACGGTTGGGGCAGGCCGTGCGCGGTGATCATCGCCCCAGTCAAATTATTGCCGTTGCCACCGATGGCGAGACCTTTGGCCATCACAAGTATGGCGGTGAAAAAGCCCTCGCCTATGCCTTTAAGGTGGAATTTCCACAGCGGGGCTGGCAGATCACCAACTTTGCCTACTACCTCAGCCTGTTTCCGCCGACTTGGGAGGTGGAACTCAAACCGGTCACGGCGTGGAGCTGTGCCCATGGCGTAGATCGCTGGCAGGACAATTGTGGCTGCGGTGGCGGGGGCGAGTGGCAGCAACTGTGGCGACGCCCGTTGCGGGATGCGCTGAACTGGCTGCGGGATGAGCTAATTGACATTTATGAAACCCTTGGGGTCGAGCTATTTCAGGATGTTTGGGCTGCCCGCGATGCCTATATTCAGGTGCTGGGCGATCGCGCCCCGGAGACCCTACACCGCTTTTTGGCACACCACCAACGCCGCCCCCTAAGTCACAGCGAGCAAATTGATGCTTTACGCCTGCTGGAGATGCAGCACCATGCCCTGCTGATGTTTACCAGTTGTGGCTGGTTCTTTGATGAACTCTCGCGGCCTGAGGGGGTGCAAATTCTCCGCTATGCGGCACGGGCGATCGAACTGGCAGGGGATGTCGCCGGCGTACAGTTGGAACCGGAGTTTATTGAGCGTCTGGCCGCCGCCCCCAGCAATGTGCCGCAGTTTGGCGATGGGGCAACGGTCTATCACCAGTTGGTGAAAACAGCTCAAATTAGCTTGCAGCAGGTGGCCGCCCACTATGCCATGAGTTCCCTCTTTAATAGCTACCCCCGCCAACATCAACTGTACTGCTATGAAATTGAGCAGGGGGATTATCATCTCCAACGCATGGGCAGCCTGACCTTGGCGATCGGCCAGATTCAGCTCACCTCGACGATTACAACCGAATCACAACTGCTGATCTTTGCTGTCTTGCACTTGGGGGGCTGGGATTTCCACTGTGCGATTCAACCCTTCCAAGGGCGGCGCGAATATAGCCAGATCAAGACCCATCTTCTGCAAGCCTTCCAACAGGGCAGTGCAGCACGGGTAGTGATGGCGATTACGGAACGCTTTGGCGGGGTGGCCTACAGCTTGGATGATCTCTTTGCTGAGGAACGACATCGCCTCATGGGGGTACTGGCGCGGGAAACCCTGACCCGCTTGGATCAGCTTTATACTCAAGTCTATCGCGATAACTACGGCATCCTGATGGGGTTTCAGCGGGATGGCCTGAGTGTGCCCCAAGAATTGCAAGTTGCGGCAGCGGTGGCGTTGACCCATCGTGCGATTAGCCATTTGCGGAGTTTAGAGCAAGACCTGAGCGATCTCGGTGATTTGCCCTTGGCAGATCTGCAAAACCATTTGGCAGAATTGGCGGCGATCGCCCGCGAAGCACGGTTGTTGGGCTGTCACCTTAGCCTTCAGGAGCAACAGCGACTCCTTGAGCAGCAAATTAGCACTGGATTGCGTTATCTTGCCCATCACCTCAACAGTGACACCCTGAGCCAGTTGAGTCCCCTGCTGCAGGACTTGATCACCATCGGCGATGCCTTAGGTTTGAACCTGAATCTGGATCGGGCACAGGAGCAGCTTTATACCCTGATGGGTGAACTGCGGCAAAAGGGCCTGCACCTCAGCGAGGGCGATCGGCGGCACCTACAAACCTTAGCCACCCGTCTCAAGGTGGATCCCCAGCTATTGGTTGCCCTCTCTTCCTAGGGAAGAATCCCCGTTAAATCCAGCACGAATCCGGGGAGCAGGTCTTCCCTAGAGAGGTGCCGAGGGGCGATCGCGACTTCGGGAAGCATTTGAGAACGGTAGATTTCTACCCGTTGATTTTGCGGGTCAATCAGCCAGCCCAGTTGCAGACCATTGTCCAGATAGTCACACATTTTGGCTGCCAGTGGCCGCAGATCATCACTGGCAGAGCGCAGCTCAATCACAAAATCGGGACAGAGGGGCACAAATCCTTGCCGTTGTTCGGGGGTCAAGGCGTGCCAGCGATCGCCTCGAATCCAAGCAACATCGGGACTGCGAATGGCGCCATTGGGCAGCTTAAATCCTGTCGAGGAGTCAAAGGCAACGCCCAATTGGGATTGTTGATTCCAGAGGTACAGTTGAACAGCGATTTGAAGATTGCGCCTGCCAGTTTCTCCACCTGTGGGGGGCATAATGATTAACTCTCCACGGGGCGATCGCTCCAGCCGCAGATCAGGGTTTTGGCGGCAAATTGCGGCAAACTGCTCATCGGTTAGTTCCAGCACTGGTTGTAGGGCGATCGTCAGCATGGCTGAGCAGCCTCTCATCGCATTGACACTACCCCAGTTCTAGCAGATGAGGAAAGTTGCCTCTGGCCAGACCAAACCCACATCCAGTTTCGTTAAAATCAGCGAACTAGCCCCATAGGCTGGCCTAGGTATGATCTAAAAAGTGTGTGAGGAGTACGTATGTCGTTAACGTCGCCAGAAACGGCTGAGGCGTTTGGTGCCGCTTCTGAACGCGGACTAATTCCCCGGGTTTTGCAACCGGCGTTGCACTGGTGGTTATCGGCGCAGTTGGAGCAGGCAACAGACTTGGAAATTGAAATTCAAGGGGGCGATCGCCAGATTTTGCGGGGATACTTACCCCATGTGCGCGTTGCCGCAGCCAGAGCCAGTTATCGCGGCATTCAATTGCGCCAAGCAGCCGTCCAAGCAGAACAGATTCAGATTAATCTAGGGCAGGTATTGCGAGGCAAACCCCTAAAACTCTTGGCACCCGTGCCGGTGCGCGGGGAACTGGTTCTCAGCCAAGCCGATCTCAACGCCTCTTTGGGGGCACCGCTCCTGCAATCCGGCCTACGGGAACTGCTGAAATTGCTCGATCAGCGTGGCTTGGGCAAAGCGGGGGTCAATCTTCAAGAGTGGCAATTGCTGCGTACGCAGGGAGAATTGGGTGCTGGGTGCCTCAAACTGGTGTTCTCGATGGTGAATGCCCAAGGGGAGCAGGCGGATTGGCATTTGATGACCCAGGTGCGCTTGCAGGATGAGCGAACCCTCTGCTTAGAAAAGGTACATTGGCAAGGGGAAGGTGACCCTCATCCCACGGTGGCCATTGATTTGGGTGACGGGGTGGCCATTCAGGAGTTGCGGCTAGAGGTGGGTGCCCTCAGGGTGCAGGGGATGATTTGCATTTATCCCTAGGTTGCTCAGCAACGCTGCCACACGCCCTAAATCCTTGATTCCCGGTTGGCTTTCCACACCACTGGCCAGGTCAATGCCTTGGGGTTGGGTTTGGGCGATCGCCTGCCGACAATTTTCGGGCGTAATACCCCCCGCCAGCCACCAAGGGCAAGGAACGTGTAACGCTTTGAGGAGCGTCCAGTCAAAGGGCTGACCCGTGCCCCCCAACTGCTGCGGATGGTACGCATCCAAAAGAATGCGATCTACGACCGGGGCATAAGCGGGAATCTCGGCGAGGGTGGCTGCCGATCGCACCCGCAGGGCTTTGATCAGCACAATGTTAGGGAAAGCATGGCGCACCTGTTGGCACACCTCAGGCGATTCGCTGCCATGAAGCTGTAGTGCCTGTACCCCTGTGGTTGTAACTAAATGGGCCAATGCTGCTAAATCGAGATTGGCAACCACGGCAACAGTCAGCACTGAGGGGGGCAACTGGCGACAGATCTCGGCAATGGTTGCTGCGGGGACATAGCGGGGGGAATGGGGCACGGTAATAAACCCCAGAGCACTGACGCCCATTTGGGCGATCGCGATCGCCTGCTCGGGTAGGGTCAAGCCACAAATTTTGACGGCAATTTTGGCAGGGACAGTTGAGTTAAGCATTTGTAACGAGATGCACCATTTTGTAAAGAACTGGCGGTGGGCGATCAGGCCGTTCCGTATAATTCATGGGCAATTGTACCCATTTAGGAGGAACCATGGTGTTAGCCACGCTCCCCGATACCACTTGGACGCCGTCTGTGGGTTTGGTGGTGATCCTCTGCAACCTGTTTGCGATCGCCATTGGCCGCTATGCTATTCAATCACGGGGAAAAGGCCCCGGTTTACCCGTTTCCTTGCCCGCCCTCTTTGAAGGCTTTGGTCTGCCGGAATTGCTGGCCACCACCAGCTTTGGTCACCTTTTGGCGGCGGGGGTTGTCAGTGGCCTACAGTACTCCGGTGCCCTCTAGGGTCGGAATACCACTGGCAATTTGACGGGAGATGAAGGGCAAGACCTCTGTATTCATACTGGCGGTGCGATTTTCAATAAAGACCACCAAGGTATAGGGGCAATGATTGGGGAGTTCAATATAGGCGGCATCATGGCGCACCCAACTGGTGAGTCCCGCCTTTGACCACAGCTTTGCCCCCGGAGGTAGCCCTTCCCCCAAAAAGCCCTGTACTTGGTTTTCTGGATCCTCGGCCAACAGCTCTGGATCGAGGGAACGCTCCATCAGTTCCATCATTGCTTGACTAGCACTGGCAGAGACCGCAACACCACCCACAATACTGTGGATTAATTTAGCCGTGGCATCAGTGGTCAGGCGATTGGAATTCTGGCGATCGCGCCCGACAAATTCCTGCTCTCGTCCATAGGGACCATCACACCACGTTTTTTGATTCACGTTGATATTGGCTAGCTCTGGCCACCCCAAGGACTGAAAATAGCGATTGACGATATTGCGCTGATATTGCCATGTGCGAAAGGGTTCTGGGGGCAGCACCGGGCCACTGGTCGTCCCCGTCAGCATATCCACCACCAAGCCTGTGGCATCATTGCTAGAATCCACAATCATATCCCGCATGGCGCGTTCCAATTCCGCATCCGGCTGAAGCATGCCACTGTGGAGCCACTCATGACAGGCCACCAGATAAAACAGCTTTACCACACTGGCCGGGTACATCAGCACATCACCCCGATAGTGGGCGCCGGGAATCGAATACTGCCAAAATTCCGCTGCGGTCAGCGCTCCGCCCGTATTCACAGGAATGGGGGGTGGATACACCAGTAAGGTCAGGGCAATGTCCTCTTGTCCCAGCCAAGGAAAGTGTTGCCATGTTGCTTGGAGCGTCCGCGTCACCAAATCCGTGAGATAGGTGTTGGCCTGAAAAAAAATCATTGGCTGCTCCACTCCTACTCGGGCGATCGCTCGACACCATTGCGGGCACCGGAATAGACCAAGCCCCGCTCCACATCCATTGTCAGGATCGTGCCCTCACGGATCAGGCGGGTGGCATTTTTGACGCCAACAATCACTGGAATTCCCAAGCGCAACCCCAAGACTGCCGCATGGCTCGTCAGGCTATCCTCTTCGGTAATAATGCCTGCTGCTTTGCGAATGGCTTCCACCAATTCCGCACTGGTGCGCTCGGCCACCAAAATTTCGCCACTATTAAACGTGCGCACTGGCATTCCTTCGTGTACCACCCGCGCCGGGCCACTCACCGACCCATGACCAATACCACAGCCGCGTCCCATCACCGAGGTGACCAGTTCCACCTTGATCATGTCCGTCGAGCCAGAGACCCCTTGCAGCGTGCCAGCGGTCATCACCACCAGATCACCCTCTTCTAGGAAGCCCCGCTCCTGTGCCGCATTAATGGCTGCCTGAAACGACTGCCGCATCGAGGGATGATCCAGCGTCAGTAGCGGTTCTACCCCCCAGACCAACTGCAAGCGCCGTGCCACCTCGATATGGGGCGTTGCCGCCAAAATTGGAATTTGGGGACGAAACTTGGAGACATTGCGGGCTGTAGCGCCGCTCTTGGTTTGGGTAATGATGGCCTTGGCATGAAGCTGTGCTGCCACCTGTCCCACCGCTTGGCTAATGGCATTGGGAATGGAACGCACCCCCACAGGATCCGCAAGGGGTGGCTGCCGCAGTTGGGGTTGGTTGTCAATGCGAGCGGCAATCGTGGCCATCATCTTCACTGCCTCGACGGGGTATTCCCCCATTGCCGTTTCATTGGAGAGCATGACGGCATCGGTGCCATCGAGAATGGCATTGGCGACATCGGAAATCTCCGCACGGGTGGGGCGGGGGCTTTTCACCATGCTGTCCAGCATTTGTGTGGCCGTAATCACGGGAATGCCTAAGCGGTTGGCGGCAGCAATCAGCCGTTTTTGCAGAATCGGCACATCTTCGGCGGGCAATTCAACCCCCAAATCACCCCGTGCCACCATGACGCCATCACAGAGGGAGAGGATGGCATCCATTTGCTCGATCGCCTCGTGCTTTTCGATTTTGGCAATCACCGGCACCTGCTTCCCAGCGTTGGCAATCAGTTCTTTGATCTCCAGTACATCTTGGGGATTGCGAACAAAGCTGAGGGCCACCCAATCCACCCCTTGATTGAGGCCAAACATTAGATCTTGGCGATCTTTCTCTGTCAGGGCTTTAATTGAGAGGTAAACCCCCGGAAAGTTCACACCCTTGGCATTGGAGAGCGTACCGCCAACAACCACTCGGCAATGCAGTTCACCCGCGTCTTTATCCACTTCTTCCACGAACATTTCCACGCGGCCATCGTCAAGCAAAATCGTGGCGCCAGCGGGAACCTCTTGAGCTAAGGGGGGGTAGGTAATCGAGCTAATGTGCTGATTCCCCATCAGGGACCGACTCGTGAGGGTAAAGCGATCGCCCCGCTTTAGGGAAATGGAGCCATGTTCAAAGCGTCCGAGGCGAATTTTGGGGCCTTGCAAGTCCTGCAAAATGCCCACGGGTTGCCCCAATTCATAGGAGATTTGGCGAATCAGGCGAATGCTGCGCTGGTGATCGTCGTGGGTACCATGGGAAAAATTCAGACGCAGGGTGGTCGCTCCCGCTTGGATAATCGCCCGCAGTTTATCGGGATGGCTCACTGCTGGACCAATGGTGGCGACAATTTTGGTGCGTCGTTGCAACGGCTGATTGGACATAGGGGGGTTATATCGTTAAGCTCCAACAGGTTACCGTATTTTGGGAAACCCTTGATCTATTGAGGATGCGCAGGGTAGCGTTTTGCACACGGGCTACGGCAACGGCTGTTGACTCAAATGAGGTCTTGTTTCTAGCCTACAGCGATCGCTCACCCCTTGAGCGAGGTGCAGCGGCTATAATTTGAGAACAATTCTCGCTCGTGACACACCGCCTATGACGACCTCTCCCCTTCCTGCAAGTACAAAAATGGAGGCACTGAAGCACGGTTTGCCGGTGACGATCATTACGGGGTTTCTCGGCAGTGGCAAAACCACGCTCCTCAACCACATCCTGACCAATCAAGAGGGGCTAAAAACCGCTGTGCTCGTCAATGAATTCGGTGAAATTGGCATTGACAACGAGCTATTAGTGGCCAGTGATGATGGCATGGTCGAACTCAACAATGGCTGTGTCTGCTGCACGATTAACAATGACTTAGTGAATGCGGTCTATCGGGTTCTCGAACGTCCCGACAAGGTGGACTATTTGGTTGTGGAAACAACGGGATTGGCGGATCCGCTGCCGGTGGCACTGACGTTTTTAGGAACGGATCTGCGGGATCTCACCCGTTTGGATTCAATTATTACGGTGGTGGATGCGGAGAACTTTAGTCTTGATCTTTTCAATAGCAGCGCTGCCCAAAGCCAAATTGCCTACGGTGACATTATTCTCCTCAACAAAGCAGATCTGGTGACTGAGGAACGCTTGCAGGAGCTAGAACGGCGAATTCACGAGATGCGAGAAGGGGCACGGATCATCCGCACGGTGAAGGCACAGGTACCGCTGCCCTTGATTTTAAGTGTGGGGTTGTTTGAAAGCGATCGCTACTTCCATCCCGAGCACGAACACCCTGATCATGACCACGACCATGAGTGTGACGAACACTGTGATCATGACCATCGTCACCACCACCATCATTCCAATCACCTTGAGGAGGATGGCTTTACTTCCGTCTCTTTCCAGAGCGATCGCCCCTTTGAACTGCGGAAATTCCAGTATTTTCTTGACCACCAGCTACCGGAATCCGTCTTTCGTGCCAAGGGCATCCTTTGGTTTAAGGAAAGTCCCCGCCGCCACGTCTTTCACCTCAGTGGTAAGCGCTTTAGCCTTGATGATGAAGAATGGAAAGGCGATCGCAAAAATCAACTGGTTCTCATTGGCCAAAATTTGGATCATCCAACCCTGCTGACGCAGTTGGCCGCTTGTGTTACTGACGCATAGCCGCAAATCATGGCCAAGCAACGTCGCAAAGCGGATTTCCCCAGCAAAATTTGTGTCGTCTGTGGGCGTCCTTTTCAGTGGCGCAAAAAGTGGGCGGATTGTTGGCAGGAAGTGAAGTACTGTTCCGATCGCTGTCGGCGACGCCGTTCCCAGCCTCAAACCTAACCGATGACTCAGCAAATGCAGACGCTCAAGCTCTTTGGTCAGCCAGCCCAACGGGGGCGCTGGTTTCTTATTCCTTTGGGGATGCTCATCCTGCTATGCCTTGGCACGGTCTATAGCTGGAGTATCTTTCGTGCCCCCCTTGCCGCAGAACTGGGGTTGAGTGCCACCGCTAGCCTTTTGCCCTATGCCCTTGCGCTGGTATTTTATGCCCTGTTGATGCCCATTACAGGCGCTTATTTACCCCGTTTGGGGAGTCGCCGACTCACTGTGGTGGGTGGATTGGTGGTGGCTGCGGGCTATCTGGGGGCCAGTCTCGCCAATTCGGGTCTGACGTTGGCACTGAGCTACGGGGTCATTGCTGGCATGGGGGTGGGGATCACCTATGGCATTCCGATGGCCGTGGTGGCTGCTTGGTTTCCCGATCGCAAGGGGTTGGCGGTAGGAACAACAATTATCGGTTTTGGCCTTTCGCCTCTGATCACTGCTCCCTTGGCCAATGCCCTGATTCAAGCGACATCCGTACGCACGGCACTGCAAATTTTAGGGATTGCCTTTGGTGTGATCATTGTCCTGTGCGCCCAAGGAATGCGCTTTCCGCCGACGGGTTGGGCACAGATGCTGCCCCAAAGGCACACGTCAATAGGGGTTGCCCATTATCCGCCCTCGTTGCTGCGGAGTCGCTCATTCTACGCTCTGTGGAGCTGCTATGCCCTAGGGACGTTTATTGGCCTCAGCAGTATTGGCATCTCGGGTGCGGTGGCACAGGAGGTGATTGGCCTATCGCCAGCAGTGGCGGCTGCGAGTGTTTCGTTCTTTGCCCTCTTTAATGGCCTCAGTCGTCCCCTCATGGGGTGGTTGAGCGATCGCTGGCCGCCTCAATATGTCGGTATGACGATGTTTAGTTGTGTACTGGCGGCAAGCTTAATCATGACCACAGCAACGGTGGGGGATATGGCGCCTTTCTTGGTGGCCTTTGCCCTTCTCTGGTTTTGCTTGGGGGGATGGCTGGCGATCGCCCCGACGTTAACTCTCCGCTTTTTCAATCCCGCTGACTATGCCAAAAACTACGGCGTTGTCTTTACCGCCTATGGGGTTGGCGCCCTCTTGGGCACCTTGGTCAGTGGTCAGGTGCGCGATCGCCTAGGTAGCTACAGTGCCCTATTTTATTTACTGGCTGCCCTTGCCATCCTCGGAATTGTCTTGGCGGCGACTTTCCTGAAGCCGGATCCGCAAACATCCACAGCGGTCGAATAAAAATTGGCTAGATCTGATACGCTAGCGGCAGTTTTGCATTCATTGAGGCAAAGGGAGTCAGCACAGCACAAATGTACGACTGCATTATTGTCGGTGGTGGGCCTGCGGGGGGAGCAGCCGCTTATCATCTGGCGCGGCGCCAGCGTTCGGTTTTAGTCCTCGAAAAAGCCGCCCTCCCTCGCCAAAAACCCTGCACAGGGGGCGTTTCACCAGTGGTGGGCCAATGGTTTGATTTTGATTTTCAGCCTGCCATTGTCGATACCACCCGCACTGTGCGCTACAGTTGGAAGCTCAGTGATGCCATTGAAGCTGAGTTAAGCATTCCCGAACCGATCTGGATTGTTGATCGCACGGTGTTTGATCAGTACCTATTGCAGCAGGCACAACAAAAGGGTGCGGTTGTGACGGATCAGACCGAGGTTAGTGGGATTACGTTCCAAGGAGATCACTGGCAGATCCACACGGCAACCACGACCTATGGCGGGCGGTATCTCATTGCTGCCGATGGTGCCAATAGTCAAATGGCTCAGTGGCTGGGGTTTAAGCCCAAAGTGGTGCGCACTGCGGCGGTGATGACCGTCCCCAACCCCACGGGCGATCGCGCGGCGCATTTTGAATTTGGCCTCGTGAAAAATGGCTACCTCTGGAGTTTTCCCAAGGGAGATCAGCGAACGGTAGGGGTTGCTGTTGTGCGGGGGAGCGATCGCCCCAACTGGGAACCGATTTTGCAACAGTATTGTGCGGCCCATCAGCTTCAGCTTGCGGATTGCCCGATTCAATACCATCCCCTCTGTGTCTGGGAAGGTCAGCAGCCCCTGCATACCCACCATGCCCTCCTTGCGGGTGAAGCCGCTGGTCTGGTGGATCCCTTTTCGGCTGAGGGAGTTCGTCCCGCTCTTTACAGTGGTATGCGTGCTGCCGAAGCTATTGATGCGGCTCTTGGGGGAGAAGCGGAGGCCTTGGCCACCTACAGCAAAACCTTGCAGGAGGAATGGGGGACAGACTTAGTGTGGGCACAACGCCTTGCTGGTCTTTTCCATCGTATGCCGGGGGTCGGCTATCGCCTTGCTATGAAACGTCCCTCCGCCACTCAGCGGCTGGGTCAAGTCCTCTGTGGTGAATTGCGCTATCGCGATATTGCTGGCCGCGCTATCCAACGTCTGAGCAGTTCCCTGATTCCCGGTCGCTAGATCTCCAGTTCAATCGCTGTGGGCTGGTTGGGGGCGATCGCCAGCCCTTTGCGGACGCCGAGAATGCGAAAGACCTGAATTTTGCGCTCTTTGCCCTTGAGTTCCAAAGGTCCCCATGCCTCGACCTCGTAGCGATCGCCGAGATACTCCAGCGTTTCCTGTGCCACTAAAATCCGACACGGGCTAGGCTGGCGGTGCTTATCCACACTCTCAAGGCGCGAGGCGGTATTCACACTGTCGCCAATGACACCGTACTCGAGGCGATTTTTACTACCGAGACTGCCGACCACAATCGGCCCTGTGTAGATCCCCGCCCGCATCATCACCTGCGGTAGCCCTTGAGTGGCCCATTCGCGGTTCAGTTCCTCCAATAGTTGTCCCAAGGCCAAGGCACAATCCACGGCATTGCGGGCATCAATGGCAATTCCCTCGCGGCTGGTTCGTTTAATGGGCACGCCAAACACCGCCATAATGCCATCACCGGTGAACTTATTAATCACGCCGTGGTAGCTTTGCACCACATCCGCCACTTTCTCTAGATAGGCATTGAGCCAGTTAAAGAGTTCCTCCGGTTCCATACCTTCAGAAATGGTGCTAAACCCCTTCAAGTCGGTAAAAAGCAGCGTGGCAATCAGGCGTTGGCCGGGCAACTTGCCATCCTTGAGGAGTTCATCGCGCCGTTCCCACATGGCGGCGGCAATTTCTGGGGAGATACTTTGACCCAAGAGGCGCATCACCATTTGCCGTTGCTGTTGGGCTTGCTGTGCGGTATAGCTGACCACCCCGCCACTGCCAAGAAGGAGCGTCAATGCCGGCGGCACAAGGGGAACCCAGCCCAACTTGAGAAATAGGCCGTAACAGGTGAGCAAAAGAAGCAATAGGGCTGTTGCCACTGCTGTCGCTAAGGCTAGAGGATGGCGCACTCGCCAAGCAAGGATCGCACCAATCAATGCCCAAAGAACAATCCAAACATTCTCGACACTGTTGGGCCAAAACCAAATGACGGCGCGATCGCCCAAGCCCGCATCAATGAATTGCCCCACCATTTGGGCATGGATAAACACCCCTGCCATGCGCTGGTTGTCCCGCAGGCCGGAACTAAAGGGAGTATAGAAAAAGTCTTTGCCACTTTCGGCAATGTTGCCAATGAGAACAACGCGATCGCGAATCAATTCGGGTGCCACTCGTTCCGTCAGCACATCCTCAAGGGGGACCCACGTCACCGCCCGCTGATCACCGCGATAGTTGAGCATAACCTGATAGCCCGCCGTATCTGCCCCTACATAGCCGCCATCATTGGGTTGCAGGGGTGTGAAAATGCTTTGCCCCAACTGCATCACATTGGGATCCGCATCACTGCCGCGAGGCTCAATCCCCTCATCCGCTAGATACCGCAGCGCTAGCCGCAATGAGAAAGAGTAAAGCGTATTCCCCTGATCGTCCGGCAAAAAGAGTAAACTGCGACGGACAATGCCACCGGCATCAACCGTGACATCATTAAATCCCACCTGATCGGCACTGAGGGCAGCGGGTGGACGAATGGTTGGGTGAGTGGCATCCCCTAGTTTCGTGACAGCAAAGAGGCGATCGGAATTCAGCCAAAGGCGGTTTAGCGCTTCATGCCCCGGCGGCACGGGAAAATCGCGGTAAATATCCAAGCCAATGGCACGGGGTTCATGTTTGAGGAGTTTTTGGAAGGCTTGGGCGTAAAGCTGATCTGGCAGCGATAGGGAGCGGTAACGTTGAATATCGGCTTCGGTGACTGCCACCACCAATAGTCGCGGATCGGGGCCGGGCATAGGGCGCAATTGCATCAGGCGATCGTAGGCACCCAATTCCAGCGGTTGGAGCCAACCCATTTGACGAATCCCAATCACAACCGTGCTGGCGATGGCACTGGCCACGACAATCAGGCCCAGATCAGCAAAGGTGCGGCGAAAGTGGGACAATAGGGGCAGCATAGCTTTGCAGACAAGCAAGAGATTTCCTTCATACTATCGCTATGAAAAATTACTTGGTAGCGACATTGGGCGATCGCCTCCAGGCCGAGGCCGTTTATACCCAGCTTGAAAAGGACGGCTTCCCGATGGAAAAAGTAGCCCTACTGGGTCGGGGTTACAAGCAGTGGGCAGAGTTGGGACTCATTGATCCGTTTCAAGTCGCCCGCCAGCAAATGCAACGAATGTTGATCTGGCTGGTTCCCTTTGGCTTCTTTGCTGGTTTTACCTTTAACCAAGCGACTCAAATTGACATTCTGCCGATGCTGGATCGCCTCAACAATAGTCTTTTGGGGGGCATCTTTGGGGCGATCGCTGGCGCTCTCGGTAGTCTCACCGTAGGTGGTGGTCTCCAAGTGGTGATTACGGGTAAGTCCGGCATCCCCTTTGAAAAACGCTTGCAGCGGGGCAAATACCTGATCCTGATCCAAGGTAGCGACAGCGAGATTCGCCGCGCCGAACGTCTCCTCAAAGTGCAACCCCTAGAAAACCTGCAAAGCTACACCCTTGACGAGTAGGGAATTGTTTTTTCAAAACGGCAAGTCCAAGTGTCCCCCCTGATGTGGTATATTAAAAAATCGCGATGAAAGGGTCGGTGCCCGAGTGGTTAATGGGGGCGGACTGTAAATCCGTTGGCTACGCCTACGCTGGTTCGAATCCAGCCCGGCCCATAGAGATAAAAAAGCCTAAAGCCAAAGAACATCAGGGGTTTCAGGTTTACTATTTTTTTGTAAGTGGACTATTTGTTGCTGTAACTTGCTCAATAAAGGGGCACAACTGGTCATATTTTGGTCAAAAGTTTTCAAAGGCGGGCGATGGTTCCTTAGGACGTTCAGGAAAGGAATTGATGCAAGGGGGCAATCATGAGTGAACCTGTAACGCGATCTGAATTGAGTCAAGTGTTGGATGCCATCCAAGGGATGCAGGCCAGTCTTCAGGCCATAGAGAAAAAGCTGGATATTCACATTGCCACCAGTGGCGAGAGGTTCCAACGACTTGAGGACAAAATTGATGCTGTGGAGGCAAAGCTGGAGCAACGTATCAATGCCGTCGAGGGGAAGCTAGAGCAGCGTATCAATGCCGTTGAGGCCAAGCTGGAACAGCGTATCAATGCTGTCGAGGCGCAATTGTCGCAGCGTATTAGTTCCGTAGAGGTGCAATTGGGGCAGCGCATTGACACAGTAGAGACCACATTGCAGCAGATTGTCAAACGGCAGGATGGAACCGATGCCCGTCTGTGGGGATTCTTGGTGACGCTGTTGGTGCTGGCTGCTGGCTTAATCACGAAGCTGCTGTTCTTTGACACGCCACGCCTTTGATGAAGTTTTGCGAATCCAGCCCAGCCTATCAAAGCGAATAGGCAATTCCCCAAGCGAGAGCGAGAATGCCTAGCCAAGGGTGCCACATCTGTTGCAGGGGCGATCGCGCAATCTTTTGACTGAGGAGCAAACTGGCAAGGGTACTGACGACAAGTGTGGTTGTTTGCAGGAACCCGATCACCGCTGGATGGGCTTGCCAACTGGGCAAACTCGTGCCATCGAGGCCAAAGGTTGCAAAGGTTACGGGCAACAACTGCCCTGCTTCCCCTAAACCAAGGGGCAAATAATAGGCCAAATTGGCACCCAGCACCAAAGGCAGATACCCATAGGCCAAGCGCACAAAGGAAACCGAGCCTTGTCGTTGTATCTGATGCCAACCCCATGCCAACAGTCCCGGCAGAGCTAGCGCCAGCACCGCAATTATTGCCTGTAACCCAAAATGAGCTTCCGTCAGTCCTAGCCATTTCAAGAGCAGCGGTAAACGGTGCAGCACCACTGCGCCCAAGAGCAAAAACAGCAGGCAAACTTCAGCCGCCGTGGCCTCGTGACTGGTCCAGAGATCAATGGCTGGCGGACGCAGATTCACTTCCACTGAGCGATGGGGGCAAGCCTTGAGACAGGTCATACACAAAACGCAATTGCGGTTATCCGTTAGTTGAGCCGGATGGGAATAGACGGGACAGCCCCCTGTTTCTTGACCTTCCCCAAGGGCGGGACCGCCTTTGTAACATTGGTAGGTTTGGCAACTGGCAGCGCATACCCCCTGCTGTGCCCGCAATTCAAGAATGGAGAGTTTGCCAAAGAGGCCATTCATACCACCAATGGGGCAGAGATAGCGACACCAAAAGCGACGTTCATAGAGCTGAGAAAAAATCACGGCTCCCGCTGTAATCAAGATCAGCAGCCAACTGGAGAGATAGGCAGTATTGGGTAAATCCCACAATTCTTCCCACAGGAGAATCACGGCAAAGAGGCCAAAGAGCACCCAGCCCCCCCAGCGTTCGGCGAGTTGACGCGGCCAAGGGCGCAGCTTGCGCGGCCAAATCTTGAGGGACAGCCTTTGCAGGACTTCGCCGTAGATCATAAAGGGGCAGACAGCACACCAAATGCGCCCCAAAAAGGGAAAGATCAGTAATGAGACCGGCCACCACCACGCCCAGAAGAGGTTCAGGGTAAAGTTGTGTGGGCGATCCTGTGGCCCCCAGAGGCCAATGGCGACAATCAGCGGAAAAAGCCAAAGGGTCAGGCCATAGTTGAGGCGATCGGGCCACCACGGACTGCGTAGAAAGGCACGCAATTGGGGATAGGCATTGAGTAGGTTCCAACGAAACCGCCGTTGGCGCGATCGCTCCGGCCAAAAGACTTCTTCAGTGAGCAACTCCGCCCCGTCTGCTTGCACAAGGGCACGCTCCACCAGACTCGCCAACTCCCGCAAATTGCCGGGAAAATCATAACTTTGCAGCCGTCGTAGGGCTTCGGGGGTGATTCGCGGCTTAGGAATACCCCGTTGCCGGCAGTAGAGGGCAATGTAGTAATTGACCAGGGCTTCAATGTCCGCCTTTGTCACCCGCAGTGGGGGTACTTTAATTTGGTGCTGCACTAGGTCTTGGCAATCGCAGCCTTTCTTTTCAGCAATCAGGATCAATCGCCCCGGAAAGCGGCGGGGGGGTACGGGGGAGTCGGCAACGGGTTCATAGGTCTGTTCGGCCACAAGGCGGCGCAGTTGCGGATAGAGGTGGGCAGGCCATTCATGGACATTGTTGAGGATCAGGGTGCCCTCTGCGACCCAGTCAAGGAGACCGGGTTTCGTCGCTTTGCCAAAGAGTTCTGCCCCATTGGCGGATAGGGTGCCACAGTTAAAACGAATCAAGGGTTGACGGCGATCGCGCGAGCCATAATGAATCAGCGCAGCAATATTGTCCTTTTCCAGACCCGGTTCACCAAAAATCAATACCGGCTGGCGATCGCTCGCGGCTTCTTTAATCCCTTGGCGTAAGCGCACCGCATAGCGACTACTCCCTACAATTCCCTGTTTCACCCGCGGCACAAGATAGGGGCGCAAGACTGCCTGCCGCTCTTGCTCGTGGGCAAGATCACTGAGGGTACTTTGCAACTGCTGCGACACCTGTTGGCGGAGTTCGGGAAATTGATCAGCCAATGTGGCAAACACCTCGCGGGACAATGTCCACAATTCACAGTCCGTGAGCGTAATCACTGTTTGCGGTGCCCGTTGCTCCAGCACCAGTTCTGGCCAGTGTAAAACCGTTCCCGGTAGCAGGGTCGTTATAGTGGCGGGGCGATCGCGAGTGCTGTGATAGGCTTCCAGTTCTCCTGAACGCAGGATGATTAGATGAGTGACGGGTGTGTCTTCAAGGACAATGCGACGATTGGCCGCAATGGATTCTGTGCGTAGGGCGGCAGCGATCGCCTCTAAGGCTTCCAAAGAAAGCGATCCAAGAGGAGTATGGGTTTGCAGCCAACTCAGGCGATCGGTCATCGAGGGCACCCCCCAACAAAACTAGTGATGAGGAAACACCTTATTCCCTATGGCTCAGTTCCCTTACCAAACTACGCTAGGATTGTAAAGGTTTCTTACGCTCCTCAACGCTCTATATACAAAACCCGCAGGAAGTCACTATGAGTCTGCCGATTCGTAATGTTGCTATTATCGCCCACGTTGACCACGGCAAAACCACTCTGGTGGATGCCCTACTGCGTCAGTCGGGTACCTTTCGTGAAGGGGAAGACATTCCCGAGTGCGTCATGGACTCCAATGATCTGGAGCGCGAGCGCGGCATTACGATTCTGGCCAAGAATACAGCGGTTCGCTACAAAGACTTGACGATTAACATTGTGGATACCCCCGGCCACGCCGATTTTGGCGGTGAAGTGGAGCGCGTCCTTGGCATGGTGGAGGGCTGTCTGCTGATTGTCGATGCCAACGAAGGGCCAATGCCCCAAACTCGGTTTGTCCTAAAAAAAGCCCTTGAAAAAGGTCTGCGCCCCATTGTGGTTGTGAATAAAATTGACCGGCCTCAGGCGGAACCCTACAAGGCCATTGATAAAGTGTTGGACTTATTTATTGAACTGGGGGCGGATGACGATCAGTGTGAGTTTCCCTATCTTTTTGCTTCGGGCTTGGCGGGCTACGCAAAAACGGATCTAGACGAAGAGGGCAAGGATATGCAGCCCCTCTTTGAGGCCATTGTCCGCCATATTCCACCGCCAGTGGGCAATCCCGATGCGCCGCTGCAACTTCAGGTGACCACTTTAGATTACTCGGAGTACCTAGGCCGAATTGTCATTGGCAAAATTCACAATGGTACGGTGCAGGTGGGACAGCAGGCGGCCTTGGTCAAGGATAACGGCCAAATTGTCAAGGCAAAGATTACCAAACTCTTGGGCTTTGAGGGACTAAAGCGGATTGAATTGGACACCGCCAGTGCCGGCAATATTGTGGCGATCGCTGGCTTTAGTGATGCCAACATTGGCGAAACCATCACCGACCCCAACAACCCCCAAGCCCTACCCCTGATCAAGGTGGATGAACCGACCCTGCAAATGACCTTTGCGGTCAATGACTCCCCCTTTGCCGGTCAGGAGGGAACCTTTGTCACCTCGCGGCAACTGCGCGATCGCCTGTTTCGGGAACTGGAAACCAACGTGGCGCTGCGCGTCGAAGAAACCGACTCCCCCGATCGCTTTGCCGTATCTGGCCGCGGTGAATTGCACCTTGGCATTCTCATTGAAACGATGCGCCGCGAAGGCTATGAATTCCAAGTCTCCCAGCCGCAGGTGATCTACCGTGAAGTCAATGGTCAACCTTGTGAACCCTACGAATGCTTAGTGCTGGACGTTCCCGATGAAGCCGTTGGCGGCTGTATTGAGCGCCTTGGCCAGCGACGCGGTGAAATGCAGGATATGCAGGTGGGGGGCAATGGTCGGACGCAACTGGAGTTTGTGATTCCGGCGCGGGGTCTCATTGGCTTCCGGGGCGAATTTATGCGCCTAACGCGCGGCGAAGGGATTATGAACCACAGCTTTTTGGACTATCGTCCCTTGGCAGGCGAGATCAGCACCCGTCGCAATGGTGTCTTAATTGCCTTTGAGGAGGGCACGGCCACCTTCTATGCCCTGAAAAATGCCGAAGATCGGGGTGTCTTTTTCATTACCCCCGGCACCAAAGTCTATAAGGGCATGATTGTCGGTGAGCACAACCGTCCCCAAGACCTCGAAATCAACGTCTGCAAAGCCAAACAACTCACCAACTTCCGCTCCTCAACGGGGGATGAACTGGTGCAACTGCAAGCACCCGTGGAAATGAGCCTAGAGCGGGCACTGGAATATATTGGCCCCGATGAACTGGTGGAGGTAACACCTCAATCGATCCGACTGCGCAAAATGAGCAAGAAGCTGGCACGCCGCTAATGCTGACGAATGCCTTTTTTGCCCTCTCGCTGTTTCCCTATTTGGGGTTCTTGTACTTCATGACCCGCAACCCCAACACCCCCCGTTTAGCCCTGATTGGCTTCTATGGGACACTGGTCTTTGTCGCTGTCACCATTCCAGCGGGACTCTATGCCCAACAGGTCTATGGCACAACCTTGGCCAATGTGGATGGGTTGCACGGGGGGGCAGAATTTTTTCTAACCTTGGCCAATATCCTCATTGCCTTGGGCTTTCGCCGCGCACTCAAGGCATCTTGATGACAGCCCTTTTCTGAGATATTCCCTAGTGCTGATCTTAACTCTATTCTTGTAAAAAAACGTATGTCACCTCACTGAATCTGACAGCGGCGGATTGTGGGTTTGCAATCACTGTCAACACGGATGCCTTCTAACCTATTTCCCCAAATCTTGCAGTCTTCAATGACACCACTGGCACCATTATTAATATAAATTCCATCATCTTGATTGTCATAGACTTTAGAGCGACGGATTGTGGCGTTGCTGTTGGCATCTCTAATCTTAACTCCTTCTTTAACATTTCCCCAAATCTTGCAGTCTTCAATGACCCCACTGGCACCATTCCAAATCAAAATTCCACTTCGTTTCCCCTCATGAATCTCACAGCGACGGATTGTGGGGTTGCTGTTGGCATCTCTAATCGTAACTCCTGCGAAAGTATTATTTCCCCAAATATTGCAATCTTCAATCACCCCACTGGCACCATCATAAATGAAGATTCCACCTTGTTTTCCCTCATGAATCTGACAGCGACGGATTGTGGGGTTGCTGTTGGCATTGATAATCAAAATTCCTGCTAAAGCATTTCCCCAAATCTTGCAGTCTTCAATCACCCCACTGGCACCAGCATTAATTAAGATTCCACTTCGTTTCCCCTCATGAATCTCACAGCGACGGATTGTGGGGTTGCTGTTGGCATCTCTAATCTCAACTCCTGCTAAAGCATTTCCCCAAATCTTGCAGTCTTCAATGACCCCACTGGCACCATCATAAATGAAGATTCCACCTTGTTTTCCCTCATGAATCTGACAGCGACGGATTGTGGGGTTGCTGTTGGCATTTTTAATTTGAATTCCTGTGAAAGCATTTCCCCAAATATTGCAATCTTCAATCACACCACTGGCACCAGCATGAATAAAAATTCCAGCACTTTTGCTTTCATGGATATGGCAGCGGCGGATCACAGGATTGGTTCCTGAATTCTTAATGATAATTCCTACAAATGAATTGGACTGAATGTCACAATCTTCTAAAACTAAACGACCTTGCTGAATATCTACACAGGCCTTCTCGCCATCACTAGTTGTCCGCAGGGTTAAATTAGCAACGCGGGCATTCGTAGTTTGCATCAAAATACAGGCGCGATTCTCAGCAACCAAGATGATCTCTTCTACTGAACCGTCGCCAATAATTTCAACAGGCTTATTCAAAACAAGACTTTCATGATACTGCCCCGGCTTGACGATAATTGTGCTGCCTGCGGATACGGATGCGAGAGCCTCATGAATGCTGCGGTAATCGGCACTGCCATAGGGGGCAACGGTCACCTGAGTCGTTTGCGTGGAAGTGAGCTTGGGTTGTGAGGGCATGACCGAGATTGAGCGATCAGTGCTGACTGGTTCAGAAATCCCCAGAGCAAAAGCCCAAGCTGACACCCCCAAGCGAGCCACTTCTTCCTGCAAGCCCGTTTCATGCATTAGAACCTGAGTCAAGCGACCCACCAGTAGAGCTGGATCGCTCTGGCTATCCTGTAGCAGTTTTGTGGGGATGCCCTGTTTTTGAGCAAGGATGACTGTGTTGACTTGCCAAGGTGGCAGTTGATGGCACAAATCTTTGAGCAGAGCTTGCAGTTGGGTAGGACGATTGAGGAGGCTGCTATCCTTTTGCAGTTGCTGCCGCAGAATATCGCTTATTGTGGTCATTGAAAAGATGGGCAGATATTTTATGTTAATCTAGCAAAGCCCCCTTGCATGAGCAAGACATCGCCTTTTTCCTCTTTAATGTATCCCAGAAGTGAATACACCCTAAGATAGTGTATTGTCAATATCGATAACCCATGTTATTCTCGTTCTAAGTTTCCTAGGAGCGATCCTCCATGACAAACGGTGGCCCTCAACTCCCCAATCAGGTTGCTAAACGCCCTTTACACTTCTTTTGGCTACTGGATACCTCTGGTTCAATGGCAGGCCGCAAGATTGCTGCGCTCAATCAAGCCATACGTGAGAGTCTCCCTGCTGTGCAATCTGCCCTGCAAAACTACCCTCAAGTGAAAGTGATGATGCGCGTTATCACCTTTGATGATCCGCCTAAGTGGCATATTGGTCCTGAAGCCCAAGAAATTAGCTTGGTGCAATGGTCAGACTTAGGGATTAGTGGCGCAACTGGGACAGCGCAAGCAATTAATATGCTTTGTAATGAACTAGATATAGAAAAAATGCCTAAACGTGGATATCCTCCAGTTTGTCTTTTGGTTTCTGATGGTTATTGTACTGATCCTGATGAAGCCTATGAAGCGGCAATTAAGCGATTAAATGCGTTGCCTTGGGGTAAAAAAGCGGTTCGATTGGCGATCGCGATCGGTGATGAAAGCGAATATGATGCTGAACAGTTAAGTAAATTTATTAATCAGGAAATCCCCTTGCTCAAAGCCCACAACGCTGTTGAACTGGTTAACTACATCAAATGGGCAAGTGTTTCCGCCTCTATCAGCAGTTCGGTAGGCAAATCAACTCTTGGCAATGCCAATACGACTAATCATGTCCATTTACCCCCTCCCCCCGGTCCTGTCGTTGTTAATGATCCGGGGGATGTTTTTTAGATGCTCCAAGTTTATGAATCCATTGAAGGGTGGCTTGCTTTCACCTGTGGCGTGCGTGGTAGTATGCATGATGCGCAACAAACCCCTTGCCAAGATGCCCTTGGGATTGTTAGTGGCTGGATGATCGATCAGCCTTATGTTGCGGCAGCAGTTGCTGATGGACATGGTGATACCAAGTACCCTTTTTCTCATATTGGAGCTTCCTTAGCCGTTCAGGCTGCCATTCAAGAATTTCAGAAATTTTGTTTAACTTTGGCAAAGGCACAGCAAGACCCCGAAAGCGTCCAAAATATCACCAAAACGATTGATCCCAAAGAACAGCTACTAGAACTTGTATGGCAAACTATTCAAACTAATCAAACTGAGGATGATGTTCAAGCCATTATTGATCGTCTTGGTCAACTTTTTACCAACCCCGATATCCTACGCGAAAAGCTGAACGAATTATCCAGTAAAACACCTGCATCCTCAGAAACAATAAATACTACCCTACGCCAAATTGATAAAAGCTTTAGCAGTGACTTTGCTCGTTTAGTTGTACGTTGCTGGCGTCAATCTATTCGGCAAGAAAACTACTACAGTACATCTACATCTTATAAACCTTTTGGTACTACTCTCCTCTTTGCAGGAATAATTAATAACTACCTCTACCTCAGCCAAATTGGCGATGGCTCAATCATGATCCTTGACTCAACAGGTTGGCATCCTGCATTTCAAGAAACAACAGGCTCAAATTTGGTCGGTGGTCAGACACACTCCCTAGCAAGTCAAAATACCGACAAGCTATTCCAAGTCACTCAAAAGCCCCTCAATGATGTTGCAGCCATCTTCCTTTCAACTGATGGACTTGAAAATTCCTTCGATTCTGCCAAAGATTTCCAAGACCTATTACAGGCGATTATTGATAATCTTTCTGATTATCGCTTTACTGAAGTTGCAGATTTACTACAAAACCGACTCAGCACTTATACTTCTCAAGGTAGTGGCGATGATATTGCTCTTGTTGGCCTAATTAGAAATCCTTTGAAGCAACAGCAATCATCTAGCAGTTAATTACTCTTTTGTTTATTTTTGTTTATTAAGTTCACCACCTTTTACAGTATAAAACCCTAGGGCAAGGACGGCGGCAGCACCAGCCAATAACGAGGAAAGAATAAATGGCAAGTGGGGAAGTAAGTAACCAAATAATGCAGAACTGAGAAGAATAGCAAATACGTTTCCCAAGACAGTAGGCGTGGGAGTGACAATAATATTTTTAATCCGCTCTAGCCAGTAGTAACCAATCAATAAAATTATAGAAATCAAGCCAATTGTTAGAATAATTTCAATAATCACAACTAAGACATAACTAATAATCGCTGTTAAGCCAATAAGAAAAATACTGATAAATTTTATAATCCAGATAATAATCGGTACATTGAATAGAGATCCCATATTCAATTCCTCAATTTTCTAACCCCAGTGCCAAATAATATCAATCCAATCCTGGAACTTGCCATAGACAAACTGCCTTACTTGATTAGACCAAATAAAGCCAATAATTCTATAACCTAATCCTATTCCTTGAAAAATAAATGCCGTCAGTAATAAGCTACTCAGAGAAGCATTCCCCCACTTTTTAAGGTTATTCATCGTAATTTTGAAAGTAGATTGATTATCCTCCTCGATTTCAAGAGTATTTTCTACTAAAGTACACCCTGTTGTACTGACAGTGCTGTTATTGCGATAGATATTTTCGTCTTGACTAGGGCCAATTTTGCAATTTAATAGCTCTAAATCTGCTCCATTAACAATAGAGATACCCTGTTTGTTATTAGAAATACGGCATCCTTCAACTTTACCCTTGGCATAATTTATTATCTCAATACCAGTTTCAAAGTTGCTTTCAATATTACAATGGCGAGCTAAAAGCTGGCTTTGACGATGCTGTACTTTAATGCCAGTAGATAAATTGCCAGAAACAATACTATTTTCAAGTACTGCTGAAGCACCAGAGTGAATAGCCAATCCAAGCTGTTTTCCTTTTTCTATTTTACATTCTCGAAATGTTACTCGTGTTGAATTGCCATAGACTTCAATTCCCGCAAAGAGATTACTATCAATACAACAATGTTCAAAAAACACATCAGCACCACTAGAAACCAAAACTCCTGACCCTGTACAATCATGGATACGGCAATGACGAATGATGGTCTTTGTGTCTTTTCCTTGTATCGCTATTCCTCCTAAAGACTCTGACTGAATATCACAATTTTCTAAAATCAAGCATCCTTGAGCAATATTCAACCCAAAACAGTTTCCTTGAGAGGTTTTGTGGAATGTGATCCCTGCAACACGTGCCAAAATGGTATCCATCACTAAGCAGTCACTGTTGTCTGAAGAGATAACAATTTCGTCAGTGTTTCCATCACCAATAATCTCCACAGGCTGCCGTAACCAAAGAGTATCTGTGTATAGTCCCGGCTTAACAGTAATTGTGCTTCCTGCTGGCACTGCATCCAGAGCCTCGCTAATTGTTTGGTAGTCTCCTGATCCAGAGGGTGCAACAGTAACATTCACTGGAACACTGCTTGATGGTGAACCAGCACCTTGAGTAGATGGAAGCTGAATGGCATTACCAAAGAGCGCAAAATACCAACTGCTAACAGCAAAGCGCGCCTTGTCAATTGCAATCCCTGCATCATCAGCGAGTTTTTGCACAAGGCGAAGCACAAGCATAGTCATGTCTTGGTCTTGAGCATTCTCTAAAGAATAGGGAATACCGTATCGCTGTGCCGTTGCAATTACATTTATTTGCCATCGAGGAGTTGTACTATCGCATAAATCCATCAGGATAGCCTGAAGCTGCGATTCATTACTGCGCAAAGTAGGGTTACGCTGAATCTGCTCGCGCAGGACACATTGGATATCTGCCATATGTTTTAGACGGCTACCTATACGCTGGGGTTATCTGAAAATACCAATAGTGTTGATTGGCAAAAACTCTAACTTCGCTCCTTTGGCAAGTGGTGATGCTTTTTGTGGTGGGACTTCCTTGGTTGTGCCGTCTGCTAAAGTAAGCTGCCAAGAGGAACTTGTGAGATTTCGCAATCCCCACTGATTAGGATTGTTGGGATTCTGGACTAATTGGCCAATGACTGTTTCCTTACCATCACGCCCACTAGCAGGAGTGAGATGATATTGCTTCAGTTGCAGTTTTTCTGTCAATAAAACATAGAAGGAGCCTGAGGGTGTTTTTAGCTCTAACTGGCTTGGAACGGGTATAGGCTTCTTACAATGCCAGCAAGAGAGAGTTGGCTGTGGGGGGGCGCAAAAGTTTTCGGCTGTACAACTAGGACAATTTAGAATGAGTTCTTTTAGTTGAAGGAAGCAAATTTGCCATTCTGCCTCTGTAACACGTTGATTGGGATCCTGTAAGCCCACGCCAAAGGCTTTAATAAAAAGTTGCTTTAAGGGTTCAGGGGCAATTTCCCAGCGCCGACGAACTGTGCCGTAGTCAGGGTCATTAGGGCGGTTTGTTACGTTATTTGGGTCAAAAATAAAAACAGGTTCTTGACCGTAGATTTTTTTCTTGGCAGGTAAATCCCAAGAACGGATAGCACATTCTAAGTCTCCATGCATTGGGTGATGCCACATCCAAAAATCGAAAAGCAGCACTGCTAGGGAGTGCAAATCTGTTTTAGTTGACGGCTGGGCTTGACCGCGAATAATTTCGGGAGCCATAAACTCTAGAGTTCCTAGAACTTGGCTGTCGGACTGTCCCTCCACGCCAACATTGTCGTTATCGCAAATCAACACATCGCCAGTTTGTGGATCAAACATCATGTTGCCCTTGGAGATATCTCGGTAGCAGTAACCGCTCAAGTGCAGTGAACGGTAGCTTTCTACGAGTTGATAGCTAATTTCACACATAGCCGCCAAACTAGGCTGCGGTTTGCGACCAGCTTGGACTTCCCCAAGATCAGCGAAGCGCTTAGTATCAATCAAAGCCATTTGATAGCCAAACTGTTGTGAGTTATTGGGATCCTCCACAATATCCTGTGGCCAAATAAAGCGTTGGCTAGCGGCAGGTGGACGAGTCGGTGCTCCTCTTTGCACAAGCAATTTGATGGCGTTTTTCTGTGCTTCTGTCGCCTGTTCTGCGAAATACCACTTCAGTGCAGATTGTTTTCCTCCACTATCTTTGACCAAATAGACCTCTCCCTGTCCCCCTGCGCCTAATTTTTTAACAACTGTTAGTGGAGAACCTTTCACAAGGCAATGAAGAGTTGTATTGGTTTGCAGCGACATAGCATACTCTCACGCAGATACTCATGGTCATTCTACACCATTAGTCAAGACCCATTTGACGGATTAAAGTATTTTTGTTACGTTAGGGCAAAGATTTTGTTAAGGAGTCTCACACCTATGAGCCTGCGCCAGTATGTTGTGCTTTACAAGCTGCCTGGTGATCAAGTGCGATCGCCTCGGAAGCAGGTTATTGAAGCTAATAGCCCTAGCGATGCTGTCAAGGTCTTCAAAAGTATGATGCCTGAGGCAATTGTCCTAGGCCAGCCACAACTCCTTCGCTAAAGAGACAATATTGGTAGGCGCAGGTACCGTTGACAAGGTGGACTTCCGACTTGCGCCTCATCTATCTGAACTCTTTACACGGGCTTTCACAATACGTATTTGACCTCACTGAATCTGACAGCGGCGGATTATAGGTTTACAATTTTCGCTGTTAACACGAATGCCTTCTAACCTATTTCCAAAAATTTTACAGTCCTCAATCACGACACTTGAAAAAAGTACACAGTCTTCAGTCATAAAACCTTCATCATCAATAATCATAAAACCTTCATCATCAATACAGATTCCATCATCTTGATTGTCATGAATTTCACAGCGACGGATTGTGGGGTTGCCAACAGCAAAACTAATGTCAACTCCTTTTCCAACATTTCCCCAAATCTTGCAATCTTCAATCACACCACTGGCATCAAGCCAAATTAAGATTCCATTATCTTGATTGTCATAAATTTGACAGCGACGGATTATGGGGTTGCTGTTGGTATCTCTAATCTCAACTCCTGCTCCAGCATTTCCCCAAATCTTGCAGTCTTCAATCACACCACTGGCACCGGCATTAATAAAAATTCCAGCACTTTTACTTTCATGGATATGGCAGCGGCGGATCACAGGATTGGTTCCTGAATTCTTAATAATGACTCCTACAGATGAATTGGACTGAATGTCACAATCTTCTAAAACTAAACGACCTTTCTGAATATCTACACAGGCCTTCTCGCCATCACTAGTTGTCCGCAGGGTTAAATTAGCAACGCGGGCATTCGTAGTTTGCATCAAAATACAGGCGCGATTCTCAGCAACCAAGATGATCTCTTCTACTGCACCGTCGCCAATAATTTCAACAGGCTTATTCAAAACAAGACTTTCATGATACTGTCCCGGCTTGACGATAATTGTGCTGCCTGCGGATACGGATGCGAGAGCCTCATGAATACTGCGGTAATCAGCACTGCCATAGGGGGCAACGGTCACCTGAGTCGTTTGCGTGGAAGTGAGCTTGGGTTGTGAGGGGGTGACCGAGATTGAGCGATCAGTGCTGACTGGTCCAGAAATCCCCAGAGCAAAAGCCCAAGCTGACACCCCCAAGCGAGCCACTTCCTCCTGCAAGCCCAGTTCATTCATTAGGAGTTGAGTCAAGCGACCCACCAGTAGAGCTGGATCGCTCTGGCTATCCTGTAGCAGTTTTGTGGGGATGCCCTGTTTTTGAGCAAGGATGACTGTGTTGACTTGCCAAGATGGCAGTTGATGGCACAAATCTTTGAGCAGAGCTTGCAGTTGGGTAGGACGATTGAGGAGGCTGCTATCCTTTTGCAGTTGCTGCCGTAGAATATCGCTTATTGTGGTCATTGAAAAGATGGCAAATATTTTATGTTAATCTATCAAACGTAGCTTACACTGGCAATACAGCCTTTTTTGCACAGGAGCAAACACGTTCAAGATAGTCAAGACTGCTCTTAGAGAGGCGTGCCTTCAATGGGATACTGGAAGGGCCAAGTATTAGCGTGACCCTATGCCGTACAACTACGCCTCGAAATTATGGCCGACGGATACTGATTGCTTTTTCCGTGACCGCAGTATCACCCCACTTCGGCAGATTGGCCCTCATTGTGTCTCAACTGTACTGGCAATGTTGACTGCACAAACCCCTGAGACATTTCAAGGGCGGATCAATACCCAAGATCCTGTGTCTTGGTCGGCTGCCCTATCAGAGTTTGGCCTAAAACTTGCCTACTGCCCAACAGATGTGCGGAAACTGCGTTTTTATCTTCCTGAGCTGATGCGATTGGATGATCTATTTACACTCAGCTATTACTCGCCAAACGATGCAACGATTCTGAAAGACCCCGATCACAATGGTTGGGTTTGCGGGTCTCACATTGTGATTTTGCACCGTGACAAAATAGTGGATCCTGCAACGGGTGAATCAGTTCATGCCTTAAGTCATTCCTGTGGCGATCGCTATACAAAGCGGATATTTCGTGTCGTTCCCCTCGACTGCCCGCGAGGTTTATAGCTTAGGTCGAAGAGACTCAGTCCCCACCTATTGCCAGCGGCACAACCAAAGGAAGCGCAGCCAACTGCGCAGGAGTGCCAAACCCGCCAGTGCTGCTACTGTAAAAAGAGCGATCGCCCCCCCCAAAGCTTTGGCTGACCACAACATCGCCCCCGCCAAAAGGGTAAAACCAGCCAACCCCAGATAAACCAAACAAATCAACAAACTCTCAATGCGCCGCAGTTGCCGCTCCATCATGGGATTGCGCACCGACAGTTGCAGTTCGCCGCGAGCCAAGCGATCCTCTAACTGTTGCAGCCGCACTTCCAGCCGACTCGGCTGCTGTAGCCGTTGGTTAATTAGGGTTTGGGTTTGGTGAATCAGTTCTCGCCAGCCCCCCCGCGAGTGACGCATCAATTCCTTAACAAAGGGTTGGGCCGCCGCACTCAGGTTGTACTCAGGGTCTAAACTGCGGGCAATCCCATCGAGAGTTGTCAGGGACTTGAGAATATAGGTCATCTTTGCGGGTAGGCGAAAGGGTTGCTGCTCAAAAAGGGCATAGACATCCTGTTGCAATTCCTTAAAGGCGGTTAAGTCCACAGGCCGTTCGGTAAATCGATCCAGAATCAATTGCATAATCCGTTGCAGGGGCACCCTGTCAGTGACAGGCATCAATAGCCCCAGTTCAATCAAGGCAGCAATCACGCGATCGCTATCCTTTTGTAGCACGGCAAAAAATGTTTGTACCATCTGCTGCTGGTTGAGGGCTGGTACTTCCGTCATCATGCCGTAGTCATAGAAAATGAGATCCCCCTCTTTGGTCACCGCCAAGTTCCCCGGATGCGGATCAGCGTGGAAGAAGCCATCCATCAACAACTGCTTGAGGTAGCAACAAATCCCGCGCTGGTTAATCATCTGTGGATTCAAGCCAAAGGCTTCGATGGCGGCGCGATTGTCAATGCGAATGCCGGGGAGATACTCCATCGTCAGGACATAGCGGCAAGTATGCGTCCAATAGACCTTGGGGACGCGGATATGGGGGTCTTGGGCAAAGTTGGCCCGAAAGCGATCGGCATTTTGCCCCTCTTGAACGTAATCAATTTCCCGCAGCAGAATACTAAAAAACTCCTCATAGATCTCTTGCAGGGCATAGGGACGGAGAAAGGGCAGCCAGCGATCGCCCCAGCGAATAAGTTCACCAATGGCGAGATAGTCCAGATACAATTGCGCCTCTAGGTGTGGCCGTTGCACCTTCACCACCACCTCTTCACCACTGTGGAGCGTTGCGCGATGGACTTGGCCGAGACTGGCGGCTGCAAGGGGTTTGGGATCAAATGTGGCGTAGAGATCCCCAAGGGATTGTCCCAAGTGCTGCTCAATCAGGGCGATCGCTCGCCGCGAGTCAAAGGGAGGCACCTGATCCTGTAGTTTCCTCAGTGCCTCAATATAGGCAGGGGGCAACAAATCAAACCGAGTCGAGAGAAATTGACCAATTTTAATAAACGTCGGCCCCAAAACCAATAATTGCTGTACGAGCCAGCGAGCCCGTTGGGATTGGGCGCGATCGCTCCGCCGCCGCCAAGTATAGTCCCACAGCAGTTGACTCCCAAAGCGCCCCAACACCCCCACAATTTGGCTCACACGGCGTAAGAGGAGCCAGCGACTGGGACGATAGGTAGAGGCAGTAACCAGCATTCAGCAGCAATCACAAAAAGTGCCCAACCTCAACAATACTCCCTTTTTCCGAGAGATCGAGACTTCAGAACTGAGGTCTGACCGAATCTCTCCACCTTATCGGTTCAGATAGGACAACTGAGGATGACTTTACTTCTTATAAAATTAAATCATTAGAAATATATTTTTATTTATTAAAATTATTTTTGGCTATGCTACACTAGCGAGCAATTTAGTTTCGTGTTTGAAAACTGCCGCCACAAAACTAAGGATAAGTTCCCATGGATGATATTTTCAACTCTGGAGATATCCTCGATAACCGTTACCAAATTATTGACAAAATTGGAGGTGGAGGATTCGGGCATACGTATCTTGCTGTAGATACAAAGATCCCCAGTAACTCTCCTAACTATCGTTGTGTTGTCAAGCAGTTAAAACCTGACAATGTAAAGTTTGAGCTTGCCAAGCGACTCTTTGAACGTGAAGCCATTACACTAGCCGAGCTTGGCCACCATGACCAAATTCCAGAACTGCGCGCTCACTTTACTCATAAAGGCGCCTTGGGTAAAGATTATTTCGTGATGGTTCTTCAGTTTATTGATGGTTCGGATCTCACTAAAGAGATTCAGCAGGGTCATCCTTTACCAGAAGAAAAAGTCAAAAAACTACTAATCGAAATATTACAAGTTCTCAAAGTTGTTCATGATAGAAACGTAATTCATCGAGATCTAAAACCTTCTAACATTATGCGCCGTCACGCAGATCATAAGATTGTATTGATTGATTTTGGTGCGGTTAAAGAAGTTATTCAGTCCACAGAACTAGCGTATCACCAGCAAGGCTCACCTGTTAATCCTACAGTTGCGATTGGTACCCATGGCTACTCTGCTCCTGAACAAATGGCTGGACAACCAAAACTGAGTAGCGATATCCATGCTGTTGGCATGATTGGCATTGAAGCCTTGACAGGAATAGGTATTCGAGAACTAAGTAATTTACGAGATCCACATACACATGAGATCTTATGGCAACAGAAAGTCCATGTTTCCGATGCATTTGCAAGTGTTTTGAATCAAATGATTTGCTATAGTTTTCGCGATCGCTATCAAAATGCGACAGAGGCTTTACAAGCACTTGAAGCATTAGGTGTTTCTCAATCAAGCTTAAATCGTGCCACTACTCTACTAACTTCTCCAACTTTCCAGAGAGCAACACAAGTAGAACCTCAGAGTAAAGCAAATAGGGTAACTAAGTCTTGGAATGCACCGACAGTCACAGACAGCCAAGTGATGGCTTCATCCTCACAGCACAGTCCTAACCCTCGAGGAGTACCAAAATGGGTATTTGCAGGTTTAATTGTGCTTATTGGAATCAGTATAGGTGGGGGGATTGCTGGAACACTACTTGTTCAATCTTTGCTCGCAGAGCGCAGAAATCAAAATCCTCAAAATAGTCCTCAAGAATCGATAGCTTCTACATCTTCTACTCAAGAATCATCCTCATCCCCTGTTCCCGCAACAACTACTAATTCTTCTTCAAGCCCTAATAATCTAAGTCCAACAGCTACCACTACAGAGCCAGTATTGAGTCAGCCTGAATCACCTACTATTGATTTGCAACCTCTACAGGTGGCACTCCAAGCACAACAGTACAGTATTGCCAATGAATTAACCAACAAAATTATTTATGATCTCATGAAAGGAGACCCAAGTGTTATCACTGCTGAACAGATTCCTTGTAATTCTTTATTGGCTGTTAATAACCTATGGCAGCAGTATTCGAATAATCGCTTTGGCTTTGGTACGCAAGCAGGAGTTTGGAAACAAATATCTTCTAATAGAAGTAATGTAAAAGATGCGTTCATAGAATTCAAAGAAAAGTTAGATTGGCGAACGTTTCTAGATACTGTTAATAGGGGTGAGAAAGAGCCTAACCAAATTACCTATAGTTCCCTTGCTCCAGAAGGACATTTACCCTTTCTTTCGCACGATAGTTCTGCTTTTCCTTACTATAATGTTTATGTAGGAGGCCAAAATCCTCTTTTGCTTTACATTTTGCAACGATTTGCTTATTGTCAAGCACAACAGCAACCTGCATCAACACTAACTTCATCACCATAAACACCTTAAGTTAAGTGTTATTTCCTTAAATGAATTAAGGAGGTCAATTAGGTGAGACTTGTATCTAAGATTTTTCTCGCTTTTATGACTTTTATTTTATTGATTGCTTGTTCTATCAAAGATTCAGTTGTTGGAAAGTGGGAGGGCGTTGGAGTTGGCAGTGCAGAAACTATGGAGCTGTATAAAGATGGAACCCTAATCATCAATTCTGGACGCCTTGCACTCACTGGCAGGTATACATTTTTGGATGAAGATCGCATAAAGTTTGAGTTTTCGGGTCTAGCTGCCTTAGCAGGCCCGCAGATTTTTAAGATTTCTATTTCTAATGGTGAGTTACACCTAGAAAACCATGAGGGACGTAAACTTCGTTACCAAAAAGCTAAAAATTAAAAATAAAATTCTATTATAACTTTAGTCACCAAAAAAACGAACATTCCAGTTTGGATATAAAGTTTCATAAAGATCGACTAAAATTTCTATCGGTACTTTAGTTCCTTCTTCCTTAACTACCTTAGGATGAGGGAATCCTGAGTAAGATAAATCAAGTTTCCATTGGTTTCCTTCCTTAACCATCAAAATGATACCTGCCATACTCAAATCTAAAGTGTTGGTAGCTTCCCAACTTCCCATGGCGTAATTGTCAATAATAGCTACATTTGTAACTTTGATATTTCTATATTCAAGAGCAGTCAAACTTCTTGCCATTTCATGTTTGACTAACTTAATTATATCTTGATTAGCAGAAACTTCAGTAGCTTGAGAGACATTCATTTCTAAGAAGTATTTTAGAAATATAAAATTACACGACAGCAAAAACCATAAACTCAATACTAGAAATTTTCTCAAACTAAACATAGAAACACCTGAATTCTATAAGACGTTGATTAGTCTTAAATTATAGCTTTTTTCCTAACCACTGAACCTGCTCGACCCACTCTTCAGTTTGTAGATCAGTATTGCGAATTGTTTAAGGACTTGTTTTCAGACATACGTACCTTTGAAGTTTTCAAGTGACACCGAAACCTTAACCGCCAAACCCACTATCTTTGTGAAGATGGCTTTCCTTGCAGTAAGATGGCAAGAGATTGTTAGCCCCTATGGCTTGAGAACTTGGATTGAATACAGCCTCAAGCAAGCCAAAGATACCTTAAGCTCGGCTGGCTGTCGCAAGATCGGTGATCAGCACATCGAGAAGTGGTGGGAGTTAGTTGATGAGCGCGCTGCTCATGGTCAGATGAGTGATGCTATCTGTCCACTTGTTCATCAGCGGAGCTATCAACGTATCTTTTCATCTGTCTAAAGTGACTGAAGAGGGCTATACATCAAAGCGATAACGAATGGCTCCAGTATCTGGATCATTAGTAATTTCCGCTAAACCATTCATCTCTGCTTCTTGAAGTAACCGCTTAACTTCTTGAGGCTCCAACTCAGTATACATAGCTGCTTGAGCAATAGATAAGGTGCCGCCATTCTCTTTAGCCGCTCTGAGTAGCTTCTGCATGGGACTGACTGACACTGATACTGGGGACTGAGTTGCCTCCTGAAGTTGCTTCAGTTGTGGAATATCGCCGAGATTCAGAGTAATTGACTGGTTGACACTAGCCGTTGCATTTCCTCCCAATCCTCTCAAATACAGATTGCGTCGATCAACCATATCTGGAATGAGAAGCAGATCGAGCAATTGACCAATTCCACAAACGCCAAACGTGAAAAGGTAAATCAATCCACTGGCAATATTCCCTGTGTAGAAGCGTTGAGCACCGCAGATACCAACAAAGCAAAGACACCAGACGATGTATGCCGTAGCTGAATTCACCTGCTCCATGACTTCATCCTTGTCTTTTTCGCTAACTTGCTAACTATAATATCGCTAAAATGACTAAACTCAAATCAGAATGGACAGCTAATACCAATTCAACTGAAAAATAGTGCTAATAGAGGCTGTGTAATGAATGACCAGCCCCTCAGAGAACGAATCACTCCTACTGTTATTGTATAACATATATTGTAAGTTTTGCCGTAGTGCTGCCAGCATCGCGAACGATTGCCATGCCAATCCAGTCCGCAGAGGGCTAAACCTACTCCGCTATCCTCTCCCCGATTCTCTTCTGCCGTGTCTATGATGAGAACTAGAGTCCTGATCGGAATTTGCTATGGCGACGACACGTCAATTTAGTAGCTTCAGCGATCTCCTTGCCACCACAGACAAACCCCTCTTGGTTGACTTTTATGCCGACTGGTGTGGCCCCTGCCGCATGATGGCGCCGATTTTAGAGCAGGTCAAGCAAATCTTGAAATCGGGCGTTGAGGTCGTCAAAATTGACTCTGAGCGCTATCCCCAACTGTCGAGTCAATACCACGTTCACGCTCTGCCAACCTTGATTCTCTTCCACCGAGGCCGTGAGGTTCAGCGCTGGGAAGGGGTTCAGCCGCCAGAAGTTCTGATTGACGCCATTCGCCGCCTGTAAAATTCTTCAAAAGAAAGGTGTTTGAGGAATCAGTCAGGATTGGCCAATATCAGCTATTGGACATTGCTCGTACCACCGTTGGCGGGGGGTGTCATCGGCTACTTTACGAATGATTTAGCCATTACCATGCTCTTTCGCCCCTACAAACCCATTTATGTAGGCGGCAAGCAACTCCCCTTTACACCTGGTCTCATTCCCCGCAATCAGGAGCGGCTGGCTCGTCGCATTGCTGATGCCATTCTGGGTTCTCTCCTGACGCCAGAGGAGCTGCAAAACTTAGCGCGGCGGCTGTTGCAAGTGGAACGGGTGAAGGCGGTCATCCATTGGCTCCTACAAACCAGTCTGAGCCAAATTCAGGCTCAAAGTGAACAGCGATCGGCTCAAGTTTTGGCCAATATTCTACGGGATTTTTTTGGCAGTGCCCTACCCCGTTTGATTAAAGTGTGGTCGCGGCGGGAAGACTTTCTGGAACCCCAACTGAATCAACTCTTTGATCAGGTGTTAGTGGAACTGCAACTGAGTGATGAACAGGCGGAAAAACTTGCAGATTGGCTGCTGTCGGTCATGTTGCCCCCCGATCGCCTACGACTGGCTATCATTGACTTTCTCACCGATCGCACCATTAATGTCCTCGATCAAGAACTACGCCAAAATACCAGTGGCACCTACTGGGTCGTGGCCAATCTGGTGGGGGTGCGCAATACGTTAATTCGCCTGCGGGAATATTGCCTGAATGAACGCGAAGCCTGTAACCGCCGCCTCGGAGAATTGATTACGGCATTGGCACTGCGGCAACGCTTGGTGGAAGCCCTGCAAAATATCACCCTACAAAGTTTGCCCCTCGGTACGGTGCGGGAGCTACGGCAACTGTTTCGGCAGACGGTGCGCAGCTATATCCAAGAGCAGGGCTTTAGCGTCATTGAAACGGTGAGTCAAACGGTGGAGTGGGAAACGATTTCCCTGAGTATTTTGCGGCGACTGCGGGATTCGGCGAGTCTGGGTGCCTCTTTGGAAGTGGTTAGTGATGAGTTGGCTTTGGTGCTCGATCGCTATCTGGAACGGGATATGGAGCTGATTATTGAGCGGGCAATTCCGATTTTGGATTTGGATCGGGTGATTGTGGATCGGGTCAAGGCCACCTCGCCAGAAAATTTGGAACTAGCCATTCAGGGCATTGTTCGCAGTGAGTTGCAAGCCATTGTCCGCTTGGGGGGCATTCTTGGCTTTTTGATTGGTGTTGTGCAGGCGGGATTTTTGTACTGGCAAAGTCTTCAGGGGGTCTAAACAGGGACTTTGACCTCAGACTCACCCGCCAACTGCCGCAGGTTTTGGCAGCGAATCAGTTCAGTGACATCAAGGACAGGACGACGTTCCAACTCTGCTACCTGAGAAATGCCTGAAAGGAGAGCTTTGGCAGCCTCTTGTTCACTGTAGCCGCGCCGTTGAGCCAATTGCAAAGCTTGGCGATCGGCCGCCACTTCCACGGGAATGCCCCGCGTATTTTGCCACACTTGCAGGCCAGCAAAGGTGGTTAGCCCGCCGGCTACCAAAATGCCGACAGGATCTGCTTGGACAACTTGTAAGACTGTACCCAGCACGCCTGCCACCGTCAGTCCTTGGTAGAGGTCAAGTTTGATCAAACCCGTGGTGTTAAACCACGCCACTGCCCGCAGCAATAAAAGATCGCGCTCCGGGGTATCGAGATGCTGCCACAGGCGAAAGTTAATTTCAATCGGGCGATCGCCCCAAGGGAGAGCGGGCTGATAGCGCAGGACTTGGCTTTGTTGCGGTCGAGAAATCAACTTACAGTACATCCGTGCCGACGCCGGCATCAGATCAAGCAGACGACGAATCTCAGCCTCTGGGGTCATAGGGGTAGTTATGCAATCAATGCTCTGCCCCTAGTCTGCCATTACCCTACCTTTCCGGCAATCTTCTGGATTCCTTAAAATAAAGGGGCATGTGTTTTTTGTGCCCAAATCAAAATGGTGATGACATCGGCCTTTGCCCCCTCAGAACAATCGCTGGTCGCTTCTCCCCAAGAATTGCCCGCCGTGGATGTGGCGATTGTCGGTGCCGGGATTGTCGGTCTGAGTTTGGCCTGTGCTCTACGCCACAGTGGCCTAGCGATCGCCCTCATTGAGGCAACTCCCTACGCGCGGGAAAACACCAAAGGCCAAGCCTATGCCCTGCATCAAGTGTCTCGTCGTTTCTTTGAGGAGATAGGGGTGTGGGATAAACTGCTGCCCTATGTGCAGCCCTTTGAGGTGGTGCAACTCTCCGATGGACGGTTCCCCTTGACAGTTCGCTTTGCCCCAGCCGATTTGGGTACAGAAGCCATTGGTTATGTGGCTGAGCACGCCGCGATCGCGGAGACCCTACAGAGCGTTTTACAGTCCGTTGATAATGTCACCTTCTATTGCCCGTGGTGGGTGGTGACGAATGAAATCAAGGGCGATCGCGCTCAGTTAACGCTCATCTCTGGTGACCCGGCCGCACCCAAGGTGGCTCACTTGGCAGCACGTTTAGTGGTGGCAGCAGATGGGGGCAAGTCTCCCCTGCGACAGCAAATGGGCATTGAACCCAAGGGGTGGCAATATGGTCAGTCCTGTGTGGTTGCCACCCTCGATGTTGCCCATCCTCAACCCGTGATTGCCTATGAGCGCTTTTGGCCGACAGGCCCGATGGGGGTGCTGCCCCTACCGCGGAATCGCTATCGAGTGGTTTGGACACTGCCCCACCCAGAGGCGGAAGCCGTTGCTGCCCTCGACGATCGCGCCTTTTTGGCGAAACTTCAGCCCTATCTTGACCCGCAGATGGCGGAGATTACGGGGGTGAGCGATCGCTTTATTTTCCCCACCCAACTGATGCAGGTCAATTCCTATGTGGGCGATCGCTTTGTGGTTATTGGCGATGCGGCCCATCGCTGTCATCCAGTGGGAGGGCAAGGGCTAAATTTAGGTCTGCGGGATGTGTGGGCACTGGCGCAACAGATTCTTGCCACGCCTTGTGAGAGACTGGGCGATCGCCCGTCCTTGGTGCAATTTCACCGTCAACGCTGGTGGCAAAATGCCCTAACCCTTGGATTTACTGACCTACTCAATCGGCTCTTTTCCAATGCGTGGTGGCCTTTAGTGGGGGTGCGCCGCTGGGGCTTGTGGCTGTTGCGAACTGTTGCCCCCCTCAAGCGTCTAGTGCTGCGGTTTATGGCTGGTCTCCTACTACCCCTACCGAGCGATCGTCAATTCCCCAGAGGGCATTAAAACTTTCTGCGCGATGATCTCCAGTGCCATCGTTCTGTAGTATCAATTTGACAGCAAAACGAACCGCTTGGGAGAAATAGATGGCTGCTACGGATGATCTAGAGAAAATTCGCCGCCAGTTTGACTATGGCCCCTATCCCCGTGTTGCCATTGACAAAACTCCCAAGGATGAGCCGAATGTTCTCTTTGTCCACGATTTGGTGACCGCCTTTTATGTGCGGGATCATCGGGTGCCAGAGACCAAGGGCAAGCGGATTCTCGATGCCGGGTGTGGGACTGGCTATAAGTCCTTAGTGCTGGCGATCGCCAACCCCGGCGCGGAAATTGTCGGTATTGACCTATCCCCTGAATCTGTGAAGTTGGCGGCGGAGCGGCTTAAGTTTCATCAGTTTGACAACGTTTACTTTGAGGCGCGCTCGATTTTGGATTTGCCCAGTTGGGGAGAGCAGTTTGACTACATTAATTGCGATGAGGTGTTGTATCTGCTGCCTGATCCTGTCGAAGGTCTCAATGCCCTGAAAAGTGTCCTTAAGCCCGATGGCATTCTCCGCAGTAATCTCCATAGTGCGCTGCAACGCTTTCCCTTCTTTCGGGCCCAAAATCTCTTTAAGCTGATGGGCTTGATGGACGACAACCCCGAAGAAATGGAAATGGACATCGTCCGCGAGATCATGAAAGAACTCAAGGATGGCGTGGATCTCAAAGCCCGCACGTGGAACCCCCGCTACGAACAGGAGGAGAGTAATGAGACCCTCTTGGCGAATCATTTACTGGTGGGCGATAAGGGCAGCACGATTCCCCAACTCTTTCAATACCTAGAGGCAGCGGGTCTGGAATTCATTTCTATGGTCAACTGGCGCCACTGGAATCTGGTGGATCTCTTCAAAGACCCAGAAAACTTGCCCACCTTTTTGGCGCTGAGCTTGCCCGATGTGCCACAGTCGGTGCAGTTGGAGATGTATGAGCTGCTGCATCCAGTACATCGCCTCTTGGATTTTTGGTGTAGTCCGCAACCCCGTGCCACCGCACCCGACTTAGGGGAATGGACTGAAGAGCAGTGGGATCAAAGTACAATTTATCTGCATCCGCAACTGCGTACGGAAACCATTAAGGAAAAATGGCTGGGGTACCTCAATGACCGCATGATTGTTGATCTGGGTACCTTTATGTCCTTCTCTAGTCCCGGCCCGACCTATATTGACCCCCTTGGGCTAGCGACGCTGCTGCCCCTCTTTGATCAGCCCTTGGCCTTTCCAGAGTTGTGCGATCGCTATCAACGCTTGGCACCCCTTGACCCCGTCACCCTCGACCCCATTGCACCAAAGGTGGCACGGCAACAACTGCAAACCCTCTTGACCCGCTTGGAAGTGAGTTTATTTGTCCTCGTCAGCCTACCCTAAGCCCATCCAGCCAAGCGCTTGAGCTAGCGCCAGTCCCAAATAGTTGGCGATCGCGTAGCCAAGCAGTCCCAAGGTAATCCCTACCCCCATTAACTGCGGCTGATGCCGACCCGTCGCTTGGGCAACGGCTGTGGTTGGTCCCCCCACGGCGGCTTGGGAAGCAAGGGCAATTAGTTCCAGATCCAATTTCAGAAGTGCCCCAAGGCCAAAGGTGACAAGACCGTGGGTAAAGACAATCACTGTGGTAAAAAGAATCATTTCCAGTCCCACTGGAATCAGGGAGGGCACATGGGTACCGGCACCAATCACCGTAAAAAAAAGATTCAGGCCAAACATTCCCAAAGCGCCCGTGCCCCGCAGGTAACGCATCCACTTAAACTGCGCCAATGCCAAGCTGAGGGTGGTGAGCCAGACAACAGTGGGAATCAGCGGCCAAAACTGATGCAGTGCCATTGACAAGACCAAGATCGCCACAGCCAAGCTGAGGAGAATGGCTAAATCTAGGGGCGCGATCGCTGAGGTCGTGGGCAGAGGTGTCACCGTACCCGCTTCCCTCTCATCTGGTGGTGGATAAACACGTGCTAGCAGTGAAGGCAGACTCAGGGTAGTGGCCAGCCAAATGGCCGTGAGCAGGTTATCCGCCGTCGTCGCCGCACTAAAGAGCAAATCCGAAAGGTTGAGGGCACGCCCAACCCCCACAAAGTTAATGCTGCCGCCAATGTAACTGGCTGCCAAACTGCCCGCCAAGCGGGGGGTATCCCCGAGAAAGCGACTATGAAACAGCACACTGGCAAGGAGAGCGCCCACCAAGGTTCCCAAACTGGCAAGGGCAAAGGCCAACAGAGCCGATCGCCCCAAGCGCCGCACATCCTGTAAATTCACCAGCAGCAGTAGCCAGACGATCGCCAGCGAGGTGATTGTGCCGTAAATCGTGTCATAGACCGGCGATTGTTGGGGAATAAGACCCAAATTTGCACAGAGGGCCGCCAACATCAAAATGATCAGCGAAGACCCCAAGCGTGCCGCCCAGCGAAAGCGATGCTCTAGCCACAACCCCAGTGCCGTCAGCGTCAATAGGATGCCCCAAAGGGTCAAGGATTCATCCATGGGGGGTCAACTCCGCTAGCCGCTGTCCCAATCGTGTGGGTTGCTCATAGACCCGCCGCAGGGTATTCACATCCCGCTGTGAAATGGGGGGTGGATCTGCCACTTGGGCAAAATAGAGGGCATCACTGGGTAGGGGGCTATGTCCCCAAATGCCGAGGGCATGACCCAGTTCATGGCGCAGCGCCGCAAGGACAAACTTGGCGGCTTGAGTCGGACGCACCACGACACGGCAGCGATGGCGCAGAATTCCTTGGCTATCCACAAAGAGTTCGTAGCTGGTTTCAGCAAAGCGGGCGCGGCGGTTATTTTGATCTGTGGGTCGCTGCGAGAGCAGGCGAATATTGGCCGGCAGGCTGGCATCCACAATTTCTAAGGGCAAATAGGCGGACCACTCCTTTACGGCCTGTTCTGCTGCTGCTTGCCACACATAGTTTGGATCCCACGGCGGCGGTTCAATGGCAACGGTGACTGGGAACTCTGTCCACAGCAGATAGCCCACTTCCACTGGTTGAACTTCATCAAAATAATCCTCACCTTTTGTGGGAATTGCAGCTAGGGAGGGGGGCAACGGATAGTGTACTGCCGCTGGCAATGGGATATTCTGGCGCGTCAGGTTTGCGGTGCCTGCCAAGGACTCCCAATTCCCTTGGGTACCACCTAGCATCAGTCCTAGGGCAACCACGCACACCAAGAACCACCAGCGACGCTTCATGCTTACTCCTCAACAGGTCTGTACAAAGGGCCAGCCCGGAAATCGCCAGAGAATAAGGGGAATCGCCACGGTCCAGAAAAAGGCATTGAGCAAGGCAATTTGACCCGCCAGATTCATCGGCAGATGCAACCATCCCTGTAACACCCAGCGATCCAAGGGCAAGACCAAGAGCCACATGAAACAAATGACGGCCATGCCGCCCCAAAAGATTGGCCAGCGGGCGTTGCTATTGAAGCCCTCAAAAAAGGTTTGACCCACCAGTTCTTCAAGAATGGCGACGGGGGCAGAGCGGTATTGCCCACCCGTGACTTGGGTAGCGGCGGCCAGTTGCGGAGCATGATCACCGACGACAATGGCGTTGATTTTCACTCGTTGTTGGCGAGCATTGGCAACCACAGCGGCATCCACTGGGGCTTCCCCATCGGTAATGAGGAGCAGTTCGCGGCAGCGATTCGGAATCTGTTGCAGTTGTTGGGTGGCCATGGCGATCGCCCCCGAAAGATTGGTTGCATTGGGATCCACTTGGGCAAGCAAATCACTGCGATTCAGGGCTTGATCCAGTTGGGTGAGGAGCAGATCACTATTCGTCTCAAACCGAGGCGTCAGAAACACCACATTGCGGCCAAAGCCGTGGATCATGACTTCGTTGGGGTTGGTGAGATCCCGTTGGTTACGTTGCAAGTAGAGCTTGGCAGCGAGCACCTGTTGCGCCATCACCGTTTGCGGTTGATTAAATTGCAACGGATTATTGCCAAACGTACTGCCGCTGAGATCAAGGGAGAGAACCACGGCGACACTGGGGCGTCCCCAATTCAACAGTGAGAAGAGCAGCGCTAGCAGGACACAGCCTATGAAGAGAATCAGGGGAATCTGAAAAAGAGGGTAATACCACAGTTGTCGCCGACGGGTCATAGCTCACTTAGGGTAAGGTACCGCTAAAGACTGCGAGGGCAGGCCCAGTCATATACAGATGTTGGCTAGGCAAATCCCAGCGAATATGGAGATCTCCCCCCGGCAGTTCAACCGTGGCTTGGGCTTGATCGCCCACCGGACTCAGGCGATCAGTCAAGACGGCAGCGACGAGGGTGGCACAGGCTCCCGTTCCACAGGCAAGGGTCATGCCAGCTCCCCGTTCCCAGACGCGCATCCGCAGGCGATCGCTGCCTAGGACTTGCACAAACTCAGTATTGGTACGCTGGGGAAAGACGGGGTGATGTTCAAACTGCGGGCCAAGGGTTGCCAGATCAACCGCAGCGACATCCTCGACAAACGTGACACAGTGGGGATTTCCCATACTCACGCAGGTCACCAACCACGGGCGATCGCCCACCGTTAGGGGCACATCAATCACCTTTTGATCTGCGGCTGCCAAGGTGGTGGGAATCTGCTGCGCCAAGAGGTGGGGTTGGCCCATATCCACCGTTACCTGACCATCCGCTTGTACCTCGGGCACAATGAGACCGGCAAGGGTGTCAATGCGGTAGCGCACGATTTCACCCGCAGAGCGACCCTCAAGGGCAAAAATAAACTTCGCCAAACAGCGAATGCCATTACCGCACATTTCGGCCACTGAACCATCGGCATTGTACATCCGCATGCGGTAGTCGGTCTCCCCCGTGCCTGTCAGCAAAAAAATGACGCCATCGGCGCCCACGCCAAAGTGGCGATCGCACCAGTGTTGGGCTTGTTCTGGGGTTAAGAGCAGCGCTTCCTGATGGCGATTGTCAATGAGTAGGAAATCGTTACCTAACCCTTGGTACTTCTGAAAAGATAGGCTCATAGAATTGAAAAGGTACGAGAGGGAAATCCATGACCGACGAATTTAATACGGCACTGCCCAGCATTCGCCAGTTGCAGACCTTCATTAAAGATAGCACCGAGGTTGAAGTCAAGCTCAGTACCAGTGATCTCGTGGTTGGTAAGGTGCGCTGGCAGGATATGAACTGCCTCTGCGTTGTCGATCACTACGATCAACCCACAATCATTTGGAAGCAGGCCATTGTCTTTATTAAACCCAAGCTAGCCTAAGGGCCACAGTTGCAGCGCCACTGCCAAGGCCTCTTGATAGACCACCTGCCAAGGCTGCTGATGCTGACGGGCAAGGGCGGCACAGTCTTCGTATTCCGGCTGGACATTGAGCCGCTGTCCTTGGTGTTCAGCCACTTTCACCCGTACTTCACCAAAGGCCGTTGCAATGGTTTTGATTTGGCGTTCAAGGATATAGCGCTCCTGTACTTGCCGCCGCAGCCCCAGCGTTGTTGTTTCCCGAAAGAGGGTCTGGACACAGGCGGCCTCAGCACTGGGGGGACACAACACCGTGAGCAAAACCCCCAAGCGTGACTTTTTCATCGTAATAGGTTGGTAAAAGACTTCAATCGCACCAGCAGCATAGAGTTGTTCGAGGGTATAGCTGAGAGCTTGGGGCGTCATGTCATCCAGTTGGGTTTGTAGCTCGACAATGGTTTTTGCTGTGGTTGTTTCTGCTGAGTTCGGCAGCGTTCCCAACCAGAGACGCAGGAGATTCGGTAGGGGCAACTCTTGACTGCCAGCGCCTAAGCCCACCCGTTGCAATGTCATCGCTGGCGGCGCACCAAAGCCCTCACTCAGGGCACAAACCAAGGCAGCTCCCGTAGGTGTGACCAGTTCTTTGGCAATGCCGTTGCTGTAGAGGGGTACTTGGTACATTTGGCATAGTTGCAAGACCGCAGGAACGGGGACTGGTAGTTGACCATGGGCCGCTTTGACCGTTCCGCCCCCAGTGGGTAGCGCCGAGCAGTAAATGTGGCTGACATCGAGGTAATCTAGCCCCAAGCAGGTGCCGACAATATCCACAAGGGCATCTACCGCCCCCACTTCATGGAAATGTACTTTTTCTGGCTCAATGCCATGCACGGCGCCCTCAGCAATGGCCAAGGCTTCAAAAACCTTGAGGCTCCAGTCGCGGGCGCGATCGCTGAGGTGGGCAGCGGAAATTTGCTCTGCAATGTCCGGCCAATGGCGATGGTGATGGGAGTGGCGATCGCGCAGATGCACCTGTGCTTTTAATCCTCGCTGTCCCTTGCGCTGCACCGTTTCCGTGGTCAACTCAAACTCATCGGCAATCCCGAGCTTGGCCAATTGGCTTTGGAGGTAGTCGAGGGGAACCCCCAGATCAAGGAGGGCACCCAAGCACATATCCCCCGCCACCCCAGCAGGGCAGTCAAAATAGGCAACCGTCATGGCAAACTCACAGGTGCAGCGGCACTAAAGAGTTATGTTGACCCCCCCTAAAGTCAGGGGATTCTTGTTACTGGTTCCGTGACCTCACTTAGGATTTTAGGTTTCCCTTCCACCACAGAGGCGATTGTCTCTCCAGTCGTTCGGGATAGCTCCCCAGTTTCCCAATGCCCTTGGGTACTGCTTTTGACTGTCTTTGACCTTCTTCTTTACCACGCCACGACATCGTTAGATGCCACCACGCACCAAGCTTTTCTTGGTCTATACGTTGGCGTTGGACGTTTAGACTAACATTGGCGTATCTTATCACAAAACAAAAAAGATAGAGCTGCCCTCTAGACTGTTAGGCCGCGCGTAGCAGGGTGGGGCTTTAGACCCAATTTTTTGGTCACTAAAGTTGCTCTGAAGATTTTTATAGTTCCCACCCTCCTCTAGGATCATGATAGTCTGGCAAAAGCCTCTTCTTCGTTATTTGCGTTTTCAATGGCCACTGGGTCTCTAGCAGCACTGCTGCAACCGGATTTAATTCTTGAAACCACGATTGAACAGTTGCACCCCAGTCTGTTGGAAAAATATCATCTGCGGGGCATGGTGCTAGATGTGGATGATACGCTCCTCCCTACGTGGGATGCGGATCTGCCGCCGAAAATTTTGGCGTGGCTACTGGAGATCAAGCATCAAATGCCGATCTGGCTAGTGAGCAATAACTTGAACCATCGCCGCATTGAACGTATTGCCCAGCAGGTGGAGTTACCCTTTTTGATGGGGGCAGGCAAGCCCTCGCGGCGTAAGATTCGTCAGGCCGTGCAAGCCATGAATTTGCCCTATGATCAGGTGGCCATGGTGGGCGATCGCCTGTTTACCGATATTCTCGCAGGCAATCGTTTGGGGATGTTCACGATCTTGGTACAACCGGTTCTCGTCAAGCGCCTTGATGGTAAATCTTGGGTACGCAATCTGGAGTTTTGGCTGGCACGACAGTTGGGAACGCCGCTGGCGATCGCGCCCCCGGCTGAGAATTAGCCTTTGGCTTGTAAATAATTGACCAGTGCCCGTAACCCCAATAAATAGCTATCGGCACCAAAGCCGGCAATTTGACCGATCGCCACTGGTGCAATGTAGGAATGATGGCGAAACGTTTCCCGCTGATGAATGTTACTCAGGTGAACTTCCACAGTGGGCAGGGCAACCGAAGCAATTGCATCTCGTAGAGCTACGCTGGTGTGGGTATAGGCTGCGGGGTTAATTAAAATGCCTTGGACACGCCCCATTGCCCCCTGAATGGCATCCACCAAGACCCCTTCATGATTGGATTGCAGGTACTCAATGGTTACCCCTAACTCCTGCGCCAAGGCTGCCAAAGATTGATTGATGCTCGCCAGTGTCACAACCCCATAAATTCCCGGCTCCCGTTGCCCTAACAGGTTCAGATTGGGGCCATGCAGCACCAGAATATGAAAGGCCAAGCTTAACCTAACCGTTCAAAAATAACTCAATTATGTTGAATGCTGTCGCTCTATCGGCGATCGCGCACGGGAATCGGAATCGGCTCCAGTTCAGGGGTGGGTTCGGCGCCACCTAGAAGTTCCAACAGTTTTTTTAACCACGATTTGAGGGTGTCAAGCAGGCTCTCTAGATAATCCATTGATGTCCCTACTGTATCGCTATAGAACTTGCAGATGCCCTGTGTCCTGCATAAAGACAAAAAAGGCATCGTAACTTTAAGCTAGCACAATCTTTTTGAATCGGCACCCGATCAATTGAAGACTTCTAGGACTTCTGGAAGCCAAGGCCATGGCTGGCAGCGTAGCGATCCATAAAGCGAATAAAGCGATCCCACTCTTGGGGACTGCGCATCGTGTAGGTGGCCTCAATGGCAACGGGCTGGCCGTTAATGAACTTGGCATTGACATCACGGGTAACAATTTCGCCTTCTTCGTCCACCATGTACATCCCTGTGATCTCCAGATTGCCCTCTTGGACAATTTTCGGATTATCGAAGTAAAACATGGCTTGACCACTACTGCCATCCCGTGCCCGCGTCAAACGCACATCGGGAACCACTTCTTCATCAACGCCACGGATAAATTGAATTTCTGCCATTGCACCAATACTTCAAGCAATACTTCTAGGATACCTGTATCGGGGACAGCTCAAACCAAGAAATCGCGCCGCAGGCTGTAAATCACCCATTCGGGCTGCTCCAAATGGGGTAAGACCCCAGCTTTGGGGATCACTTGAAACTGTTGCAGGCGATCGCGGGCGGTGGCATAGAGTCGCTCACCCAGCGAGAGGGGCGTGAGCTTGGCCTTTTCTCCCCAGAGGATCACGGTGGGGATCGTTAACTGGGGTAAATACTGGCTGAGATCAAAGGAGAGATTTCCCTTCAGGGTGGCCAGAGCGGCCCACTCGGCATTGGGACGACAGGCGGCATCTAGGTAAGCTTCAACGGTTTCGGAGCGCAGCCGCTGCGGATCGGCAAAAATAAATTGAGTAAGGAAGTTGCGCACCGCCAAGGGGTTAGCCGCAGCCACCGTGTAAATGAGGCGATCAAGAATCGGTACACTCAGCAGGGCATTGGCGATCGCCTGTCCTTGATCTTCGCCAAAGTCATTGAACCCACTGGGGCAGACTAGACACAAACGCTCAAAAAGATGGGGTTGCTGAATCGCTAGCCGCACAACAATCCCAGCCGTCAGGGAGGAAGCGACAACGGTAACGGGCGTGCCCAGCATGCGCAGCAGTTCAGCAATCATTAGCCAGTAGTCACTACTGCTGTAGTCACGGGCTGGATGATCCGACTCCCCCCAACCAATGAGATCCGGGGCAATGACGCGGTAATGGGGCGCAAAGGCAGGATACACCTGCGACCATTCATAGTGGCTAGAGCCACCCCCCAGACTGTGGAGAAAGACAAGGGGCGGTCGAGATTGCACCTGACCCCAGTAGCGATCGCTGGGGGTGTAATAGACCATACGGCCACTGCTGGTGCTAAAGCTCTGCTGGACAAAGGTGGGCGGACAAAAGGCCATGCTACTTCAGGGGACGAATGAGATAGCCACAGCGATGTTCACCATCCACAAGCCAATGGGTGCGCTCAACAGCACAATCCCCAAGGGCGATCGCAAACATCTCTAACTCATGATTACAGACGGTGGGAAAAGACTGGGCAACAGCAGAAATCGCACAATTGTACTCCGTAAATAGATAGGCACCTGGAGGCTCACTCACGGGGTAAAACTCTGCCATATAGCCTTCCTGTCGCCGCAGGGCCACCAGTCGTGCCAAGCGTTCGGCCAAGGTACCGCTCCCCATTTGCTCCCGATAGGCCAATGCCTTGCGCTGCCAAGCTGCCTGCAATACGTCCTGCATCTGCTCTGGGCCAAGGGTTGCTGCTACGGATTCTAGGAGTTCAACCGCAAAGCCCTTTGACTGACTCGACTGTTGCCGCAGTTGCAGTTGCCGTAATTCCTCTCGCCCCGCCTCACTAATCGTGTACCGGTATTGGGGACGCCCCACCGTACCCGACAGGACTTCATAGGTCACCAGTTGCTCCGCCTCTAGATCCTTGAGGTGCCGCCGCACCGCTTGCGGACTAATCGCCAGTTGTGCCGCCAACTCCTGGGCACTGAGGTGACCGTCGCGGAGAAGGCAGTGTAAGATGTCCTGTTTAGTATCTGATGTGAGCGTCACGCAACGCCCCCTTGACTAAAACAACCGTTTTGTTGCTAAATTAGTCCTAGAGATAAAGCAACCATCTTGTTGCTTAATATACTCTAAATTTTGGCCATTCCTTCACCTAAGAGAACACTCGATGTCGGCAACGGTACAATCCCTCGTCAATCAGCCCTACAAATACGGCTTTGTCACCCAAATTGAGACGGAAACCATTCCCCGAGGTCTCAACGAGGACATTATTCGCCTCATCTCTGCCAAAAAGAACGAGCCAGAGTTCATGCTGGACTTTCGCTTGCGGGCCTATCGCCAATGGCTGAAGATGAGCGAACCCACATGGCCACGGGTGAGCTATCCCCCCATCAACTATCAAGACATTGTCTATTATTCGGCTCCAAAACAAAAGGAAAAGCTGAAGAGCTTGGATGAAGTGGATCCCGTCCTGCTGGAAACCTTTGAAAAACTAGGGATTCCCCTTTCAGAGCAAAAGCGGCTGACCAACGTGGCCGTAGATGCCATTTTCGATAGCGTGTCAGTGGCTACCACATTCCGTGAAGAGTTGGCCAAGCAGGGGATCATTTTCTGCTCCATTTCTGAAGCGCTCCACGAATATCCCGAGTTGGTGCAGAAATACTTAGGCAGCGTTGTCCCCATTGGTGATAACTTCTATGCTGCTTTGAACTCCGCCGTCTTTTCCGATGGCTCCTTTGTCTATATTCCCAAGAACACCCGCTGTCCGATGGAGCTATCCACCTATTTCCGCATTAACAATGGCGAGTCAGGGCAGTTTGAGCGCACGCTGATTATTGCTGATGAGGGCAGCTATGTTAGCTATCTTGAAGGCTGCCATCCTGCCGGCGAGCAAGTCTGTACGCCCGATGGTTGGGTGAATATTGAAAGCCTCAAGCCCGGCGACCAAGTCTATGACCATGAAGGGAATCCCCAGCGGGTACGGGCGGCGATGGTGCGTCACTACAAGGGGGATATGATTACAGTGCGCCCTGTTTCCCCCTACAATGCCTTTCGCCTCACCACGGAGCACCCTGTTTTAGTGGTCAAGCGTCGGGATGTCGCTGTGAAACGGCAGCGGCGGGGTGATTGGCTGCCAGAAGTGGACAGCAAGAAGTTAAAGCAAGCCCAACCCCAGTGGTTAAAAGCTGATGAACTTGAAGTGGGTGATTTCCTGCTTGTACCCAAGCTCCACGCGCCCACTCAACAGACCCTCTCGGATCCTGAGGTGGAACTGCTGGGATACTACTTGGCTGAAGGTAGCACTTATTTGAACTCTGCCAATGGTCAATACACCAATCAGCTCAGTTTTGGCCTACATGAGCGTCCCCTTGCAGAGCGTGCCAAGACTCTTGTGGAGACGGTTACAGGGCGTAAGGCTTACCTGACAGAGCAGCGCGATCGCCATGCCCTTGGTCTTAGCTTCTATCAAGTGGGCTATACAGCAAATAAACGCTGGGATCTTGTCCGCGAAACAGAGACTCACTTCCTTGTCCCCATTCGCGAAATTAGCCGAGAGCCTTGGGATGATCTGGTGTTCAATATTGATGTTGCTGAAACCCATAGCTACCTTGTCCGAGGCATTGCCGTTCACAACTGTACTGCTCCCATGTTTGATACCAATCAACTCCACGCAGCAGTGGTAGAACTGGTTGCCCTTGACAATGCCGAAATCAAATACTCCACGGTGCAAAACTGGTATGCCGGCGATGAAAACGGCAAGGGGGGCATCTACAACTTTGTGACCAAGCGTGGCCTCTGCCTTGGCCGTAACTCCAAGATTTCTTGGACACAGGTGGAAACGGGTTCAGCCATTACTTGGAAGTACCCCAGTTGTGTCTTGGTGGGGGATAATTCCGTGGGTGAATTTTACTCTGTTGCCCTTACCAATAATTACCAGCAGGCGGACACGGGCACCAAGATGATCCACATTGGTAAGAATACCCGCAGCACGATTGTCTCGAAGGGGATTTCGGCAGGGCACTCCCAAAATAGCTATCGCGGCTTGGTGAAAATTGGGCCAAAGGCCACGGGGGCACGCAACTATTCCCAATGCGATTCGATGCTCATTGGTGATACGGCAGCCGCCAATACCTTCCCCTATATTCAGGTGCAAAACCCCACGGCACAGGTGGAGCATGAGGCCTCAACCTCAAAAATTGGTGAGGATCAACTCTTCTATTTTGCCCAGCGGGGCATTTCTGCCGAAGATGCGGTCTCAATGATGATTAGTGGCTTCTGTCGCGATGTCTTTAACCAATTGCCGATGGAGTTTGCGGTCGAGGCCGATCGCCTGCTGAGTCTCAAGCTAGAAGGCAGTGTTGGCTAGAGGTCTTAAGATGTCCCCGGAAAGAGACGCCACACTTTGATGGTGCTGTCCTCACTGGCGGAGATCAGTTGATCCTGACCAAAGACGACACTGTACACCGCCCCCGAGTGTCCCTTGAGGTTACGTAATGGCTGACCAGAGAGGGACCAAAGTTTGACGGTTTGATCGCCGTGACCACTGGCAATGGTGCTGCCATCGGGACTCACCGCCACGCTAAAGACTTGCCCACCTTCGGTGCCAAACTGATGCTGGAGTTCTCCTGTGGTCAGGTTCCAGACTTTGATACCGTCTTGGTCGCTGCCGCTCACTAGTTGGCTGCTGTCGGGGGTAAAGGCGAGGCTATTGACATCGCTGGTGTGTCCTTCGAGGGTGCGCAGAAGGCGGCGGGAGGGCAAATCCCAAATGCGGATCAGCTTATCTACTCCGCCAGTGGCTAAAAAACGCCCATCGCGACTAATGGCAACACTGAGCATGATGCCCTCATTGCCTTTTAGGGTAGTGATTTCCTGACGGCTAGGGACATCCCACAGCTTGACGGTGTGATCATAGCTGGCACTGGCAAGGGTGCGACCATCGGGACTGAGGGCTAAGCCATTCACAAAATCTTGGTGGCCACTGAGGGTGGCTTGGAGCTGGCGATCGCCCACACCCCAGAGTTTGATTGTTTTGTCTTTGCTGCCGCTAATCACCGTTTGACCATCGGGAGTGATCACAAGGGCATAGATCCAATCGGTGTGACCGCTGGCTTGTCCGAGGGCAGTTCCCGTAGCCAAGTTCCAAAAATACAGCTTGCTATCGTCGCCACCACTGACGAGTAAATTGCCATCGGGACTAAGAGCGATCGCGTTCACTTCATCTTGATGACCGCGCAGTGTCGTAGCGAGGGCAATTTTTTGCCACTTAGAGGTGGTGGCCTCTGTGGGGGAGGCACCGTTCTGATCGGGGGAGGACGTCCAGCGTTGACTGAGTTGCCAATAGGCTAGTCCTGCGACCAAGCCGCTGATGACAAGCGTGCTCAAAAGAAGTCGAAGATCAGAACTGCCTTTGTTACTCATCCGTCCCGTACCCCAATCGCTTGCAAAAGGGCTGTACCCTACATTAACAATAAAGGCTGTGGCGCGTTTTTGCGTATCACTTGTGTTGGGCAACCCAATGGGATGGTGATCAATGAATACACCCCCCCTTCGCGACTATGAGCGCACGGTTCATTTTGCTGATACGGATGCGGCTGGGGTAGTTTACTTTGCCAATCTGCTGCGGTTTTGCCATGAGGCCTATGAGGATGCCCTTGCCCAGTTGGGGGTGGATCTGCGGCAATTTTTCAGCAACAGTGGCCTGATTGTGCCGATTACAGAGGCGCAGGTGCGGTTTTTGAAACCCCTCTACTGTGGCGATCGCCTGCGGGTGACCATTGACCCCCAAAGACTGGATCACAGCCGTTTTCAACTCACCTATACCCTCTACAAGGCAGGGGGCGATCGCGTGGCCATTGCCCAGACCCAACACATTTGCCTGCAAGAACGCCAACGGGTGGCCATCCCTGAACCTTTGAGCCGCTGGCTAAAGTCCGCACCAGAGGAAACCAGCGATCGCGAGGATTAGGGGGTTGTAAGCAGATAGCTCAAATCTTAACGAATCTCCTAAAATCTATAAGTATGGAAAGTAGATTTGTTAAAATTGGCGTTGCGGCTAAGTTGTTGGGGGTTTCGATTGAAACCCTTCGCAAATGGGAGTAAACTGGGGAATGAGTACCAGACCGCAAAAGCAGCGGTGGTCAGAGCGTGTACCTAACCACAACGCCTATGCTGGCGTGAAGTCAGCAAAGCACGTATGGTCTGCATGGTACGCGCTAAACAACGCTCTCTAACAGAGAACTAGAGGTCATGCTTTGCGCCGAATCCTCGGATGGAGTGCATGGCAAGCGGAAAGGCGCTTCTAGATGTGGTGCAAGTCCACAGCGGAGCAATCGTACCGCTACGGTTGCGAATTCTTAGGTTTCTGTAGATTTTACAGATTCTCGTAGGTTTGAATTAGCGGATAATAGGGAAGATGTTGCGTCATAGCTCACTGCAAGAATGACCCAAGCCTTTCGTGTTGAGATCCTGCACCAAGGACAAACCTACACGTTTGAAGCCAGTGCCGATAAACCCATCCTGCGATCGGCCACCGCTGCCGGCATTGATCTCCCCAGTTCCTGTAATGCCGGGGTGTGCACCACCTGTGCCGCCCAAATTCAGGAGGGCACCGTTGATCACGGGGATGCCATGGGGCTGAGTCCCGAACTGCGGGAAAAAGGTTATGTGCTCCTCTGTGTGGCTCGCCCCTGTTCGGATCTGAAACTCATCTCTGAAAAAGAGGAAGAGGTCTATAACTTCCAATTTGGCCAATTCCAGAAAGCCTAAGCCTATGGAGGAGTCCCCCCTGCCCGATGAGCCTCTGAGTCGTACGCAGGTCTTAGTGGCTATGGCGTTGACGGCCATCCTGTGGCTGATTTTGGCGCGGGTGTGGTTATTTACCCCCTTTTCCGGGGGACTTCTGCCGCTGCGCTGGGATGGTTGGGCAGTGGTTTTAGGAATTGCCCTCTGCTTAGGAATTACGGGGATGGGGGCTATTTTGTATCGCCTCTGGCCCGCCTACCGCCATGCGTCGGATACCTACCTGAAACTGGTACTTTCACCGCTGCTGTGGCCTGATCTGTTTTGGATTGGCATTCTGCCCGGCTTGAGTGAAGAGCTGCTCTTTCGCGGGGTGCTCCTACCAAGTTTGGGTCTCAACTGGGCAGGGATCATCGGCAGTTCGGTGTGCTTTGGTATTTTGCACGCTGGATCGCGGCAGCAGTGGCCCTATGCCCTGTGGGCAACCATTGTTGGCGGGCTGTTTGCCTATAGTGCCGTAGCAACGAATAATTTACTCCCAGCGATCGTGGCCCATACCTGTACCAATTGGCTGGCGGCTACGCTCTGGAAAGTCTCCTTTTTGCGATCGTCTCCCCATCAACCCTAGCGCTGGTGCCCCAGCACCCGAAAGACCTCCTGTTGCTCAAAGAGTTCAACGAGATCGGGATTAATCTTAAATTCCTTGGCCTCCTGCCACAGAATCTCTAAGGCCGCATCCACGGGCAGGCTCTTTTTGTAGGGGCGATCCTTGGCTGTCAGGGCATCGTAAATATCCGCGATCGCCAGCATCTGGGTTTGCAAAGGAATCTCCGCCGCCCCAATACCTCGCGGGTAGCCACTGCCATTCAAGCGCTCATGGTGACCATAGGCAATGATCGGCACATCCTTCAGGTGAGGGGTCCAGGGAATGCGGGAGAGAAACTGGTAGGTATAGGTCACGTGGGCTTCAATGATCCGCCGCTCCCCTTGGGTGAGATTGCCCCGCCGCACCAAGAGTTGTTCCAGTTCACTAGCCGTAATCAGGGGATGGAGTTCGCCATCAGTGCCGCGATAATAAAACTGGGTTAATTCCTGAAGGCGGCCAAGGGGTTCTTGATCGAGAATTTGCGGCTCATTGGCCTGCTCAAGCAACTGCCAATAGGCTTCGAGGGTGACCAGTTGTTGCCGCAGTTCCTCATCGAAGTGACGCAAAAAGGCACAGTGGTGACAGGCCTGTTCTGGGCTGTGAACCGTATGGGGATGGCAGAGGAGATAGTTCACCTTGGCTTGAGCCGTTTCCATTTCTAGGGTGCGGCGCACGAGGGCAAACCGTTGGCGAATCACCTCCAGTTGTTCAGGGAAAAATTTCTTTTGCTTGTTGAGAATGGCTTCAGGGACGGCCACCTTACCAAAATCATGGAGCAGCGCTGCATAGCGAATCTCTTGCAGTTGGCGATCGCTAAAGGAGACTTCCCGAAAGACGCCCCTTGAGGTTGCATGGGTGATCTCTGCTAGGCGTACTGTCAGCGCCGCCACCCGTTCCGAATGTCCTGCCGTGGTGGGATCCCGCACCTCAATTGCTTGCACTGAGGCGGTGACAAAGCCCTCAAAGAGCTGTTCAATACTTTCAAGCAGGTGGTTGCGCTCAATAATCACGGCGGCCTGACTGGCCAGCGATCGCACAATGTGTTCTTCCCAAGGGCTATAGGGCTGGGTGAGAGCCACGGTGGTTTCTGGCGTCAGCAGGGTGTCGGGCGATCGCTTGCGGTTAATCAGTTGCAGAACGCCAATCACTTCACCACTGACATTTTGCATCGGCACCACCAGTACCGAGCAGGTTCGATAGCGCAGGGCTTCATCAAAAGAACGATTGAACTGGTACACCTCGTTACCGTCGAGGGCATACACATCGGCAATATTCAGCGATTCCCCCGTGAGGGCGGCATAGCCCACCAAGCTATCAGGGGTGAGGGGAACCGTAGCGTCCTGTACCTGCTCAGGGAGAGCAACGCTATCATTTTGAGCCGCCTTAAATTCCAGAGCTGCCCGTTCGCGCTGAACTAGAAAAATCGTGCCGGCATCGCTAGCGGTAATTTGGCGACTTTTCGTAAGAATGAGATGCAGTAGTTCCTCTAGGGATTGGCTCGCGGAAAGGGCAATGCCAATTTCCAGAAGCTGATCGACAAGCGTTTCCGCATCCGAGCCAAGCACCGCTCGTTCAAGGGGGCTGACAATCATTGCGCAAGACCGGTGAGGAATGCGCCCATTATAGATGCGTTGCAAGAATCCGGTTGTGATCTAATTGCGGTGGTTGTTGTGATAGGGAATGCGTGCTCCTGCCCAAGCCAACTTCTCCCGCAGCGTTTGATAAAAGGAGTAGTGATCCCGCAGGATGATAAAGCGTGCCTGACAATCGGCCATCGTCACCTGTACCCGCTGCCCCGGCCAAATGGAGGTGGCCAGTACGCCATCCATCCACAGTTTGGTATTGAGGCTGTGATCGTCCAACGGCCAAATGCTTACTGCCGAGCGTGAGGGCAAGACAATGGGGCGGCTAGAGAGACTCAAGGGGCAAATCGGCGTCACTACAAGGGCTTCCATCCCCGGATGCAAAATGGGGCCATTGGCTGCAACCGTATAGCAGGTGGAGCCGGTGGGGGTGGCCACCAGCAACCCATCCCCTTGGTACTGATCCACCACATCGCCATCTATTTCCATTTCGAGGATAGCGGTAATCATGCGATCGGCAGACGCCGGCTTAATACACATTTCATTCAGGGCATAGTAGCGATCGCCCACCACTTCAGGATGCAATTTTGGTCCCTCAAACACTTGGGCTTGCAGCATCATTCGCTGTTGCATGGCGTACTCATCCCGCTCAAGGCGATCCCAAACCGCCTCCATATCGCGAAACAGCTCTAATGGTTCCGTCAAAAACCCCAAATGCCCTCCCACATTCACCGCCAGAATCGGAACCCCAGCCGCAGCCAGATGCCGTGCCGCCGCCAAGGAAGTGCCATCTCCCCCCAGAACAACAGCCAGATCAATCGGCTCTGTCACCGAGGCCATAAAGACGGGGTAGGGGTTGTCCTTAGGCCCACTGGGGCCCACGAGCACATTGGCGCCACGCTGTTGTAGTTGACGGGAGGCGCGATCCGCCCATTCCTTGCTCTGGCGATCGCCCGCCTTATGAACGACAATGACCTGATTTAGTTGCATCCAGCGTGCCTATAGGGGGTACATAAACAGGATGTGGCCATAGGGCAAGGGTTGGAGCCTACTCCCTCCTTCTGCAACGAACTCTCGGCTACTCGTTGTCTAGATCCTGCACCTCTTTCACAATGCGTGCCAACTCCGTTTTTTCATCCACAGCAATACGGGTGGGGGTACCGCTAATAATCCCCTCAAAATTACGGAAGGAATCGCGAATTTCCGCCCCCTTCTCACTAATCACGTACTCACGAATGCCCTTATCATGCCAAGAACCACGCATCTTGAAGACGTTAATCGCCCGTGACATTTCACCGCGAATTTCCACATACTGCAACAGCAAAATCGTGTCCGTAATGGTCGAGATATGGGACTCCGTAATCGAGTTCGACCCCATAAATTGATCCGTCGTGTTGGTGAAAAAACCAGTGATCTCCTCCTGCTTAGCAAAGCCTGTAACCCCAATCACAAACTGCCGGAAGGCATTATTACTTACCCCCCGATCCAGCGCTGATAGGGAATCAATGGCTACCCGCGAAGGCTTAAAGTCGGCAATTTCCGACTTGATAATTTGCAGGTGATCCTCAAGACCCGCTGATTCTGGATAGGCACAGACAATCCGCAGCAGACCTTGGCGTTCTAACTCCTCAAAATCAATGCCCCAAGAGGAAGCGTTGCGCGACAACTGCGCCCGCGATTCTTCATAGGCAAACAGCAGTGCCCGTTCTCCCTGTTGGCAGCCCGTCTCCAAGAATTTGCTGACCAAGAGGGTCTTGCCAGTACCCGTCGCACCCGTGGCCAAAATAATCGAATCCTTGAAGAAGCCGCCGCCACACATCTCGTCGAGGGTCTTGACCCCCGAAGACACCCGCACATTGGAGGAGCGCTGCGTAAGACGCATGGCTCCCAACGGAAAGATATTGATACCGTTGTTGATCGTAAAGGGATATTCCCCCTTCATGTGGGTGGTGCCCCGCAGCTTGAGAATTTCGACCGTGCGCCGCCGCCGTTCTCCCTCCAGCACATTACGCAAAATCACCACATTATCGGAGACAAACTCTTCGACGCCAAAGCGTGCCACTGGGCCATATTCATCAATGCGCTCCGTGGTCATAATGGTGGTGACCCCCAGTTGCTTAAGGCGGAAGGCCAAGCGGAAAATTTCCCGCCGTACCACTGAGGCCGCATCGTATTGCTGAAAGACGGCTGTCACGGAGTCAATGGAAACCCGTGTTGCTTTGTACTTGCGGATGGCGTACTGGATGCGTTCAATCAGCGCCGATAGATCAAAGTCTCCCGCCACATCTTGGCCATCGGGATCGGGGGAGGCATCAAGGATAAAGAGCTTCCCTTGATCAATGAGACCTTGGAGATCCCAGCCAAAGCTCAGGGCGTTTTTAATAATGTCGTGGGGAGACTCCTCAAAGGTGACGAAGATCCCCGGCTCATTGAAAATCGTAATGCCGTTGTAGAGAAACTGCACTGCAAAGAGGGTCTTGCCGGTACCCGATGTACCACTGACGAGTGTCGTGCGTCCTTGGGGCAGGCCACCATGACTAATGTCATCAAAGCCCTCGATCATCGTGCGGATTTTTTTGACTTCGGCAGCCACCTTCGGCGTTGAACTGGGCTGGTTTTCTGGTGTATCAGTCATAGAGGTTCTAAGTCGGCACTCTTAAAGGGATTTCCAAAGGGTTATTCTAAACCGAGGGGAAGAAAGGTCTCATTCCAGATCAAGATCGTCTTCGGCTTGCTCACCAATCTCTTCATACAGCAAGTCAAGACCAATGAGCACCTTTTCGCGATTGGAGAGATCGCCAATGATGCGGCGCACTGGTGGGGGCAAGACTTTGGCAAGGGTTGGGGTCGCTAGAATTTTATCCTCCTCCGCCAGTTGCGGATTTTTTAGGACATCAATGACTTTGAGGGCATAAACCCCCTTAAATTCCTTTTCAAGAATATTATTAAGGGTTTTGAGGGCACGCACGGAGTTGGCGGTGTTACCAGCCACATAGAGCTTGAGAACGTAGGTTTTCCGCAGTGGGGCCATAGAAACTACACCTCACGCGGAATGGAGCGACGGTACATTTCACACAGATGGGCAATGACATCGATGAGCGTCAGGCGATAGTCCAGCAAAATGTCCTCACTACGACCTTCGAGTTTGAGTTGCTTGGAAAAGTTATCCATGAGTTCGACGTGAATCTCTAGCACTTGGGAAACAGAAATATCCGCGAAGAACGCTTTACTAACAAACTCGTCAATGTGCTCATTAACTTTGGCATCGGTGTTAAAGTATTCAAGGATAATGGTACGATAAATTGAGCGCAATTCGTCCAGCAGCTTGCGTTTATCGGCAGTAGACATACGGCGGAAGAAAAATTCCGTGTCTCGTTTGTAATAGACCCCTAGGTAGCCGAGCCGCTCCTTCAATTTTTGGGAAAGACGATGCTGCGGATCAACATTACTGCTTTCTTTCAGGGCTGGCATGCGAAACATGACATGGGGCGGTACCGCACAGCCTGGACAGAGTTTGACAAATCCCGTAATGGCTTCCTCAATTTGGTGGTTGAGCTGGTGGAGGTTGTCAGCGGTGAGAATGATTTCAGCAATGTGGTAGTGCGGACCCGGCGGAACGGGTGAGGTGCCGGCAGGAAAGATAATGATCGCAGGCAGGAGTGTGGCGCTGTGGTGAAGATAGGTAATGATTTGCGGAGTTCCCTCTCCCCATTCTAAAATTAAACAAGCGACATTATTGCGCCGCTGCTCTAGGTAAGTGCAAAACTCTCTCTCGTCGGAAAAATAAACCAGTTCATCGATGTCGGAGTTGTGCAAACGGACTAATTCTTGGCCAATAGCGGGCGAGTAAACTAAGCCACAGATTGTTAGTGCGGTTGACTGCGCCACGTGCTTTCAGAACTTGGGTTTGCATCTGATAGCATCCTATCACTTTCTCGCTGGTGGTGGCAGTGTTTTCTGGAGGAGTGTTGCCATTTCATTACAAGCTTAGGACCAACAGCCCTGCTCACAAGGACAGAACACGCTCAAGAATGGAAAAGCCAGTGTAAAACGGCATCCTATCTCATGATTTGATGTATCCCCCATTTCAAAAAAGGGCTGTATCCATGAATTCCCTCTCCCTAGCCAGCTTTACTGAACCTGCAATGACGGTGGGGGCAGGTTTGTCTCTCAGCGAGGTGTGCCAGCGTTGGCAAGAAACTCTCCCAGAGACGATCGTCATTGTGGATGAGCGGCAAAAACCCTTGGGAGTGGTGCAGGGCTGGCGGTTGGCGTTGAGTTTGGAGCGGGAAGGGACGTTAGCCGACTTGGCGGTGGGGAGTGTGACGGCTTCTTGGCGATCGCCCGTGATGGTGGTACCCGCAACGTGGACACTATTGCAGTTTCAGGGGTGGTTGCGCAGCCAAGCCCAGATGCCAGCCTATATTGCGGTGGTGGATGCCGAGGGTTGTTTTTTGGGACTGCTGGATCAGCACCGCTTGCTCTATCGTTGGGCATGCCAGCCCCCTTTGCCTTGGCTAGAAGTGATTGAACAATTGCCTTTGCCGGTACAAATTCAAAATGCCCAAGGGAGAGTTGTTTGGCAAAATCGTGCTTGGTCAGAACACTTAACTGATTTCTTGCCACTGGTGCAGCCTAAATTTGAAGGCATGAATTGTCAGACACTAGAGGCGCGATCGCTCTGGCAGGTGTGTTCGTTTCCCTTGAATTTAACGTCATTGGACTGGGAGAAGGCAGAAAGCGGTGTCGCGGTGGCGAGCGATCGCTATTGGTTATTTTTTGCCCAACGGCGGCAAGAGGCTGATCCGACGACCCCCACCCGCTTGCACCAACTGCGCCTGCATCAGCAAAAGCGCCTCCTCCTGAGCTTGGGACATGAACTCAAAAATCCCCTAACGGCGATTCTCGGCCTCACCCAACTGCTGTGGCAGCACCCCCTACCAGAACAACAGGACTACCTTGCCCTGATCCAGCGTAGCGGTTGGCAAATGAATCGCCTCATTCAGGCGTGGCAGGACTACACCCGTGCCCTCTGGCGAGAGTTGGAATTGCAATGGGAAACCGTAGAATTGGCGGGTCTATGGTTGCGATCGCAGGAATTGGCGGAGCATCTTTACAACCTAACGACGCCGGGTTGGCAGTGGCAGTGGCAAATTGATCAGCCCTTGAGCCATGTATACCTCTACGGCGATGCTCTGCGGCTACGCCAGATTCTTGCCCATCTCTTGGGGTGGCTGATGCTCTTTCCCAGCGATCGCTATGGACTGCGCTTGAGTCGCTGGCAAAATTGGCTGGCGCTGCAACTGTGGGAAGAGGGACACGGCATTCCCCTTAAGGATCACGATCGCCTGCTGCACGAATGCCTCGAGGACTACGCCGAAGTCACCATGGGGCTGATGCTCGCCCGCCAACTCTGTCGTCTCCACAATGGTGAGCTGTCCTTTATTGCCCAAGCTGACGAGTCCAGTGAGTGGACAGTCCTACTGCCCTTTGCTGAGGAACTTCCCCCTGAGTTACCCACTACGGCTCAATTGATCCTTTTGGTCAGTAATGATGCCACGTGGATCATGGACACGACTTCGGCACTGCGGCGCAGTCACTACGGCTATATGGTCGCTCGCCATCCCCTTGAAGCCCTTGATAAGCTGGAGCAACTGCAACCCACGGCCATTGTCGTCCGCCCCGCCAGTAGTCTGATTTTGGCTGATGTGGTTGAAAGTCTGACCACCAGCCCCTTCACGGCCACTGTGCCGTTGATCATCCTCTCTGATGAAGCCACCCCCTTGGGCTTGACCGGTTTTGTGCAACGGCTGCCCCTGAGTAGTCATCCCAGTCTGCTGATTGATGTCCTCGATCGCTGGTGTTTTCCACGAGTGGCTACTCCAGCGGCAGAACCGACCTTTGAGCGTCCCCTCCTCAATCAAACGGTACTCCGCCTCGGCCTACTCCATGAAATTAGCCTGCCCCACCTGCGGCTCCTCGAAGCAGAAGACCTCGAACAGGCCGATCTCTTGGTGGAGATTTGGCAGCCCGATGTTCTAATTTGGGATTTGCCCGCTGACGAGGTCGCCCATCTGGAGAATCATCCCAAACTACGAAAACTTCCCATGATTACCTTGGCCGAAGATAGCAGCCGAGCCATTCATCAATTGGGGGATGTCATGGTCTTTCCCTGCCTCAATCTGGCGGACTTAATGGATGTGGTGCTCCTTGCCGCAACGGTAAAAGCTCAAAGCTGACTCAGCACTGTCCGCGCTGCCGCAATGGTGCGCTCAATATCCGCCTCGGTATGGGCAAGGGAAGTAAAGCCTGCTTCAAACTGGGATGGCGCAAGGTAAATCCCCTGCTCCAGCATGCCCCGGTGGAAGGCCGCAAACTTTTTCAAATCGGACTGCTTGGCTTGCTCATAGTTCGTCACCGGACCAGCGGTGAAAAAGAGACCAAACATGCCACTGATGTGCCCACCACACACCTCATGGCCAAATTCCCGTGCGGCGTCTAACAGTCCTTGGATCAGCTTGCCTGTGATCCGATCCAGTTGCTCATAGCTACCGGGGCGGCTGAGAATTTCCAAGGTTTTGATGCCCGCTGTCATTGCCAAGGGATTGCCAGAGAGGGTACCCGCTTGATACACTGGCCCTGCCGGCGCCACCATCTTCATAATGTCAGCGCGACCGCCATAGGCACCCACTGGTAGGCCACCGCCAATCACTTTTCCGAGGGTGGTGAGGTCGGGTGTCACACCAAATTTTTCCTGAGCACCGCCATAGGCAATGCGAAAGCCGGTCATCACTTCGTCAAAGACCAAGAGGGCACCGTACTGTTTTGTCAGTTCCCGCAGCCCTTCGAGAAAGCCGGCATCCGGCGGAATAAAGCCAGCATTACCCACCACGGGTTCAAGAATCACCCCCGCAATGTCATCGGGATACTGTTCAAAGAGGCGACTGACGGCTTCGAGATCGTTGTAGGGTGCAGTTAATGTGGCGGCAGTGGTTGCTTTCGGCACGCCGGGAGAATCGGGTAAGCCCAAGGTGGCCACCCCTGACCCTGCTTTGACCAAGAACATATCGGCATGGCCGTGGTAGCAGCCTTCAAACTTGATCACTTTTTCCCGCTGGGTATAGGCACGCATCAGCCGCAGCACTGCCATACAGGCTTCGGTGCCAGAGTTGACAAAGCGCACCATCTCAACGCTGGGGACAGCGGCAATCACCATTTCCGCCAAGATATTCTCAAGCACACAGGGGGCGCCAAAGCTGGTTCCCTTTTCAAGGGCGGCATGGAGAGCGTCAATGACTTCGGGATGGGCATGGCCGACGATCGCGGGTCCCCAAGACCCCACATAGTCAATGTATTGGTTGCCGTCCACATCCCAAATGTGGGCACCCTTGACATGATCAAAGACAATGGGCTGGCCGCCGACGGACTTGAAGGCACGCACGGGTGAACTGACGCCACCGGGCATGAGTTTTTGGGCAGCGGCAAAAATTTCTTGGGATTTTGTGGTTTGAAAAACGGTCGTGGTCAACGTCAACTCCCTCAAGCATTGGCGTGCTCACAGTATTATAGGCAATTCTTTTGCCCCTTAACCCTACAAGAGCGCATGTTGCAATTCTTTACGGTTTTGGCGGCTCATTTATGGCGTTTGGGAGAATAACACTGGATTTGTACCCACAGAACGGCTAACTCTGCAAGATGTCTATGTCTTCCACGCCACTTCTGCCCACCTTCTCGATCATCTTGGAAACTGAGAACTTGGCAAATGCGGATATGGCTGGACTCCACCGTGCCCTCCAGTCCCTTGCCAGCCAAGATTTAGCCCCCACTGCCGCCAATGAAGTCCTGCTCTTGGAAACCGGGGATGCCCCCCAAGCGTATCTTGCGCAACTGGCCGATCCCTACCCTTGGCTGACGTTTTGTGCCGTGCCCAAGGAGCTTGGCTACTACGAGGTGAAAATGTGGGCAGCGGCGAAAGCAACGGGTGAGGTGATTGTCTATTGTGATTCGGACTGTTGCTATGAGCGCAGTTGGTTGCGCAGGATGGTGATGAGCTTTACCGCCGATGAACAGATTCAAGTGGTGGCTGGGGAAACTGCGATTCGCGGGGCTGGTGTTTACCGCACAGCCATGGCACTGACTTATATTTTTCCGCAGTACAGTGGGGGCAGGCAAATGGAACCGGCGGTGGGCTACTTTTTGAATAATGTGGCTTTTCGCCGTCAGTTTTTGCTGGATCACCCGATTCCCACTGAATTACCGCTCTATCGCGGCAACTGCGTCATTCATGCCCAGACACTACTGCAACAAGGGGCGTGTATTTGGCGGCAACCCGAAGCCCGTGCCAGTCATGCTCCCCCCAATGGCTTCTGGCACTTCTACTGGCGATTTTTGCTCATTGGCCACGATTACTACTGGCAGCAGCGCCTGTTAGGCAAGCCCTCCCAACGGCTACGGGTGCAAGATCATCAGGGCTGGCGGGGCAAGTTAAAAATTTTTGGCCAGCGGTTGCAGCGGATGGTTCGCCATGATCCAAAGCATATACTGTTCCTGCCCTTGGGGCTACCGATCGCCCTCGTGGCTGTGCTGCTAATTTTGGTGGGCTACCAAGTGACTGCCCTCAAGCCCCACTATCTGCTCAAGGCCTACGAACGCATCCTTGCTAAACCAGAACTCAAGCATAGCAATAGCGATCGCGCCCGCCCCGCTTGGCGAGATAGAGCTGCTGATCAGCAAGGGTAATGAATTCATTGACTGGTTGGCCAACTTGGGGCAGCAAGCTGACAATACCCATACTGAGGGTGACGCGATCGCTCACCGATGAGGCCATATGGGGAATCTCCAAGGCATAGAGAAGCTGTTGGATGCGTTCGGCGACGCGCAGACTGCCGGTGAGATCGGTATTGGGCAAAATCAAGGCAAATTCTTCGCCGCCGTAGCGTGCGGCTAAATCGGTGGGACGGCGCGCCGCTTGGGTGAATATTTTCGCGATCGCGATCAGGCAGTCATCCCCTGCTTGGTGACCGTAGTGGTCGTTGAAGTTCTTGAAGAAATCGACATCACAAAGAATCAGGGCAATGTTGGTCTGTTCTCGCTGGGCTAACTGCCACTGCTGCTGCAAATACTGGTCAAAATAGCGCCGATTGGCAATCTGGGTGAGGCCATCAATGGTCGCAAGGCGGGAGAGTTCGGCATTGGCCAATTGCAGTGAGTCATACAAGTTTGTCTGCTGAATGGTAATTGCCAGTTGATCGGTGAGGGAGAGAATGAGTTGGCGTTCCTCATCTGTCCAGCCGCTGGAATGATTAAAACGCTGAAAGGAAAAAGACCCCCAAATCTGCTGATTGATCCGAATTGGGGCAATGAGCCAGCCGCCACCGAGCACTTGGGCGATTGCACGGTTCACTGCATCCGTCGGGTCTAAATTCTCTAGGGCAGGCAGCTCAGCAATCTTTCCTTGGCGTAGGGCTGCGGCAACTGGATTATGCTCGTCTGGAATCGTCAGTCCCACGCTAGGGGTTATATACGGTTTGTTGAGAAACTCCACTAGGGGAATCCAGTGGTGCTGTTCTGGCTCATACTTGACGACAATGGCGCGATCGACCCGCAGGATATGACACACCTCCTGTACCGCCTTGGCAAAAGCTTGATTGAGATCAGGGGCTTCGCGAATCTCCTGAATGAGCTGGTTGAGTTCCCGCTGGCGAACGGCTTGATCTTGAAGGTAGGCCTCGTAGTGCTTGCGATCGCTAATATCGCTAAAGGTGAGAATCACCTGCTCAATGCTCCCCGTTGCCGTGACTTCTGGATCAGCGGTCACTTGCAGCCAGAGCCGCTGTTGGGTTTGTTGATTGAGAATGCCCATCACCCCTTGTACTCGCTGCTTTTGAGCAATGGCAATCATCAGCGGAAAAGCTGCTGGCGGCATTGGTTCCCCAGCATCGTTGAGGGCATCCCAAGCCATTTCTGTTGGTTTTTGACCAATGATGTCTGCTTCCTTGACTCCCAGCAGCTCACAGCCCCGAGGATTAATCACTTTTGCGGAGAGATCGGCAGCCAACAGCATGACGCCCACATCTAAATCGTTAATGAGATTGCGAAAAAGCGCTTCCCGTCGGCTGAGTTCTTTGGCGATCGCCACTTGAGTCTCTTCAAAACGCTTGATTTGGGTAATATCGCGGATGACGCAGAGGACTTGATCTTTGCCTTTGTAGCGCAACCTTGTGGCAAAGATATCGACATCAATGATCTGGCCATCGCTACAGCGATGCTTGCTGACACCGTGCCAAGTGTGCTGATGCCGAATCGTGTCTAGGAATTCCTGAAACTGATCGCGGTAGTCGGGGTGCAGAAAATCCTCAGGTTGGAGTTCAAGGCATTCACGGCGACTGTAGCCATAGATGTCGCAGATGGCATCGTTGACCTCAACGATCTGTAGGTTTTCGGTGTCATAGATCACTAGGCCATCGGCCACGGACTCGAAAACACTGCGATATTGTGCTTCGCGCTCATCCAGTTCAGCAAGGGCACGCTTGCGATCGCTAATATCGGTACAGACAACCACACAGCCCACAATTTCTTCCTCCTCATCCACCAGGGGAAAAAGGTGGCTCAGCATATCACAGGGGGCAGCGGTGCGGCAACGCAGTGAAATTTCCTCATCGTTAATGGTTTCTCCCGCCAAGACGCGGTCAATCAGGGCTTCCACCCGAGTCACTGATTCTTGGGGATGGAGCAGTGCTGAAAATGGCATGCCGGGAACGACTTGAGCTGCTGCCAGTGTCTTCAAGCCAACCCAATTACTGGTTAAGAGAATTTTGTCACGATTGAGGGTCAAAATGATGACGGGGCAATTATTCACTAACTGCTCGTAGCGGTTGCGCTCGCGATCGAGGGCGAGTTGCAGTTGGCGTTGGCTGGTAATGTCATCAATCAGGGCAATCAGCAGGTGAGGCTCACCATTGGCATTGCGCACGCAGGAGAGGGTTAAATTGCCCCAGACGGTGTGGCCATCTTTGTGGCGGTAACGCTTGACAAGTTGATAAGTGTTGCGTAATCCCAGTTGACACTCTTGGATGAGGGTCGCCTCCTCAGGCCAATCCTCGGCAAAGGTCAGATCATGGGCGGTGAGATTTGCCAGTTCAGGAGCAGTGTAGCCGACAAATTGGCAAAAAAAGGGATTGCAATACACAAGGCGATAGTGGTTAGCAGGGCCAGTGACAATAATCCCGACTTGGGCATTTTCAAAGACCGCACGCCAGCGATACTCACTTTCTCTGAGGGCTTGCTCTGACTGAATCCGTTCTGTTTCATCCACAATGATGCCCTCAATTGCATAGGCTTGGCCGGTCACGTCATAAACTCCCTGACCGTACTCATGTACCCAACGCTCCGACCCATCAGCGCAGAAAATGCGGTAGCCGACACTAAAGGGCAAGCCCTTGCCAAGGGCCTCATGAATGGTGCAATCAACGCGATCGCTATCTTCTGGATGCGTAATACTAGCGTAGCTACGAACCTGATTGTGCACCAGTTCGCTAGGGAGATACCCCGTCAGCTCAGTGAACTTGGGACTCAGGTATTCCATTGTCCACGCAGCATCGATGGCACAGCGATACACCACGGCGGGTAGATGATCTACGAGGTTGCGATAGCGTTGTTCGCTTTCCCGCAGGCGCATTTCCTGTATCTTTTGGTCATGGATATTGACCATGACGCCGATGATTGTCGTGGTGTTTGGTGGTTCCTGCCGATATTCCCAGCGATCGCGCACCCAAACATACGCACCATTGGCATGGCGCAGGCGATATTCCAAATCGCAGGGTGTTGCCCCCCTTTGCTGAGGGATGGCTTGCCAAAAGCGCTCTTGATCCTCTGGGTAGATGAGTTGCTGCCATGCTTGCAGGGTTTTGGGCAGTTGTTCTAGGGAGTACCCCAGCACCCCTTGACTATCGCCGTACCAAGAACACCGCTCCCCTTGGATTTCCCAGAAAAGTTGCTGACCGATCTCCGTCAGGGTGTGAAATCGCTGCCACCATTTTTCCAGTTCATTAACCCGCGCTTCTTGGAGTAGCCAATGGCGATAGCGTTCTGTAATTTCCGTTAGGGTCAAGGTCCAGCCGTGAGCATCAGCGCTTAAATCCAGTTGCCACCACTGCTGTTTGCGCGGGTCATAGCAGTCCCACTGTGCCGGGGTTTGGGTGTTGAGCACCTGCTGGAACCGCTCTAGGGAGAAGTCAAAGTTGGCGGACAGTAGCTCGATGACGGAGAGACCCGCTAAATCGGTACTAGCGTGGTTTAATAACCGTTGCGCCGCAGCGTTGGCGTAAAGAATAGTGCCCTTGCGATCGCCCGCCAAGAGAGGATGAGGTAAACGGTGCAGATGATTGGCAAGGGAGAACTGCTGTGAGTTCATGGTTGGGCCAAAGGAGTGTGAGGAAACAAGGAACACAGTCAATGGCTACAGGGCGCCGTTAGCGATCGCCAAGGGGCTTAGCATGGTGAAACAACCAATTCCTTAATAAATACCCTCCTGAGGTGATTTTACGGGGAAGATGTCTTAGCGCCGTCCTACCCCTATGCTATCGCTTTGCTAAGACAAGTTGATTGATGGTCAGGTCGAGGATTTCAGATCTGCTTTTGCATAGGCGGAGCGCTTGGCGAGAACTGATGATTGGCTCAAAACCAAACATAACCGTTTCTAATTGTTCGATTGCCGAGGAGTGGGGCACATGCCAGTTTTGCAGACCATGGAAACCGTTGATACCCCCCTATTAGCCGCTGCTCAATCCATCTATAATCTCTACCAGCAGGTTCATGGGGCAAAAACGGTGCCTGCGGGTGTCGCTGTTAATCGGCAAACCCTGCGGGGCTATGTGCTGTTTACCAGCCAACCAGTGCTGCTGCCCCAAGAATGCTTTATTCCCTACGATCATCTGCCGGAAGTAACACGCCTATAACTGCACTCACTTTTTTGACCTTTGTCAGCTTCTGCCTTGTCTTTGGCCTTGGGGCAGCGGTGGGTAGTTTTCTCAATGTTGTGATCTACCGTGTGCCGAGTGGGCGATCGCTCCTTTATCCGCCGTCTCGCTGTCCAATCTGTTTGACCACACTCAAGCCCTGGGACAATATCCCGATTTTGGGCTGGCTATTCCTGCGGGGGCAATGTCGTTACTGCCATGCGCCGATTTCTTGGCGGTATCCTGCGATTGAGCTGTTGACGGCACTGCTATATGTCCTGATTGCGGCTGTGAGTGGTTGGCAGGTGCAAACCCTTGTGCTCTGGCTGTTGAGTGCGTGGCTATTGGCCTTGGCCTTGATTGATCTAGACACGATGACGCTGCCCCATCCCCTGACAAAGTGGGGGTTGATTGTCGGCTTGCTGGTGAGAGGGTTAACGACGGGTCTAGGTGGACTCACCGAGGGCATCATTGCCGCAGTGATTGGCATTTGGCTCTTTGATCTGATCCGCTGGGGGGGGGCGATCGCCCTTGGTCAGGAGGTCATGGGGGGAGGGGATAGCAAACTTGCAGCGATGATCGGGGCTTGGCTAGGTTGGCAGGGATTGCTCGTGACCTTTTTCTTGGCCTGTGCCCTCGGTGGCCTGATGGGTGGACTGGGGATTGCCCTCGGTTGGATTCAGCGGCGGCAACCGATTCCCTTTGGCCCTTTTTTGGCAGTGGCGGCTATTGTCAGTGGTCTCTTTGGCCGCCAATTGATTGATCTTTACCTCGAAACCTTCTTGCCTGGCGTGTTTGTGCGCTAACTCTTATCAAAGAAAGATAACTTCACAAGATAAGCCAAAATCCCCCCGACAAGGGCGACAATAAAACCCCATAGGCGGGCATCCACCACCCGCTGGCGATCGCTCAAATCAGCGACTTTCTCATGTCAGCGCGCATTCCTCTCACTTCCTCAAGGAGTTGACCCATTTCAGAGCGGGTGGCCGGCTCGGTCATCGCTATTCTCGTAAATCCTGCCAATGGGGTGCCTTATTCCCAGAGTACAATCCAGTATGATGAAATAGTATTCTTGCCGTTTGTTGCGCTCCGTTGAGACTTTGCTCCAATGACCTCGTCCCCCTCTGCGTCGGCGACAACTGCCCTCACAGGTGATCAAATTCGCCAAAAATTCCTTGAGTTCTATGCCGCCAAGGGACACACGATTTTGCCCAGTGCCTCGCTGATTCCAGAGGATTCGACGGTGCTGCTGACGATCGCCGGCATGCTGCCCTTCAAACCGATTTTCCTCGGTCAAGAAGCCCCGAAAGTGCCCCGCGCCACCACCGCCCAGAAATGTCTGCGCACCAATGACATTGAAAATGTGGGTCGCACTGCTCGCCACCACACGTTCTTTGAAATGTTGGGCAACTTCAGCTTTGGCGACTACTTCAAGGCGGAGGCCATTGCTTGGGCATGGGAGCTGATGACCACGGTGTATGGTTTGCCCCCGGAACGGCTCTTGGTGAGCGTCTTTGAAAATGACGATGAGGCCTATGACATTTGGCATCGCCAAGTGGGCTTGCCCAAGGAGCGCATCCAGCGCATGGGAGAGGAGAGCAACTTTTGGACGGCTGGGCCAACGGGTCCCTGTGGCCCTTGTTCTGAGATTTACTACGACTTCTATCCGGAAAAAGGGCTAGCTAACGTTGATCTCGATGACGATCGCCGCTTCATCGAACTCTACAACTTGGTGTTCATGGAGTTGAACCAAGACGATCAGGGGCACCGCACCCCCCTCAAGGCAAAAAACATTGATACCGGTATGGGCTTGGAGCGGATGGCGCAGGTTCTGCAAGGGGTGCCCAACAACTACGAGACAGACTTAATTTTCCCGATTATTGAGGCAGCAGCGCAGCGAGCGGGGATTCAGTACCGCAAAGCCAATGCCAGCACCAAAACTTCCCTCAAGGTGATTGGCGATCACACCCGTGCCGTGGTTCATCTCATTGCCGATGGCGTCACCGCTAGTAATGTGGGGCGTGGCTATGTCCTGCGGCGATTAATTCGGCGCATTGTCCGCCATAGTCGGCTGTTGGGGATCAATGAACTGGTGACCCCTGCCTTGGCTCAAGTGGCGATTGATCTCGCTGCCAACGTCTATCCCAATGTGCGGGAGCGGCAGGCAGTGATTCTCAGCGAACTCCAACGAGAGGAGGAACAGTTTCTCAAGACCTTGGATCGGGGTGAGAAGCTCTTGGCGGAGATGCTGGCTCCATTGAAGACGGCTAAGGGCAAAAAACGCAGTAAACCACAATTGGCAGGGCGCGATGCCTTCGTTCTTTTTGATACCTATGGCTTCCCCTTGGAGTTGACCCAAGAGATTGCCGCCGAGCAAGGCATTGGTGTGGATGTGGCTGGGTTTGAAGCCTGTATGGCCGAGCAGCGGCAACGTTCCCAAGCCGCTCACGAAACCATTGATATTACCGTTCAGGAGGGGATTGACTCCCTAGCGGATCAACTGCACCCGACGCAGTTTCGTGGCTATGACGAGTTTAGTTTGACCACGACCGTAACAGCGATTTTGGTGGCGGGTCATCCAGTAACAACGGCAACGGCAGGAACCGAAGTGCAGGTGATTCTTGAGGAAACTCCCTTCTATGCTGAATCCGGTGGCCAAATTGGCGATCGCGGGTATCTCGCCACCAGTGATGCGCTGGTGCAAATCCACGATGTGCAAAAGCAAAAGGAAGTGTTTGTCCACTACGGCAAAGTAGAGCGGGGCAGCCTCAGCGTTGGCGATCGCGTGAGCGCCCAAATTGATCTCAGTTGTCGGCGGCGAGTCCAGGCGCACCACACCGCAACGCACCTCTTGCAGGCGGCCTTGAAAAAGCTGATTGACGAAAACATTTCCCAAGCCGGCTCGCTAGTGGCCTTTGATCGGCTGCGCTTTGACTTTAACTGCCCCCGTGCCCTCACTCGTGAGGAACTGCAACAGATTGAAGATCAAATCAACACGTGGATTAGTGAAAGCCACGCCACCCACACCAGTATCATGGCCCTCAATGAAGCCAAGGCCAAGGGGGCGATCGCTATGTTTGGTGAAAAATACGGTGAGCAGGTGCGGGTTCTCGATATTCCGGGCGTTTCTATGGAACTCTGTGGTGGCACCCATGTCCACAACACTGCTGAAATTGGCCTCTTCAAGATCATTAGTGAAAGTGGGGTGGCCGCTGGCATTCGCCGCATTGAAGCCATTGCTGGACCGGCGGTGCGGGACTATTTGCAACAGCGCGATAGCATTGTCCGCGAGTTGTGCGATCGCTTCAAAGCTAAACCGGAAGAGATTCTAGATCGCATTAGCCAACTGCAAGCGGATCTCAAAGCCCAGCAAAAGGAACTGGAACACCTCAAAGCTGAACTAGCTCTTGCTAAAACCCAAGCCCTTTTGGAGCAGGCGGAAGCCGTCGGCAATACCCATCTGCTGATTGCCTCGCTGGCGGGCGTGGATCCCCAAGGGCTAAAAACCGCCGCTGAATGGCTCCTGAATAAACTGGGCAGTGGGGCTGTGGTGTTGGCCACTCAACCTGCTGCTGACAAAGTGAACCTTTTAGTCGCCGCCAGTCCGGACGTTGTGCAGCGGGGGGTTCATGCCGGTCAACTGGTGGCGGAACTTGCCCAAGTCTGTGGTGGCCGCGGTGGTGGGCGTCCCAACTTTGCCCAAGCGGGGGGGGCTCAACCCGCAAAATTACCCGAGGCGCTGCAATTGGCGCACGCTCGCCTCAAAGGGATTCTCGAATCCTGATATATTGAGCTTCTGTTTCTCACCCAGCAGCACTATGGCCTTTGTTAACGCAAACTACCTCAAACTCAAGGCAGGGTATCTCTTTCCGGAAATTGCCCGCCGTGTCAATGAATTCTTGCAAGCCCATCCCGATGCCCCCCTGATTCGTCTCGGCATTGGGGATGTCACCGAACCGCTGCCGGCCGCCTGTCGCCAAGCAATGATTCAAGCGGTGGAAGAAATGGGCGATCGCGCCACCTTCAAAGGTTATGGTCCTGAGCAGGGATATCCTTGGCTGCGGGAAAAAATTGCTGCCCACGACTTCCAAGCCCGAGGCTGCGACATTGATGCCAGTGAAATTTTTATCTCCGATGGCTCTAAGTGCGACACAGGCAATATCCTCGACATTTTTGGCGACGGCAACCGCATTGCCGTTACCGACCCTGTTTATCCCGTCTATGTGGATACCAATGTCATGGCAGGGCACACGGGCGAAGCCAATGAACGCGGGGAGTACGCCGGACTGGTCTATTTGCCGATTACCGCTGAAAACCACTTCACCGCCACACTGCCCAGTGAACCTGTGGATTTAATCTACCTCTGCTTCCCCAACAATCCTACCGGTGCGGTGGCTACACGGGAGCATTTACAGGCGTGGGTGGACTATGCCCGTGCCCACAGGGCAATCATTTTCTTTGATGCCGCCTACGAAGCCTTTATTACCGATCCGGCCATCCCCCACTCGATCTATGAAATTCCCGGTGCCCGCGAGTGTGCCATTGAATTCCGCTCCTTCTCGAAAAATGCCGGATTTACGGGAACCCGCTGTGCCTTTACCGTGGTACCCAAGGGTCTCAAGGGGCAAACCCCCAGTGGCGAGGCCGTCGAACTCTGGGCACTGTGGCAGCGGCGGCAATCCACGAAGTTTAATGGCGTGTCCTACATTGTGCAGCGGGGCGCCGAGGCCGTGTATTCTGAAGCGGGTCAAGCCCAAGTACGGGAACTGGTGGCCTTCTACATGGAAAATGCCTGTCTCATTCGCGAAAAACTCACCCAAGCAGGCTTTGAAGTCTATGGCGGGGTCAATGCTCCCTATGTCTGGCTGAAGACGCCCCAAGGGATTGGCAGTTGGGACTTTTTCGATAAATTGCTGCACACCTGCTATGTGGTGGGTACCCCGGGTGCTGGTTTTGGGGCAGCGGGTGAGGGCTATCTGCGCCTTTCGGCCTTCAATAGTCGTGAAAATGTGGTTGAAGCCATGGATCGGGTGGTGGCAGCCTTTGCCTAGGGAGACGTAGGCTAGAATCGGGAAGACACGAAAGGAGGAGAGCAGGATGTTCCAAAGTGCGGTAACCTTGGGTCTCGGCCTTGGTCTCCTATGGAGTGGTATCGCGATCGCTCGCCCTATCGAGGCAGAAGAACGGGACAGCAAGCGTTTAATTGCCCAAGGAACCACTGCCGCTCCTTTACAACAGGGGGGCGCCATTGAAGATCGAGGGATGCCCTTGCCTCTTCCCCAACCCAATCCGAATCTGCAACAGGACGCCCAAGTGTTGGATCGGGAGGCACAGCAAGCGCAGCAGCAAGCCGTGGCCGAGGTCATTCGTCAAGCCCAAGATTATGCCCTTGTCAACGATGCCTATGTGGGCAGCCCCAACTACATCTACAGCACGGGTGGTGAGGAAATGGGTTTGGATGAACTGAACCTAGGCGGTTGGGGCGGCTTCAACCCCTATACCCTTGGCTTTTAGCATTACGAATGGCGAAAACACGTTGGGGCGAACAGGCGGCTAAACAGGAGGGCATTCTGCTGGGGCTGCTAACGGCAGCCGGCTATGCCTTTTTTACCCTCTTACCCGATAGTCACAGTCTGATGGTGGCGTGGCCTTGGGTTTTGCTCTGGCAGGCCGCGCTGGGGGTGCCTCTGCTCTGGTTTTTGCAGGTGTTGGCCTATCAACGGCGGGTGCAGCCCTTGGGAAATGGCTTTGACGGCGTGGTGCTGTTACTCCTGTTGGCATTGGCGATTTCAGGGACGTGGAGTGCTTTTCCCCATCAGGCTCGCTGGTATGGCTGGGCACTCTTGGGGGGCATCGCTGTCCTTTATCCCCTCGGGGCTTGGTTGCGCACCCCAGAACGCCGCTGGCAAATCGTGCGCTTTCAAGGCTATCTCACTGCCCTCGTGATCCTTGTCAGTTTAGGCCTTTGGTTGGGCACGACGATCGCCCCAGCAATTTTCGATACGCCCCAAGGATTAACGCCCCACCTCAATGTGGACACTTTGGAACTCCGCAATTGGGCACCCTTTGGCCACCAAAACTATGTGGCGGGCTATCTCCTGTTGGCTCTACCCTTGGTGGGACTTTTGGCCATAGAAGCAGAAACCAGTGAACCGTGGTGGCGATCGCGCTGGTTTTGGATGGCTGTGCTGCTTTTGGGTCTAGTTACCCTCTATACAACATTTTCACGGGGGGGCGGCCTCGGCTTACTGGCAATGGTCATTCCCCTTGGCGTGGGTTGGATTTGGTACTATCGCCGCCAGCGTCGCTCTTGGTGGGGATTCTTGGCTTTGGTGGGCTTAGCGGTGGTCGCTTTGGCTAACGATCGCCTGCGCCGCAGCTTAGTAGCTCTCTTGCAGGGAGGACAAGGGAGCGAACTGGCTTACCGCTGGATTACCAGTATTGTTGGCTGGCAGATGGGGGCAGCACATCCTCTGAAGGGCAATGGCTTAGGCAGTGTGCCCCTGTGGTATCAGCACTATCGTCCAGGCTGGGCTGGCCGTGAAGCGGAGTGGATCTATCAACTCCACAGTACCCCCGTACAACTCTGGGCCGAACTTGGGCTTTGGGGTATGGCGGTATTGCTCTTGGGGGTGGGGCTACTGGTCTATTGGGTTATCCGCTACCGTCGCTGGTGGCCGAACTTAGAACAGCGGGAACAACGGCTGGCGATCGCCCTCTACCTTGCCCTTTGGGGCTACGGCGTGCTCAGTCTTACAGATTTTCAACTAGACAATGTCGGCATTGGTGGCCTCTTTCTAATTGAACTCACCCTCTTAACAACCCTGATTCGCACAGGCCAAGGGCAACCTCCTCCTAAACGGTTGCGGGTACGCTGGGCACTCTCGCTAGTGGGTGTGGGCTTGGGAATCATCCTAATGATGGTGGGTTGGCTGACACCGATTCACCGTGCTTGGGCAAGTAGCAGCGAAGGCTTTCTAGCCTTGTTGGAAACACCCCCCGACTGGAATCGCTTTACTGAGAAGCTCTTTCATGCTCAGGAACTCGCCCCTTGGGAATCCTACTACCCGCTGCAACTGGGGTGGAACTATGGCCAGCGGGGCATGATGGCAGACAATCCCGAAGCACGAACCAACCTCTTGCGCACAGCGATGGTTAACTTTGAGAAGGGAATTGAGCTGTCTCCCTACCTAGAGTTTGGCTATAGCAACTTGGCGTGGCTTTACTGGCGAGATGCTAATTTTGGCGCAGCGGCGCTGACATTTGCCAAAGCAGCTCAACTTGTACCGGCTAAACGGGGAAATTTTCTGGGGCTAGGGTTAGCCCTCATTGGCGAGAATCAACCGCAACTTGCAACTGAAGCCCTCACCCTTGAGGTGCTGCGCTATCCCCTCTTCATCACCAGTCCGGCTTGGCGGGTCGCTCCCCTCGCACCCTTGTATCAGCCGGTTCTGACAGCGGTTACAGAGCGTTATCGTCAGCTTGAGCAGGAGATTCCCAGCGATCGCCCCTCTGGAGCTTATGTACGCCAAGTATTAACCCTGCTGCGCTGGTGGCAAGGAGAATTCCCCCCGGATACCGACCCCCTAGCTGCATGGCTGCAACCTCTGGCCAACCCCCAGGAAACCACACTGAAGGCTCCTGCAACGCTGCAAATTTTTCTCAAGGCATGGGATGACCCCAACCACCGCCGTGACCTCTTGGCCTCGATTTGGTCGGGTAGCCCAGAGCAACTGGAACAGATTGTGCGCTCCATGGCCGGTCAGCCAACTCCCCTTGATTGGTTGCGTTCTGCGGCGCCTGCCGTTGCGATTACCTATACTCGTGCCGGTTTTGGCGTGAATAGCCGCCATATTGATGGCCCTCAACCCACGGACTTTTTCATTGCCATTGACAATTTGCCGATGGTGACGTTGTTTGCATCGCTGTGGCCAGACAACTACTTTTTGCCCGAACTGGATCAAGCCCTAGAGGGCGATCGCCAGCGCCTTTGGGCTGCTGTTGAACAAATCCCCTAGTGGCAAATCCCTGTGGGGCGTTCAATCTGAGTGGTGGGTGGATGAGCAGCAATGTCTAAGACAATCTGTAGGCTTCGCACAGCTCCACAGTGATCTTGGGGCAAGGGTATGGGTCTCAAAGAGCGCGTCACCCCCGCGAGGATATATTCCCGTTCCGGATGCACCTCAAAAAGGCGTTGACCCTTTTCGCCAAAGGCCGTCACTTTGATCTGATCGGCCTCGATATGTACATTGCCCTGATTGCTGACAGTGACTTGGAGTGCCCCCTGCTGCACTTGGGCATTGAGGAGCTGCCCCTGCCGACGAATCACCGCTGGTTTGATAAATACGGGTAGGCTATGCACCGTTACGAGGCGTGTTTCCGATTGCAGGCCGCTAGGGACTGGGGGAATTTCCGCCACCAAGAGCCGATATGTCCGCTCCAGATCTGTGGTCGGCAAGCGATGGCCAATGCGAATTTCAGCCCGGCCACCCACGGGCAGATGCAGGAGGTTGGGAAAGGCGACTAGCTCTAGGCTATTTGCGGGTAAGAGATGGAGTTCATCTTCCCCAGTTGTCCGCTGTTGCCACTGCTGCACCCGCACCTTAAAGTCAAGGGGGACATTCCCTGTGTTGGCGATCGCCAGTACCGTAAAAGGTTCTTGGGGTGCCAGTTCAACCTTCAGCGCACTCAGGCGATACTGAGCCGTCTGCGCCGTGGCCATGCCAAGAATCAGACTGGGAATAGTAATTAAAGGAGTCAATACACTCCAGAGTTTGTTTAGCATCATGAATGGCGGGGCATGGATTTGAACCATGGACCTTCGGGTTATGAGCCCGACGAGCTACCAGACTGCTCTACCCCGCGTTGCTCCAGCCTATTTAATATAGCGTATGAGCCAAAGGATTGGCAAGCGATCGCCCAAAGATTTATAAAATCCTATCAAAATACTAAATTTTTTTTGGGTCAACTGTAGCAACCCTTACTTCCATACTCGCGACAAACAAATATAAAGAAAGTATTAAGATTACCTAGGTCTTTTTAGACTAACTCCTTGAGCAATGCTGCTACCGCCTCTTCTCCTCGATACTCTGAGGGAAATTTATCAGCGCCAAGGCTCAGCCCTCTCTGCCAGTCCCCTGCGAACTGAAAATCAGCTTCTCCTGTTGATTGAAGTACTCCCAGAGGCGAGCCGTGCCACTCTAGAAACCCTACTCACGACATACCGTCGGGTTGCAGCCTCTTTACCTGTTAACTTAGCCTACCTCTTAGCGCTAGAAGGTGAAATCCTTAACCTGCTTGGCCTAACAGCCTCGGCATCCCCCTTGTTTACGCCCCCAGCCGTGCAGACCCTGCAATACTATCTGCCATGGTTTAGGCAGGCAAGCCAGATCGTCCAGAATCACCTCGGTCGCGCCCTTGTGCGTAACTACTGGTTGATTACCCGCCCTACCCATCCTTGGCTGCGCACGATTCGGGTTGAGACCTTTTACAATGAGCAGGTGTCTGCTCCCGATCGCTACCTCAACGAGGAGCAGCAAGAGCTGCTGCAAACATGGTTAGAGCAATTTCTTCTCTACTGTTATCGCCTTGTACCCACACTCCCAGCGGAGGCGATCGCAGCGGGGATTCCGGTTCCGCCACAGTTGCTACAAGCAGCGGCCTAACTCAAGAGGATTTCGCTAAAATTTTGGTGTCCGCCGGTCATCAATTGATGTTGTGGAGCACATTCTGCTGCTAGAGGATGAAACGGAGCTAGCCGATCCCTTGGGTCACATCCTGCGCCAAGAGGGTTACCACGTTGACGTGGCCTACGATGGCGAAACGGCTCAAACCTACTGGCAAACGCAGCGCCCCTACCACCTCTTGATTTTGGATTGGATGGTGCCACCGCCCACGGGGCTAGAACTCTGTCAACGATTGCGCCAAGCCGGTGATGAGACTCCCGTTCTCTTTCTCACGGCTCGAGATACAGTGGATGACCGCGTGCGGGGTCTGGATGCCGGTGCTGATGATTACTTGGTTAAACCCTTTGAGTTGCGGGAATTGCTGGCACGGGTACGAGCACTGCTGCGACGGCGGCATACCATGGGGTGTACAGCCCCCATTCTTTGCTGGCAGGATTTGCGTTTAGATGTCGAAGGTCGGCTGCTCTACCGCGGGCAACAGTGCATCTGTCTCTCAGAAAAGGAAACGGCACTTTTGGCGCTGTTTCTCAAGCACCCGACGGAACTCCTCAGCCATGAATTGATTGCCAGTCAACTGTGGCCGGATCAGCCCTGTGTCAATCGCAACCTACTGGCCGCCCAGATTCGACTGCTACGCCGCAAAATTGAACATGCGGATGAACCCTCACTGATTCAAACGGTCTATGGTCAAGGCTATCGGCTACGCCCCGTTGCGGCACCGGAAAGCTAAGACCACTGTTGCCGTATCTTGGAGAGGAACGTGCCAGATACAATAGATAAGCTGTTCTTTCGGGAAAACTGTTGTGGACGATCGCTACGACCCCCAAGTGATTGAGGCCAAGTGGCAACAGGAATGGGCTGCACGCCAGATCGATCGCACCGACACCGATCCGAAAAAGCCCAAATTCTATGCCCTCTCGATGTTTCCCTACCCCTCTGGGAATCTGCACATGGGGCACGTCCGCAACTATACGATTACCGATGTCATTGCCCGCTGTCGGCGGATGCAGGGCTATCGCGTTCTCCACCCGATGGGCTGGGATGCCTTTGGCCTACCGGCAGAAAATGCCGCCATTGAACGGGGGATTCATCCTCGCGTCTGGACACAGCAAAACATTGCCCAAATGCGCCAAGAACTGCAACGCCTTGGCCTCTCCTACGACTGGGAGCGGGAAGTGGCCACCTGTCATCCCGACTACTACCGCTGGACGCAATGGCTGTTTTTGGAATTCTTTGAGGCGGGCTTGGCCTACCAGAAGGAAGCAGCAGTGAACTGGGATCCCGTCGATCAAACGGTTTTGGCCAATGAGCAGGTGGATAGCGAAGGGCGATCGTGGCGATCGGGTGCCTTAGTGGAACGGCGACTCCTGAAGCAATGGTTTCTGAAAATTACCGCCTATGCCGAGGAACTGTTGAATGACTTAGAACAACTGACCGGCTGGCCAGAGCGGGTGAAATTGATGCAGGCCAACTGGATCGGCAAGTCCACGGGTGCCTATCTGGAATTCCCAATTGTTGGCAGTGATGAGAAAATTGCTGTTTTTACCACCCGTCCCGATACTGTCTATGGGGTGACCTACGTGGTGCTGGCGCCTGAACATCCCCTGACGCCGAAAGTGACCACTAGCCGCCGCCGCAAAACCGTTGAAGCCTTTATTGCCAGTGTGCAACAGGAAAGTGAACTGGAACGCACAGCGGGCGATCGCCCCAAGCGCGGTGTGGCCACCGGTGGCAAAGCCCTGAACCCCTTTACCGGTGAAGAAATCCCGATCTGGATTGCCGATTATGTCCTCTACGAATACGGTACCGGTGCCGTGATGGGCGTGCCTGCCCACGATGAGCGGGATTTTCAATTTGCCAAAGCCCACAAGCTCCCCATTCGCCAAGTGATCATCCCCCCAGAGGGCAAAGCCAGTGCCCGTCTCAAGGCCGCCTATACGGAGCCGGGGAGATTGATCAACAGTGGTCCATTTGATGGCATGGACTCCACCACAGCTAAAGCAGCGATTACCGAATATGCAACCACCCAAGGCTGGGGACGGCAGCAAGTGCAGTATCGGCTGCGAGATTGGCTCATTTCCCGCCAACGCTATTGGGGTGTCCCCATTCCCATCATTCACTGTCCGCAGTGTGGGGCAGTGCCTGTGCCTCGCTCAGAATTACCCGTGCTGCTCCCCGAGGAAGTGGAGTTTACGGGTCGGGGCCCTTCTCCCTTGGCGAAACTGGCTGCATGGCGGGATGTCCCCTGCCCGAAATGTGGTACCCCTGCCCAGCGGGAAACGGACACAATGGACACCTTTATTGACTCCTCTTGGTACTACTTCCGCTACGCCGATGCTCGCAACAGTGAAGCCCCCTTTGACCCAGCAGCCATCAAGGACTGGTTACCAGTGGATCAGTATGTGGGAGGCATTGAGCACGCCATTCTCCATTTGCTTTATTCGCGCTTTTTCACTAAAGTTTTGCGCGATCGCCAGTTAGTCCATGTCAGTGAACCCTTCCAACGTCTTCTTACCCAAGGCATGGTTCAAGGACGCACCTACAAAAATCCCAAAACGGGTAAATACGTCATTCCCAGCCGCATCGCCGATCTCAGCCAACCCACTGACCCCGACACAGGGGAAGCCCTAGAGGTCGTCTATGAAAAAATGTCCAAGTCCAAGTACAACGGCGTTGCTCCCGGCGATGTCATCCAACAATACGGTGCCGACACAGCACGGATGTTTATTCTCTTCAAAGCGCCCCCCGAAAAAGACCTTGAATGGGACGATGCCGATGTTGAAGGCCAATTTCGCTTCCTCAACCGCGTCTGGCGCCTCGTGCAAACCTTCAAAGCCAACGGCGGTCAGCTTGGCCAACCCCTACCCACCCCCCTGACTAAAGCGGAAAAAGACCTGCGCCGTGCCATTCACACTGCCATCAAAGAAATTAGCGACGATCTGGAAGGGGACTATCAACTTAACACCGCCGTTGCTGAACTGATGAAACTCAGTAATGCCCTTGGCAGTGCCGACTGCTACACTTCGGGGGTGTATAGCGAAGGCATCCAAACCCTACTCACCCTACTTGCCCCCTTTGCCCCCCACATCAGCGAAGAACTCTGGCAACAACTGGGTGGAACCGACTCCATCCACCGTCAGCCTTGGCCAAAAGCAGACCCCACTGCCCTCGTTGCCGATGAAATCACCCTTGTCATTCAGGTCATGGGCAAAACCCGTGGCGCCATTCAAGTGCCTGCCACCGCCAGCCAAGCCGAACTTGAGGAAGCCGCCAAGCAGTCAGAGATTGGCCAACGCTACCTAGCGGGCAAAACGATCAAAAAAGTGATTGTTGTTCCCGGCAAGTTAGTGAACTTTGTCTTAGCTCCCTAAACACTCACTGGTTGCCGCAGTCCACCCGCAGGAATACCTGCTTCTCGCTCGCGCTTTGCAGTGGTTTTGGGCGTGGGTGCCCCATTGATCACAATTCCCAGCAGCTTCTTGGGAAAACTCAGATCATATTCCTTGCAGACATTCATAAAGGCTTCCCGCTCCGTGTGGTTGAGCCGTAAGACCAAGAGAGCACCATCAACAACGGTTAGCAGGCGATTGGTCTCCGAATCAGTCAACTGCGGTGGCGTATCCAGAATCACCCAGTCAAAGGCTGCTTTCATCTCCTGTAGTAGAGCCACACCCGCTTCAGAACTCAAGCGACCAGTGCCTTGCCCTGCCGTCAGTACCCACAACCGCTCTGAATGTTGCTGTAGGAGTCCTTGCCAGTAGGGAGGCGGCGTTGACCCTGCCAGTAGTTCGCCAACCCCCGACGTATTAGCGATACCTAAGGCCGTATGCAGTCCTGGTTCGCGCAGATTGGCATCGACTAGAAGCACCCGTTGTCCCAGTGAAGCTGCTGCCAGTGCCAAATAAAGGGCGATCGTCGTTCGTCCTGCCCCTGCTTCTGCTGACGTAATCGCAACTATCCCCCGCTGGCGCTGTTGCTGCATCCGTCCCACCAAGAATAGAAAGCTCTCCTGAAAAGCTTGAGGGCTATTGGGCAAATGGTGCTGTAACCCCCAGAGTGCCACAGGTTGTTCCAGACGATTAAACGAGAATTGATCCCACTCTGTCGTTAAAGGCACTTGACCGATCACGGGTGCAGGCGATCGCTTAAGCACCTGTTGCAGATCCTGAAACCGTGGATCCATGAGATCCAGCATAATGGCCACCACTGCTCCCGAAAAGCCCCCCAACACCATCGCTAGGATCAAAGCCACGAGGAACCGCATTGTTAGTTCATACTGTTCTTCGTCATTGATGTCGGAGAGTAACTGCCATGTAAAATCTTGCTGGGCAATTTGCAGTTGGAGCGATTGCCGTGTCTGGAGCAATAATTGCAGAGCTGACTGCGCCGCTGCAATCCGCTGTTCAATTTTACGAAAACCCAGTGTTAAGTTAATTGTGCGATTAATTTGATCCTCTACCTGCCGAATCTGTTCCTGTAGGCGACTGTTGACCCGCTGTAGAGACTCATACTCAACTCCTGCGGTAATATAATTCGTAATCAAATCTGCTGATGTTGAGCTTTGATAACCTATTAAGTTATCTGGGTTGTTGACGGCATTCCGTTGAGCAATGGTGCGTGCTTCAGATTGCAGTTGCTGCAGGAGTTGCTGCCGCTCTGCCTCTACTTGTTGTACCATTGGCGAGTTTGCTGGAAATAAACTCATTTGCTCAGCTAGCCGTTGTTCAACTTGACGCAGTGCACCAAGCTGAGAAGTATAACTAGGGGAAGTACTTAAATTAACGGCTACTAAGGCCTGCTGGGGGGTCATCCCCAATTCTTCTTCAAGGGCACGAAAGCGCTGCTGAAAGGCATCTATTTTAGCTTCAGTGTCGCTTTGAGCTTGTCGTAGCGTTGTCAATTGCGATCGCCATTCATTGGCATCTTGGCTAGGAGAAAATACTCGATTAGCTGCTCTGAAATCCCGCAAATCTTTCTCTAATTCTTCAATTTGCCGAATAGTTTTATTAATCTCATTATTGATATAGCGTAAATTTTGTTGAATTTGTCTATTTTTCTGCTGCTCATTAAAGTTGATAAGATAATCTGAGACTAGATTGAGAACAGAGCGGATTTTATCTTTATCCTTTGATTGAAACTGAATTCTAATGATTCTAGAATTAGAAGAACCTGTTAGCCTTCCTGCTCCAGAGCTTTCGGCAGTAATCGATAAACTCTTAATAAAACTTTTGTAAGGATACTTTTCAGGATTCAGCTCATCTGGGTATTCAGCTAGAAACTTTTCATAGATCGGTTGCAACACTAAGTCACTATTGAGAATTTGCACAAGGGTTTGGCTATCACCACTCGTTTGCCCTGAGAGCAAGGGTAAACTTGGAAGTCCTTGTATTGCATCAGAGATTGCTCTTACTTGTGCTCCAGAGCGCGCCCCTGGCTGTTGAATAGCCTCGACTTGCATCAAAATTGAATGACGATATGTGCGAAAACGCAGGAAGTAGCCAGCAAGAACGAGGCCTGCCACACATCCTGCGGTGAGTACCCCCACTTTCCAGCGACGCTTGATACCACCTAAAAGCTGGCGCAGGTCAATTTCATCTTCATCTGACTCCTGAACAGCGGGGGCAGGGTCATGGACACCATTCTGGAGCTGACCGTTTTGATAGGCGGGGTTTGTCGGGAGTGTGGATTCCTTAATCACGTGGATTTGTCCTCTCATTGAAGAACAGCGAGTAAGTGCGACTGTAGCATGAGTGTTGACTCGATTTTAGACGGCTAATTGCTATACTGGCTACCAAACTGACTCATGACCTTAGTGGTAGATGAATCACCTTGGAACCAATGCTTCCCTGATTACTCGGATTACAGATGGGCTGGCGATCGCCGGGCTTGCAGTCGTTGACGGATGGTTCCTTGAGCAAGGCACATTGGCTCCCCCTTCTTTCAGTGTTTTATTACTGAGCATTATGCTGTTTTGGCTCTTTGCCGAACTCTGGGGTGCCTACCAAGACTTGCGTATTCGCCCTTTTTGGGTAGAGGTGCGGCGGATCAGTGCAGCATGGCTCTCTACAGGACTGAGTTTACTCGTTTTGGGTTGGATTTTTAAGCTCACTGCTGCTTATTCACGGCTGGGGATGGCGTTCTGGTTTTTATTAACACTTTTTTTGCTGGGGGCTGGACGATATAGTATCCGCCAAGTTCTTAAAATCATTCGCCGCAAGGGCAAAAACCGTCGCCGTGCCGTGATTATTGGTGCAGGTTGTTTAGGACAGCGTTGGTTGAGGACACTACACAGCCATTCCCATCTTGGCATTGATGTTTTAGCCTTTTTTGATGATGCCCCAGCGTTATGCAATAGCTTGGTTGAAGGCATTCCTGTCCGAGGCAACACGACAGCCGCAGCCCAATTTGTTGCAGAAAACAAAGTTGACTTAGTTTATCTAGCATTGCCTTTAAGAGCAGAAGAGCGGCTACGGCAGATTATGCAGCAGTTCCATGACTCAACAGCCACCGTGTATCTGCTCCCTAACATTTTTGTTTTTGAGCTACTGAATCTGCGCCTTTTTCAAGTCGATGGAATTCCTCTCATTGCCCTCTCAGAATCACCGCTAACGGCTTACAATGCCTTTATGAAACGGCTAGAAGATTTAATTTTAGGAACAGTTGCCTTAGTTCTTTTAGCTCCTGTCATGCTCCTCATTGCCCTCTTGATCAAGCTAGATTCTCCAGGCTCTATTTTCTTTCGCCAAACCCGCTATGGCTTGGATGGTCGGCCAATCAAAGTCTGGAAGTTTCGAACGATGACAGTTTGCGAAGACAAAGGTGAAATTATCCAAGCAAAAAGAAACGACCAACGCATAACTCGAATTGGCAAAATTTTACGACGTACTTCATTAGATGAACTACCTCAGCTTTTTAATGTTTTGAAAGGCGAAATGAGCCTTGTAGGGCCACGTCCCCATGCCACTGCCCATGATGAATATTATCGGCAGATGATTGACCACTACATTTGGCGGCTAAAAGTGAAACCAGGAATGACAGGGTGGGCGCAAGTCAATGGCTGGCGAGGAGAGACTGACACTGTTGAAAAAATGCAAAAACGAGTTGAACATGATCTTTTTTATATTAAAAATTGGTCTCTGTCTTTAGACTTTTGCATTTTGTGGCTCACAATTTGGCGAGGGTTTATTCATAAAAATGCTTATTAAATTTTAAGATAAAATAATTGACAAAATATTCTCTTTATGATATAATAGGTTTTAATTTAATACTTTGAAGGATACCACTCATGCAAGCAAAAGATTTTTGGAATAATATATTCTCCCAAGGAGCAGCAAGCCCTTATAGTCGAGTTGAAATGCCCAATCTTAATGATCCAGTTCTCAATGCAGCTCTAAGTCATTTTGGCAACATCAGTGGCAAAACATTGATAGATTTAGGTTGTGGTCGAGGTGCTAGCTCGCTTTTTTTTGCCTATCATGGTGCAACTGTTATTAGTATTGATCTAAGCGAAGTAGCAGTTGAAAACTTGTCCATCTATTGTCTCAATAATCAGATTAACAATATAAAGGCAATCAATATTCCTGCTCAGGAAATATCTAGCTTAGAGCCAGTTCATTATATCTTTGGTTCAATGATTTTACACCACATAGAGCCTTTCGATAAGTTTGCAAAAACTTTAGCCAATTCTCTCACTTCAGGCGGTAAAGCTTTTTTCTACGAAAATAATGCTATGAGCAATCTTCTCATTTGGTTTCGAGAAAACCTTGTAGGAAAGCTCTGGATCCCTAAATACGGTGATCCAGAAGAATTTCCACTTACATCAAGCGAGGTTGATGAATTGAAAAAATACTTATCTGTAACAGTAGAGTATCCTGAGTTACTTTTCTTTAGGCTAATATCTACATATATTCTTAGAGGGAGACTGAACAAACCTTTTGAGTTTCTTGATAATTACTTTTATCAGTTTAGTAATTTCAAAAAATACAGCTATAGACAGTATTTATACATAGAGAAAGATAATTAGTATCATGTTCATTTTGCAGCTCACTGCGCGGCATAAAAAATCTTACTAGAACTATAGCTCAGGAAAGCTCAACATGATTAAAGTCATTAGTATTTCAATTCAAAACTATCGATGTATTGATAAAGCTGTCAAGATTAATATTCAGCCTTTAGCAGTGTTGGTCGGCAAGAATGATACGGGAAAATCAACTATTTTACGAGCACTAGAAAGCTTTTTTAATCCAAAGCAATTTAACTGGGATGACCAGCATACTCAAGGTGAGCCAACAGAAATCAGTGTGACTTGCGAACTAGCTATTTCACACCAATTCATTGAGAGACTGAGAAATATAAATTTACTCAGCCAAGAAAATACTTTCAGAATGCGTCGTATGTGGGAACAACGAGGGCGTGGATGCCGAACATCACTATGGAATTTCTGGAATAGCGAATGGGTTGATGTTCCCAGTTCTGGAAATTCAGCAATTCGTGAGATTGCCCATGAACTATCAGAAGTTTTACCTAGCTATCAGTATTTTCATGCTCGTGGCAGCCTTCAAGAAGCAGAAAGTGCTATTCAGCAATATCTACGGAGAATCATCCAGAAAGAATGTGAAACGAACCCTGCTGTTCTTGAACTACAAAGGAAATTAGAGACAGTGATTGAAAAGGAGCTAGAATCAATTACTGAAAAAATTAGAGCAGCGACATCTAGCTCGGAAACGCTAAATGCTAAACCAGATTTCAATTGGTCGAAAATGCTTGATATTAGCTTTACGATAGGAGAGAAAGACTTAGCTATCAATAGTCGTGGGGATGGGTTTCAGCGCATTACTATGCTATCGTACTTTGAGTACTTAGCTGAGAGAAGTATATCGAGCAATAATACGCAAAAGCAAGAAATTATTTTCGCAATTGAAGAGCCTGAAACCTATTTACATCCTTCAGCCCAAGAAACCCTATTTTCTCGTCTAGTGGAACTCGCACATTTGGGCTATCAAGTTCTCATAACCTCTCATTCACCTATTATCGTTGCCCAAGCACCACTATCCTCTTTAATTCATGTGCAGCGTCAAAATAACCTTGTTCATTATGAGACAGAGAATCCTGCTTTAGAGTTAATTATCCGTGATCTGGGTATTGCACCAGACAGTCAGCTAACTAGCTTATTAATACAACACAAGGGATTTATTTTGGTAGAAGGCAAAGATGATGTCATTGCTTTGAACCATACTAGTCAAGTGTATAAAAAAGCAGGGGAAATTGAAAAAACGTTTGAAGAAATGGGTGTTATCATTTTACCTGTTGGTGGTTGTGGAAACATTAAACATTGGCTGAACCTACAAATCATTCAGCGGCTCAATAAACCATTCATTGTGTTCTTTGACTCTGATAGAGAATCAAGGGATGGTCTGTCGCGACGACAGCAAGAACTAGAGAGACTTGATCATCTTGACCCTTCTATTATTTTTGTTACCCGAAAGAGGGCAATAGAAAACTATATTCTTGATTCTGTAGTTAATCGCCTGAATCCATCACTCAATTTGAATTACACTGATTTTGACAATGTAAAAAAGTTACCCAAAGTAGGTAACTTCATTGAAAAATACTTTGAGCGACTGACGTTTACTGATCTAAAAGCTGCATTTGCACCTAATAACGAAGAAGATGAGTTTCTCAAGTTATATTATAAGATTTATGAATTAGTTTTTTCCATCCAGTAACGTTTATGCATCGAAATCATAGTCTTGAGCCTTTTGGGAATCCATCTCTCGTAAAGACCAAGTTTATATCCGACCAATTTCGCTAATATTCTGCAACCCCAAAAAGGTATCAAAAGAATATTATTTCTGATTACATATTTAGCTTCAGAGATTAAATACTTAAAACCCTCGCTATCTGCTTTTCCGAAGTTCTGATGAAGCCATTTTTGACGAGAGTGAAAAACACCGATATCAAAGTATCTTTTAAATTCCTCAATTAATGAGTAATTATGTGAATGAAAAACACAAGCTTCTGCATTATAATAAATCTTCCAACCTTTTAAGAGCATTCTAGCAGCAGCACATACATCCTCACCCATGATTGTATTATCTGGAAAGCGACCAATTGCGTTTAATGCAGAGACTCTATAGGCTGCAAAAGAGTTTGAACAAAAAGGTGCTCTTATGCCTAGTCTAGGAATATCTTCTCTTGAGATTATCCTAGAATATTCTGGGTAGTTAAATAGCCTCAAGTGCCGAGCAAAAATGGTTGCGTTTTCATGAGGTAACTGGCGACCATAGGCTACTGCAACACTAGGATCATCAAAAGAAGAAATCAGTTTCTGAAGTGCTGTTGGTTCTGCAAGAATTGCATCTTGGGTCATGAAAATTACAATATCAGCATTACCAATGTAATCTAAGGCAAATGAACGTGTACGACCATGATTAAATTCATGAGGCAGGATAGATATCACTGTAAAGCCATAATTTCTAGCTAGTTTTATTGTTTGATCAGTCGATGTAGTATCAATTAATAACTTAATATCAAGGCTAATTTGTTGCTGATCAATTGATTGGAGGACTAACTTCCATAGATCACCTGCATTTCTAGTAGGTATAGTAAGTGCAACTTTGTATTTCATAGAAGCAAACATTTAAATTTCATTAAGCAGTTCTATTAAGATAGAACCATCATAGTTAGTACGAATAAATTCTTGGCTTTTCTGAATCAAATATAACCTCATTTCTTCATTCTTTATTAGCTTATCAACAGCGTTCGCAAAGTCAACAGGATCATTGGCTAGTAAAAAATGCTCATTAGGTACTAATCCTGATCCTTCAACTCCAATTTCAGTGCTTATAAGAGCAAGACCATTCAATATTGCTTCAATACTTTTCATTTTAAGTCCTGCACCATTTAATATAGGACTGATAAATATTCTAGAAGAATCATATAGGCTATCTAATTCCACAGGTGAATCATAGATTGATACATTATCATAAGCTCGACAAATTGAATAAAGCCATTCAAGAGATGTACCTTTTGTGTTACCTGCAATTATTAAGGAATAATCATTACTAGTTACTAATGGATGAACTTTCTCAAGGTACCATGTAATTGCTGAACGGTTATCAGGAGAATATAAGGAGCCAACAAAAATAACCGACTTCCCAAGACGAGGTTCCCTGCAAGATTTATGTTTGACTAATGGAGGAAGCCATAGAGATTTGGCTGCGTGTTCAGGATAAAGCTTTATGTGATCTAAATACTCTTTATTTGATATGAATAGCAATTTATCAGCTTTTTCATAAAGGTAAGGCTTAATCCTTTTCATTTTTAATGATTCTAAGCTATAGTATAAATACTTAAGTGGATTTTTTGTACTATTTGCAAGCTCACGAAAGTATAAACATTCATTATTGTGAACTCTTACGTAGAGCTTTTTATATGATAATGTTCTATTAAAAAGAGCCATAAAAACATAGTCGCCTTCCATGATTACTATATCATATTCATTTGAGAAATAAATATTCTTTAGTAAGAGTCTTGAAATTATTTGAAAAGGATCGGGGTGAAGCATAAAAAGTATGTTCATTACTCTAGGTAGTACCCATAAGTTATGAGTGTATTTTTTAACTATTTCAATGTAATCTTTTTTTGAATTTTCGTTTGTTGCTACTACAAGATCAACATTATATCCATTGCTCTTCAAAAATTCTAAGCGATACATAACATCAACTCGTCCACCGAAATTAGGTGGATATGGAAACACAGGTGATATTTGTAAAATTTTTCTATTATTATTTAGCATAAGCAAGATTTGCGTTTAGTTATGTTTAATTCACATAAGAATATCCAAAACCACAAGTATGGTTGGTTAAAATCAGGTACACCTACACACATACCGAAAAAGACAGTTAACAAACTGAGAGCATAAGAATACCCAAAATTAAAATCCGTCATTGAAGTATTCTTAGTAAGTTTTCTAACTAAGTGATAAAGGTATAGAGTGAATAAAAATAAACCAATCAAGCCAGTGTTTGATGCCAAGTATAACAAGAGACTTGATGGCCGATTAGCTCCAATACCTGCACCTATGAAGTAGGTCTTCATTAAAACTATAAATGATAGTTGATCAGCTCCTAACCTATTTAAACCAGACTCATTAGTAATTTTTTCTATAAACTGATATCTGATAAGCAGAGTAATTAATTCAACAATATTAAACGTAATAGCAAAGATCAATAATATAGAAAATAAAGCAGCTACTATTAGGAGCTTTTTGGCTTTAAAGTTGGCAATTTCTTTTCCAGAGATAATTCTTGAAGATATAACCATTATATGCCCAAATATCATAGCTGAAATGCCAGTTGTAGAGGTAGATGCAAGAGTTGCTATACTATAAATCGTATACATAAGAAAATCGTAAGAAAGAACTCTGCGTGCCCTACATAAGAAAAAAATTGAGAAACCTGATGAGAAAAGACTAAAAAAGGAAGGTTCTGAAAAGGTTGAACTAAATCTATAAATTCCATCACCAAATGACTGTGAATGAGCATGCAACCCAAATTCATTACTTAAAATTATTTCATATGGATAATATATACCAAATAATCTGCTAATTAATTCCCATAACAAGAAAAAGATTGGTATTACTGCTACCATGTACAAGAAAGTATCTAGGGAAGAGTCAAATGAATAACTGAATTGCTTTGCTGAGCTTTTGTGGTTAGAAATATATACAATTGTTAGAATATTTAATAAAAGGTAAAATAGTTGACCAATGATACTTAAGTTAAGACTTAGTGGTCCAATACTTGCAAGTGACAAGCCTAATCTAGGAATTATCACTTCCGTTCCTTGAAATAACAGAGGAGAAATTATAGAAGTTGTCAATACATAAGCAAAGAAAAAATATAGATAGATTTTTTGATCCAATACAACTTTTAACGATTTATTTTTTATAAATTTGTAAACTAGCACTGTAAAAATAATAATTTGCACACAGGGATAGATTAGTAATGGAAAACCCGTTTGCCCACCAAAGCCAAAATTGTAGAGAGAAAATCCCGGAAAAACTGAAGAAAGCAACAACAGATATACTAGACGCATATTAATAATAGTAATCCTTGTCTAAACTCTTGATTGAATAGCTCCGAAATTTTTTATAATTCTAAGAAAAAGCAGGATTATTTGAGTAGTTTTTGAGCAAAAAATCATATTAATTCGAAAATCATCTAATAATGACGTAAGTAATTTTTGTGATGAAAATCCTTTTGTAGAGTAATCGCCAGCAATAAAGCTTGCTCTGACTATTCTTACTTTTTCTTTATATACCCTCATTATAAACTCAGAATCAGCAGCCACAGGATAAAAGTATGAGTATAATCCATATAAGTCGTGGAGGTTCTTTTTTATCAAAGTTCCTACAGCATGGACACTTACGAGACTATGTGCACCATGTATCCATAGTGGTGTTTTTCTCGGTTTAATAATTCTTCCAGTTTCTATCCTTACTTGAGCAGTAACTATATCAGGATAATGTTCTAGCAGAACTACAGATTTATAGTTTTGTATTGCTTTACAGTCAAGTTTATCATCAGCACCAACTACTAAATAATAATCTCCCCTAGCGAACTTTATTCCTTTATTCAAAGCATGATAAATTCCACAGTCTGGCTCACTAACATAATCGGTAATAACATCACGAGCGTTTTTTATAATCTCTAATGTTCTATCTTGGGAGGCTCCATCAATAACAATCCATTCAAAGTCTTTATCTGTTTGCTGACGGATAGACTCGATTAACCCGGGCAAATGCTCAGCCGCATTGTAGGTTGCTGTGATGATCGAAATTGACGGTGCTTTTTCAGGCATCGTTCAGCTTCTTGGTATTCTTTCTTGGGTAGCATAGCATGGAATATATCGTGGTATCTCAATTTGATGCAACCCTAAGGCTTAACTCTCTGGTTTACTGGTCTCTCCGGAGCTGGGAAGACAACGCTGGCTCACTATGTCCACAAGCAGCTTCAGGTGGCGGGTCGTGCCGTTGAACTTCTGGATAGTGATATGGATTTGGAGACGATTGAGGAGAGTGCGGCTAAGGTGTTGCAAAAGCTGGCGGAGTTTGGTGTGGTGTGCCCAATCGTTGAGTCCTAGGGGGTCGATCGCTCCCCAAAAGCGTCTAGGATAGGGACTGTAACCGTTCGAGCAGCGAGTATGGGTGAGGCAAAACGGCGCAAAGAAACCCTCGGTGATGCCTACGGTCAAGAAAAGGGGGGGTGGCTTAAGAAGGAGCAACTGCTGCTGATTCAGAAGTGGGTGACGCGGGGCACGTGGGTGGGCATTGGCCTACTGGTGGTCATTTGGCTTACGGTTCGCTTTATTGGCCCAAGTCTAGGATGGTGGCAATTGGCGGCAAATTAGGACGGAGATGTTAGAGCTTCTGGCGACGCTGGCGTGGTACTGGGGACAACCGCGCATGGAGGAACTCCAAGTATTACTTTTTCCCCCGCAAGTGGCATTACAGCAGTATCGCGATCGCTACCTGCAAATGCTGACTCAAGAAGGTTTCTCCCCCAGTCAACAGGGGATCTGGGTTCAAAGTGCTCAGCAGTTACTCGTGAATCACCAGGGCGATCGCCCCCTTTCCGCTGCCTCGGTCACTAAAATCGCTACGAGCCTCGCTGTTCTGGATAAGTACCCCTTTGACTATCAGTTCCTCACTCGCATCGGCACCACAGGCACGCTAGAAAATGGTGTCCTCAGGGGGGACTTGGTCTTAATTGGCGGCAATGATCCCCTCTTTGTCTGGGAGGAGGCGATCGCCATCGGTAATGCCCTCAATCGCTTGGGAATTCGGCAAGTGCAAGGGAACTTAATCATCGTTCCCCCTTTTATGATGAACTTTTACCCTGACCCCCAGACCACCGCAGCGCTATTTCAACTTGCTCTAGATCACCGCCGTTGGACGCCTGAAATTCAAGCCGCCTATGAACAGCACCTCAAGGGGCAACCCCGCCCCCAAGTCAGTATTGCGGGTGAAACACGTTTCCAAAGCACGATCCCTGCGAGTGTTACCCTTCGCTTAGAGCATCGCTCACTTCCCTTGGGGGAAATTGTGCGGCAAATGAATATCTACAGCAACAATGAGATTGCGGAAACGCTAGCGGCAATGGCAGGGGGTGCTACAACCGTGGCTCAAGTGGCTGCCCGTAAAGCCAATGTGCCCCCCAGTGAGATTCAACTGATCAACGGCTCAGGTCTGGGGGAGGAGAATCGCATTTCTCCCCGGGCGGCTTGTGGAATGCTTTTGGCGCTTCAGGGCATGCTCGCTCAGAAAAATCACAGTCTGGCGGATGTGCTACCCATGGCGGGGCGCGATCGCGGTACGTTAGAGTATCGTCAATTGCCTGCGGCAACGCTAGTGAAAACCGGATCCCTTTGGAATGTGAGTGCGTTGGTTGGCGTCTTACCCACGGCGAAATACGGCACCGTCTGTTTTGCGCTCCTCAATGGCGGTGGCAACCTAGAAGGGTTTCGGCAGATACAGGATCGCTATGTGCAGCACCTCAGTCAAACGTTACAACCGAGTCAAAAACCGGGGGCGGAATTCCACAGCCAACCTGCTTCTCCTCGCTTGGGGGATCCGCAGCGCATTCAACTTCTGACGGCTCAATAGGCAATGACGGCTCAACAACTGGGAATTGTCGTCCAAGGCTCCCTCAGTCAAGGCCTTGAAGTGCGGCTGAGTGGCAGTGTCTCCGTTGAGGAACTGCGGGTTGGTCAATTTTTGGTGGTGCAAGGCCAGCGATCGCGCTTCTTTTGTCTGCTGACGGATGTCGTGCTTGGTACGGCCAATCCCCGCATTCTGCTCAATCCCCCCGCCCTTGAGGATACCTTTTTGCAGGAGGTACTGGCGGGTACGGGCACGTTTGCGACGCTGAGTGTGGCACCGATGTTGATGATCCTCAACGATGAGCAGGATTTACTGCCCGTAAAAACCATCCCTGCCCATTTCAGTCCTGTCTATGAGGCCAGTGAACGGGAGTTTCGCGCCGTATTTGGCTGGGAAGACGATCCGCAGCGGCGCAATTTTGTCATTGGGACTCCCTTGGATATGCAGGTACCCATTTGCTTGGATTTGGATCGCTTTGTCGAGCGCAGTAATGGCGTATTTGGCAAGTCGGGTACTGGCAAGTCCTTTTTGACACGGCTGTTGCTGTCGGGGATTATCCGCAAACAAGCGGCGGTGAACTTGATTTTTGATATGCACTCGGAGTACGGCTGGGAGGCCACCCGTGAAGGCAAGCAACTGAGCACGGTTAAGGGATTGCGGCAACTGTTTCCCCGCCAAGTCAAGATCTATACCCTTGATCCTGAATCCACCCAACGGCGAGGGGTGCGCGATGCCCAAGAACTCTACATTGGCTTTGATCAAATTGAGGTGGAGGACTTGGCCTTGGTGCAGGCGGAACTGAACCTGTCAGAGGCCAGCCTTGAAAATGCAATTATTCTGCGCAATGAGTTTGGCAAGGGCTGGATTAGTCGCCTCTTGGTGATGACGAATCAGGAAATTCAGGAGTTTTGCGAAACAAAGATGGGCAGCAAAGCCTCGATCATGGCGCTGCAACGGAAACTAACACGGCTGGAACAACTGAAGTACCTGCGCAACACCTGTACCAAGAACTACATTGGCCAGATTTTGGACACCCTTGCGGCGGGTCAACATGTGGTGATTGAGTTTGGCTCCCAAGCGAATATGCTCTCCTATATGCTGGCGACGAATATTATTGCCCGCCGTATTCACCAAGCCTACGTGCAGCAGTCGGAGGTGTTTCTACAAACAAAAAATCCCAGCGATCGCCCGCGTCAACTGGTGATCACAATTGAAGAGGCTCACCGCTTCTTGGATCCAGCGACGGTGAAACAAACCATCTTTGGCACGATCGCCCGCGAAATGCGCAAGTACTTTGTCACACTCCTCGTTGTCGATCAACGGCCTTCGGGCATTGATAGCGAGATCATGTCGCAAATTGGCACCCGCATTACAGCACTCCTCAACGATGAAAAGGACATCGAGGCCATTTTCACTGGCGTGGCGGGTTCGCAGCAGTTGCGATCGGTGTTGGCCAAGCTGGATTCGAAACAACAGGCGCTTGTGCTGGGTCATGCGGTGCCGATGCCCGTGGTGATCCAAACCCGCAGCTATGACGAAACCTTCTATGCCGAGATCGGCGATCGCGATTGGGAGGAGCTACCTACACCCATGTTATTGGAGGCGGCTCAAGCGGCAAAGTCAGATCTGGGGATCTAGCCTAGAGCTTTAGAATTGATCCTGAATCAACTCTCAGTGAGGAGAACACTGTGGCGCACACTATTGTCACGAATACCTGCGAAGGGGTTGCCGATTGCGTTGAGGCGTGTCCCGTGGCCTGTATTCATCCGGGGCCGGGCAAAAATGCCAAGGGCACCGATTGGTTCTGGATTGATTTTGCCACCTGTATTGACTGTGGCATTTGTTTGCAAGTGTGTCCTGTGGAGGGGGCGATCGTCCCTGAAGAGCGCCCTGATCTGCAAGCAACGCCGGCATGATGACTGAGCAATGGCTCGATCGCGTGCGGCTTTTGGGGAGCGATCGCTGGCAACAAGTACAACTTACGAATGGCAAAGTGACGGCGATCGGCACTGACTTGATTCCCCCCGATGGCTCTCAGGTGCTGGACTTCGGCGGTGATTATCTCTCCCTTGGGGGCGTCGATCTGCAAATCAATGGTGCCTTGGGCATTCCGTTTCCTTGGTTAAAGACCGCCGAACCACTGCCCAAAATTGGCCGCTATCTTTGGCGAGAGGGGATTGATGCCTACACCCCGACGATTGTGACTGCCCCCCTCGCCGAAATTCACACTGCCTTGCGGGTGATCCACGAGTACACGCCCAATGCGCAAGAGCCTGAAGCCAAGATTTTGGGTGTGCATTTGGAAGGGCCTTTCCTCAATCCCCAGAAGCGCGGTGCCCATCCTCAGTCTCATCTTCAGCCCTTGAGCCTAGAAAGGGTGCAAACGGTTCTCGGGGAGTTCAGTGATGCCGTTCAGATTCTCACCCTTGCTCCAGAATTAGATGCCAGTGGTGAAGTGCTGCCCTATCTGCGGCAGTTGGAGATCACCGTGAGTTTAGGTCACTCTTTGGCCACAGTGCAGGAAGCGCAGGCGGCCTTTGATGCCGGTGCCACAATGATTACCCATGCCTTTAATGCCATGCCCCCTCTGCATCATCGCGAGCCGGGGTTATTGGCAGCAGCCTTGACGGATCAGCGGGTCTGGTGCGGTGTGATTGGCGATGGGGTTCATGTTCATCCGCAAATGCTGAAGGTGTTGTGGCAGTGCGCGGGCGATCGCCTGTTTTTGGTCAGTGATGCTCTAGCACCCCTTGGCTTGGGGGATGGCATCTACCCATGGGATCAACGGCACATTGAGGTGAAAAATGGCACTGCTCGCCTTGAGGATGGGACTCTCTGTGGCACAACGGTTCCCCTCTTGGCAATGGTGGGGCGCTTGGTGGATTGGGGTGTGTGTGACTTTGAGGCGGCTCTGGCCTTGGCAACACTGAACCCCCGCCGTGCCATTGGTTTGACGACGGCGTTACTCGGGCAACCGGTGGGTCATCTCCTGCGCTGGCGATCGCCCCACCACTACGAGCGATTGGTCAATGATCTACAGGCTACCTTGCTCGGCAACAACCGCGAGAATCACTAGGATGGCATAAATCGCTGAGCCAAGAAATCCCAAGATAAAGGCAATCAATGTGAATAATTTGGCTTTATTTGAGGCATCCAATGCCCCAGCGCGATCGCCGGCCGCTAACCTTGAATTGACTTGGGAAGCAAAAATAATAGCGACAATGCCGAAAGGTAAACAGCAGCAAATCGTGGATAGAATCGCTGGAACCATGTAATTGGGAATATTTTCATTTGAAGGGTTCATTGTTAAATTTCCTTAAAAATCAGGTTTGAATAGGGTTTAGAAAAGTGAGAGCAATTGATTAGCTATCTTTGAACAAGCACAGGCTAGCCTATTTTTTCTCTAAAGGCAATCATCTGCCTTGCGCTTTTGTCAAGAGTCGCCCTCAGTCGCCGCAAACGTCGGTAGGGTATGGCAAACTAAAGAGGAATTCACTTAGCTTGCAACACGGAAACTGATCGTGCCTAAAATGCTTGCCCGTTTAACCCTGAGTCTGGGTCTTGTTCTCCTGAGTGGCAGTCTGGCAACGGCACAAGTGGTGTTACCGCGCACCCTTGAACTCAATGCCAAGGAGATGGAGCAAAATGGTTTTATCGTGGCGCAAGAAGCCCTGCAACTGGCGCAGTTCCAGCAATTTCAAGATGCTTTGGTGCGGGCAAAACTGGCAGTACAGTTGGCTCCTCAAGCCCACGAAATTTGGGCATTGCTGGGGGGACTCTACCTTACCGTCAATCAACCCAAGGATGCGGTGCCAGCCCTAGAGCAGTCTTTGAAACTCAATGATAAAAATCCGGGGGCTTATTTCAACTTAGGTTCTGCCCATTTTCGCCTAGGGCACTATGGAGCCTCAGTGCAGGCGATCGAGCAGGGATTGGCACTCAAACCCGATGCCACAGAGGAATGGTTCAACCTTGGCAATGCCTATCTCAAATTGGGACAAAAGGATCGGGCGATCGAGCAATACCGCCGCTCATTGCGCTTGGATCGTCAGTTTTGGCCAGCCTATACCAACATTGGCCTTGTGCTCTATGAACAAGGCAATATCCGCCAAGCAGCCAAGAACTGGGAACAGGCAGCAGATATTGACCCCAAGGCAAGCGAACCAAAGCTGGCTTTAGCAACAGCCCTGCTGCAACTGGGGAATGAAGCAAGAGCACTACAACTGGCCGAGGAAGCCCTGCGCCTTGATAGCCGCTATGGCACGGTGGAGTTTCAACGCGAAAACCTCTGGGGCGATCGCCTAGTGGCCGATACGCAAACCCTATTGGCCAAGCCCCCCCTGCGGGCACTGATGAGCCAACTCCAACCTGAGCAATCTGCCCTTCCTCAGCCCTAGGATGATTGAGATTCGTGCGGCAGAAGTCACCGACCTGCCCAGTGTGGCTCAACTCGTGGCACTGAGTTTTCATCCCGGTGGCGGTTGGCAAGCCCTTTGGCGCAGTTTTGTCCAGTTGGGGATTGAGCAGGATTTGCGCGATCGCTGGCAGCGCGAGCGTCCCCACTACCACTGTTGGCTAGCCGTCCTATCCACAGGTCGATCTGCTCTATGTGTGGGGAGTGTGGAAGTGCAACTCCGTGAGATCAAGGGTGAACCCAAACCTTATTTGTCCAATTTGGCGGTGCATCCCGACTACCGGCGGCGGGGCATTGGTCGTTGCTTGCTGCACACTGTTGAGACCCACCTTTGCCCTACCTATTCCGATCTCTATCTGCACGTCCTTGCTCACAATCAAGCGGCGCAGCAGTTATATGCCCGCTGTGGCTTTGCAGTCGTTGCGGAAGGCTTCACATTTTGGGGAGAGCGGAAATTGCTCCTACGGAAGTCCCTTGCAGGCGATCGCCCCTATTCCCCGTCACCCATTTCTTCGTGGGTATGAGTCACCGTATTGGCAGAGACGGCTGCCCCTTGGTCTAGCTTTTGCCGCACCTGCTGTTCGACCTCTTGGGCAAAGGCAGGGTTCTCCTCCATGTATTTAATGGTGTTGTCGCGGCCTTGGGCAAGATTTTCGCCGTTGTAGGAATACCAAGCCCCTTTGCGGGTAATCACACCGGTTTCCTCGGCCATATCGAGAATGCAGCCGAGATTGGAAATGCCTTTACCAAAAATAATGTCAAACTCAGCAATGCGAAAGGGCGGTGCCACCTTGTTTTTGGCCACCTTGACTTTGGCGCGAATCCCAAATTCCTCCGTTCCCTTCTTCAGGGTTTGTACCCGCCGAATATCCAAACGTACTGAGGCATAGAACTTGAGGGCGGTTCCCCCGGTTGTCGTTTCGGGGTTACCGTAGGTGACGCCAATTTTTTGCCGCAATTGGTTCAGGAAAATCACGGTGCAGCCCGTTTTACCGATATTGCCGGTAATTTTGCGCAGGGCTTGGCTCATCAGGCGGGCTTGCAGTCCCACATGGCTATCCCCCATATCCCCCTCAATTTCGGCACGGGGCACCAACGCGGCAACGGAGTCCACCACCACAATATCTACGGCTGTGGAGCGCACCAGTTGATCAACGATTTCTAAACCCGCTTCCCCAGTATCTGGCTGAGCCACCAGTAGGTTTTCAATGTCCACGCCGAGGGCAGCCGCATAGGTGGGATCAAGGGCATGTTCAGCATCGACAAAGGCAGCCACGCCACCCGCTTTTTGGACTTCGGCCACCGCATGGAGCGCCAAGGTGGTTTTCCCCGAACTTTCAGGGCCATAAATTTCAATGATCCGCCCCTTCGGCAGTCCACCCCCCAAAGCAAGGTCAAGAGTGAGTGCCCCGCTAGAGATGGTTTCCACCTTCATACGGGTGGCATCCCCAAGGCGCATAATGCTGCCCTTACCAAAATTGCGTTCGATTTGGGAGACGGCAAGCTCAAGGGCTTTACGCTTTTCGGGGGAAAGGGTGGTGTCACTCATAGAAAGTCGAAGAAGTGGGCACTTTTCTAGGTTAGCGGATTGGCGAAATTGATGGCTGAGCTGCGAGGGGGAGTTAGATCAGCTTGCGACGGACAACGATGGCATTGTCACCCACCACTGGATCGCGGACAAGCAAGCGACCTTCAGTATCCACCACAATCACGGTCTGATACCCCAAGTCATGGGCGGTTTGCCACAGGTTCTGGGCTAGTTGATCCTGCTTTGTAGGACTGAGATCATACCAACTGTTGGCCAGCATCAGTTCCAAGCGCTGCTCGCTGGGGGTGAGGGTCAGGGTGGGATCAAGGGCGTTGCTGTAGCGATCGCAAATGGCCAGCAATTGCTGGCGGACGGTGAGGCTGTCACTGACGAAGGTGGAAGGAGCAATCAACCTTGGTGCTGGTGTGGGTGTGGGTGTCGGCTGGGGCATTGGGGCGGGCGGGGGGGGTGTTACCGCTATTGGTGTGGGTGCCGGGCGGGGTTGCACAAGGACACTGGGTTGGGGACGCTGGGTGGCTTTCACTGTTGGCCGTGGGGGCGATTGAAACCAACTGAGGGGATTCAGCCAGAGCAGAATGAGGAGTAGGGCGATCGCGATCGCCGTCAATGTGGCGCGGTTATAACGCTCCTGTAGATGACTCGGCAGCCGTTGCTGTACCCAGCCCATTCCCTGCCACCAGAGGGCTGCCCCGCGACTGACCCATGAATGTTCCGGAGTCAACTGCTCTGGGGCGATCGCCCGTTGTGTGGCCACCCCCTTGAGTTGCTCTGCGGCCTTGCTAAGCAGTGCACTGATCCCCTGAAGCATGGCGATCGCTTCCCGCAACAGCAGGGGGAACAGTTTTTGCCAAAGGGTGGGCTTGGGGGTCATTTGGGAGCGCCAATCGATCGTATGAGCTATTTTTGATCCTACGGCATCATATCGCCGCAAATCGCTGCTGCAAAACCGCCGCTGACTGCTACCATGATCCCAAGACAAAACGAGATAACAACGTGAAGGGCATTCAGCAATTTAATATTGAAGGATTCCAGCGGCAAATTCGCAGTGCCCCCGTGCCTGTGATCGTGCATTTTTGGGCTCCTTGGTGTGGCCTGTGCCGCCTGATTGATCCCCTGCTGGATCAACTGGAGCAGTCGCTGCCCCAACGGTTGCAAATTCTCAGGATCAATGCTGATGAAAATTTTGCCCTTAGTCGTCACTTCCAACTGACGAGCTTGCCAACCCTGCTTTTTTTCGATCGCGGCGAATTAGTGCAGCGGTTTGATCCTGCCCTTGTTAAGGGGGACTTTCGTCAAGCCTTGCAGCAACTGCTTGCCCACTCCTTTCCTAGCCTCTTGCCCGCTGAGTCCCACCGCTCCTAAGATCCGAAGTTGCGATGACCAAGCTGCGTCGCCTCAGTCAGTTTTTAGAGGAACGCTGGGTGACCCCCGCCTATGCGGGACTGCTGCTATTGGGCATGAATCTCTTTCTTTTTGCCGCAGCCATTAATTCGATGGCGGGTTGGCTGTACGTGATTACGGGGATCATTTTTGGTCTGCTCTTGGTGGCCGCGATTCTACCGCCGCGCTATTTGCGGGGATTAGTGCTGGAGCGAGCCAAGGTGAATCCAGTTCATGCGGGCGATCGCCTACGTCTTACGGTCTTGCTCAGCAATGCCACCCAAACGCCTCGCCACAATTTGCAAGTGATCGACCCTGTTCCCCGTGCCCTCTGGGCGGCTACCCAGCGCGAATGTCCCCAACAGGCGATCGAGCGGCTGCCACCACAGGAAACAATCACCTGGCAGTACGATCTCATCCCACCGCGTCGGGGGATTTATGAGTGGCAACAGCTTCGGCTGCGCACCGCCGCCCCCTTGGGTCTCTTTTGGTGTCAGCGTTCATTTCCTGTACCGCAGCAGGTGGTGGTTTATCCGCAGGTTCTGCAATTACAACAGTGTCCGTTGCTGGATCAACTGGGGCAAGAGATTTCCCAAGAGTGGCGCGATCGCCAGCATCATCTTCACGTTGCCCAAGAGGGCATCACCCGTGCCTTACGTCCCTACCGCTGGGGAGACCCTTTGCGTTTGGTGCATTGGCGCACCAGTGCCCGTTATGGCGAACTGCGGGTACGCGAGTTTGACACCTTTAGCGGTGGTAATGCCGTGACCGTTGCCCTCGATACCCACCCCCACTGGAGCGGCGAAGACTTTGAGCAGGCAGTCATTGCGGCGGCTAGCCTCTATCTCTACAGTTTGCAACAGCAAATTCCCGTCCAGTTTTGGAGTCCCGCCACGGGCATGCTCCACGGTCAGCCAACAGTACTGCGGGCACTGGCGGCGATCGCCCCCTGCGACACCTATGCTGAGTATCCCCTTGATTCCCTTGTTTGGCTCACCAGTCAATGGCCTAGCCCTGAACCTCTACCCCCTGGCAGTGTCACCCTGCTCTGGGGAGAGCCACCCTCACGGCGGCAAGGGGCAATGCTTTGGATTGATCGCGATCGCCCCCTCGGCAGCCAATTACAAATCCCTATCAGCTACCCCCTGTCTTAGGGCAGCGGGCGCCACTCACCACTGCTGACAAAGGCAGCCCAAAAATAAGGAATTTGCTTGCTGGGGTCATTCATTAACTGCAACTGCGCTTGCCGTAGGGCTTCACTGCGTCCCTTGCCAGCCGCCAGATTTTGATAAAAGGCAACCATCAGTTGTTGGGTCGTGGTGTCATCCACCTTCCAGAGAGAACTCACTTGGGTACGTGCCCCCGCCAAGGTAAAGGCTCGCCGCAAGCCATAGACACCATCGCCATTGAGAATATCGCCGCGCCCCGTATCACAGGCGGACATCACCACTAACTCGGTGCCATCGAGGTTGATGCCGGTGACTTCAAAAGCCGTTAACACGCCATCATCCACCCCACTCTGCCGTTGATTGAAGCCCGCCAACGCAAGGCCAGAGCGCAAGAGAGGATTTTCACCGCCAAAGGGGACATAGGCATTAAGACCACGGGTATTTTGCAGGACTTGGGGAGAGACGGGCGGACTCTCTAAGAAAAATCCATGGGTAGCCAAGTGGAGCACGCGGGGGCGGCGGGTTTCTTTGATCGCGGTTTCGGTGGCACTGCTGCCTGTGAGCACTTGGGCTTGGGGCAAGAGTGTACTCAGGGTTTTCACCTCGGTGGCCGTCCCCGGCAATTCTGTAAATGTCAGGCTGCGCAAATCCAGCGATCGCGGGTTCACTCCCCGCTGACCACCGGCCACGGCACGACCACTCCCTTGACTAAAGGTGGGATTACCCACCACCAAGGGGGGATTGGCAGGTTTGCCCCGCTGTTGGAGCCGCAGCAAGTCGCGGCCTGAGGTGAGCAGCGTGATGGTATAGGACTGCACTAGATAGCGATCCTGCCGATCCACCAAGGCCTCAAAAGGCAAGGTATTCAACTGGCCATCAGGGGCGACGAGCAGATGGGTACTGCCTGCTAGGAAGGGTTCTAGAGGAGCCAAGAGGCGCTCATAGGCGGCCTTCAAAGAGGGCTTCGTTACCGTAGCGGGCAATCTTGGATCCGCCATCCGCTGGCGGGCTGCCTTAATGACCGTATCGAGATCAGCGACAGTACCCAAGTCGCGCCATTGGGGAGCACCACTATTTTTCAGGGCATAGAGGGCATAGCGGGGGGCTTCCCAGCGGTTGGTTTTCGGGTTGTAGGGCACATATTCAATAAATTCCAGCAGCACGGCATTGGCGGGAATTGCTTGCTGCACCGCACTGAGGGTGACAGGGGTGACTTCCAAACGGAAGTTGGCATTTTGGCTCACTAGTTGCGCTTCCAGTTGGTTGGCACGCTGTTCGAGTTGGCTAATTTGGCTGGCCGGCGGTGGGCGATCGCGCACAAAGGTGAGGCTGGCAATCTGTGTTCGCACACGAATTAATTCATCCAGTTGCTGCTGCCCCGAGGCATCCAGTTGATTGCGTAGGCGGCTGGCCGTTGCCGCTAAAACATCCAACAACCGACCTTTACGGCGCAAAATGGTGGTCAAGGCTAGGTTGGCCACTGCTGGATTCTGGGGATTCCCCTGCAAGTGGAAGGAAATCGCGGTGTTGGTGGAGTCTTGAAAGGTGGCCAGATAGTTGCGTTTATATTCCTCGGAGCCAACCACGAGGTTACGGCTGAGGTTGACCTCTTCAATGTCAAGGGCACGGTTGAGAGCGGTTAAGGCCTCATTGATTGTCCCCTGCGCCCAGTAGGCTTTGGCTAAATTGGCAAGACTCAGCGCCAAATAGGGATGCTCGCCACCGAGGGTACGCTGCCGCAGGGCAATACTGCGTTGATAGAGGGGCAGTGCCGCCCCATAATTCCCCTGGACTCGATAAAGTTCAGCCAAGTTGTTGAGGCTGGTGGCAACATCGGGGTGATCTGTGCCCAGCACCTTTTCACGGATCGCCAAACTGCGTTGGTAAAGGGGAAGCGCCGCGCCATAATTGCCCTGAGCACGATAGAGTTCGGCAAGGTTATTCAACACCGTTGCCACCAAGGGATGTTCTGCCCCTAAGGCGGGTTCGAGCAGGCCAAGACTGCGCTGGTAGAGGGGCAAGGCTGTGGTTAGGCTGCCCTGCAAATGGTACATCACTGCCAAGTTGTGCACACTCAAGCCCACATCGGGATGGGTCTTGCCCAGGGCTTGTTCACGGATGGCGAGGGCGCGTTGATAGAGGGGCAGGGCCTCACCGTAGTTGCCTTGATCGGTGTAGAGGTTGGCGAGGTTATTGAGGCTGGTGGCAACATCGGGATGATTGGCGCCAAGGGCTTTTTCACGGATAGCTAAGCTGCGCTGATAGAGGGGAATCGCCTCACTAAAGTTGCCCAGTTCCTTGTAGGTCACGGCAAGGTTATTTAAGGTTGCGGCAAGGGTGGGGTGATTGGGGCCTAGAACCCGCTCGGCGATCGCCACCAACTCCCGCGAGGGTGCCACCGCTGCGCCATAATTGCCCTGTTTTTGCAACTGCTCAATCTGATTTGTGAGGGCAATGACATTATTACTATCGCCGCCAAAAGAGGTTTTGCGAATCACATCTAGTTCACTGACGGCGGCACTATAGCGCTGTTGTAGGGCATCCAACCGCTGCATAATATCGCGCAACTGTTGGGCTTCATTTTGTGCGAGTCCCCGCTGGTAAAGTCCTGTGGTTGTGGCGATCGCCAACAGAATCGCAAAACAACACCGATGGCTCAACAACCGTTTCATAGGACACCTGCCGCTGTTGCTACTTCCATCCTAGATAGTGGGGATTGAAATGCCTTCTGGTGTAACAACAAATTACAGTTACCCCGTAGTTCATGGCGGTTGCTTATAATAGAAGTGTTACGGTTGTTAACAATTTCCAAAAATCTCTCAGCTTGATGCAGTCTCAGCACGATCAACCCCAGCCCGCAGCCCGTTTCTCAAACGTCCTAAACATGAGGAGATGGCCTTCATCAGGGGGATGCAAATCGATTTGTAAAGTATTGATTCTAGGTTCAATTCTTGTGCACAAGGTTGTCAATACCGAGTTATTTAAGCGTGTTCCATGCCTGTGAAACAGACTGTATTTAAGCTGTATTGAAGATAATTTTCTGCGTCAACCTATCTGAGCACAATGTTATGGAAAGTGATAGTTATTTATCAGAGATTTTTAGCCTGTTGCGGCAGTTGTTACCTTTGCTGATTAGTCTTTTGGATGATGCCTTTGCCGTTGTCCTCACGCGCCTTGGTTGCCATCTTCCTTGGCTGGAGAAGATCATGCCTTTTGTCCTCAGTGGAGTGACGCTCTATGTGATTATTCATGGCGGTAAGGTGATCTACGGGTTTTGCCAGCAGAAATACGAATCACCCCAATCCCCAAATGTATCCCCGTTGCAATAGTGTTAGGAAATCCCCACAAATCCCACTGCATTTTGGTAGTCATTTTTACGATCGCGGGCGATCGCCGTTAAGATCAAGGTGAGGCCTATAACCGGTTAAATGTGGGTGTGGGAAGCGCACGGAAGCCTGTGTCGCCGTGAACAACGGTGAATTCGAGGCAACCTATGGAACTGCAACGTTCAGTCCCCCCAGCAATTGAGCAAGAATTTATTCGACGTCAGGTGGTGAGTCAACTCCTGCAAGCGCGTTTGCGGGCAACTTGTGGGCTGACGCAGACCTCGACACCCCTTCCCCTAGCGACACCAACGGGCGATCGCCCGCCCCTATGGCCATTGCAGGAGCCAAGGAAGACCAGTGTGATCGAGGCTAGCCAACCCTAGAGTCGGCCACGGGCTTTCAGCAGCAAATAGCGATCCACCAGTTGCTCACTCATTTGATCCGCAGGCGCGTCGAGGACAAGAACCCCCTGTTGCTCCAAGTGGGCAAAGGCACGTTGTCGCTGATGCAGCAGATCGAGAGCCACGGCCTGTTCATAGAGGCTGGCAACTTGATCCACGGCAGGCAAGGGCTGTGGCATCAACGGGCGGTGGGCAAGGGTTTCAATGTGGCGATCGCGCAAAGCGACACAGAAGGGTAGAAAACGCGGCGTAAGGCGAGCCATGGCGGCGAGGAGTTCTTGGGAAGCCACTTCATCAATGACTTCTGTGAGAACCACCACAAGGGCACGGCGGGTGTAGTGTCCCAAAATCGCGCTGACGGTGCCTACATAGTCGGATTCTTCGAGAATGGGTTCACAGCGATACACCTGACTCAGAATCTGCCCCAGATGGGAATCCCCACTTTGAGGCGCAATCCATGTGTGCAGTTGCTGATCAAAAATCCCCAAGCCCACCTTATCTCCCCGTCGCAAGCCCGTCAGCGCCAGTGCCAATGCCGCGTTTAAGCCCCAGTCAAAGCGTTTCAAACCGGCCACAGTCGCGGTCATCAAGCGGCCTCGATCCAGCAGAATGATCAGGGGTTGATCCCGTTCTGGCTCCATGGCGCGCACAAGCGGCCGTCCGCGGCGGGCACTCGCTTTCCAGTCCATGAGGCGCAGATCATCCCCCAGATGGTACTCCCGCAATTCGGCAAACTCGGTGCCCCCCAAGGCATAGCGTCGCCGCCGCAAGCTGCCACTGGATTCTAAACTGAGGCGAATCGAGAGCGATCGCAACCCCATCAAATCGGGATAGACTTCCACTTCAGTCCCAACGGGTGCAAACCAGCGTCGCCACGCCAAGCCCCAAGAACTGCGCAGCCGCACATCACAGCCCGACCATTGAAAGGCACCCCGTCGCGGTGGAAACACATGGTAGAGCAATTCCAACGTACTCTGGGCTGAGGCCGTAAAGGTAAAGTAGGGGGTTTCACCCGTAAACTCAGCAGGCACATAGTCGTAGAGTTCAACCCAAATCTGCTCAGTTAAGGAAACCTCACCACGGGTGTGGAGCCTGAGGCGAATTGGATTTTGCCGACCAATGGAGAGCCGTGATTCACAGGCGCGATCAAGGGTCAGTTGCCAGCGACCAAGGCGGATATAGTCCCACAGGGACAGGCCGAAAATCACCAGATCGTACAGCCCCATCAGGAGCAATCCCAGCCCCAGAGGCCAGTGGTGCAACCATTCCCGTAGCTTCCCTTGGGGAACCGCCTCGGCGATCGGCCATAGCGCTGCTGGCAGAAAGCTGCTCAGCACTGGAAAGAGAATCCCCAGCAGCAAGAGGCCATAGAAGCGAACCGTGGGCACCCAGCGGGGGCGATGGCGACCAAACTGATAACTGGCAGGGGCTTTCATCGAGGGACAGCAACTTTCGCGAGAATACCTTGGATCACTTGCGGCAGCGTAGTGCCGTCTAACTGGGCTTCGGGCTTGAGGATCAAACGGTGTTGCAGTAGCGGAGTGGCGATCGCCTTCACATCTTCAGGGGTGACATAGGCACGATCCTCTAACCACGCCTGTGCTTGGGTGGCGCGTAACCAGCCCACCGCCGCTCGTGGGGAAGCCCCCAACAACAGTTCAGGATGTTGACGACTGGCCTGCACCAACGCCAAAAGATAATCCAGCACCGCAGGCTCCACATGGACTTGCCGCACTTGCTGCCGTGCTGCCAAGACTTGCTCAACGGTAATCAATGGCTCCAAATTGAGTTGATCCAGATCCCGTGCCTCAAAGCCCCCAAGGGCATTCTCAAGCATTTGCCGTTCTGAGGTTGGCTCTGGGTAAGGCACGATCAGCTTAAATAGAAAGCGATCCAGTTGGGCTTCTGGCAGCGGATACGTCCCTTCAAATTCCAAGGGGTTTTGGGTGGCCACTGTCCAAAATAAACCGGAGAGGGGGAGGGTAGTGCCGTCGAGGGTTACCTGACGTTCTTCCATGGCTTCGAGGAGAGCCGCTTGGGTCTTAGGTGGTGTGCGGTTAATCTCATCCGCTAGCAGCACTTGGGTAAAAATCGGCCCTTTGCGCAGGCGAAATGTGCGACTGTTGAAGTCAAAGATACTCGTACCGAGAATATCGGCGGGGAGGACATCGGGAGTGAGTTGGATACGGCGAAATTCCGCTGCAATCAGGCGAGCGAGGAGCTTTACAAGGAGGGTTTTGGCAGTTCCCGGCACCCCCTCAAGGATGACATGGCCTTCGGCGAGGAGCGCCACAATTAACCCTTGGGCGATCGCCCCTTGACCGACAACAATCTCATTGAGACGCTGCTGAAGGCGATGAAAAAGCTCTTTCACACCCGTTCTATCACTGCTAAACTCTCCCAATGCTAGCAGAGGCGTTCACAGTCTCCCCTTCATTAACGATCAGTAAATTATCAATAAATTATCGTCTAGGAAAATTGGCTAGAATACAGATTGAGGGACTTTTGGCAAACCTGTGACGACAACGACTTCTCCAATTGCCACCGCTGCCCAACAAATCGTCCAACACCCGCAGCACAGCCGTCTTTTTAAGCTACTGTATGCCCTGCAGCAGAATCAGTGGCCGACCCAAGCACCGCCGTGGACCGTGAATGAGGTGCAACAGGCCGTGATCCAAATTCTTGAGCGGCTGAAAACCCCCACCCTCTTGGGACAACGCCTAACGGCCATTGTCAATAGTCTCAACAAAGCACAGGCCTATCAGGTTCTCTCAGCGGCACTGCTGCAAATTTTGGTGCCCCTCTACACCCAATCCCCGACGGCCACACTAACCATCGAGGCGCCAACCCTCAGCACCGCCGATCTCTACGATTTGCGCTTGGAAGTTACCCGCTACTGTACGCCCCTGCATATGAAGCTTCTTGTGGCCGCCCTGTTGACCTCTAAACCGGTGCATGCCCAAGGCCTAGAGCGGTTTACCCTTATTGATTTACTGCAACGGCTGACCCGCCGCTATGGGGATTTAGAAATCTTGCAGACGCAGATGGCCGCTGCTTTGGCACGCTTGCCCGATGACCCCCTCTATGCCAGTGGCGGCGATCGCCTGATCAAACTTCTGAGTACGCTCTATCAACGCTATCAACAAAGCCCAGCCCCAGACCTGACCCTTGGCACCACCCCACCCACCGTTGCCCCACCAGAGCCTTCAGAGGCCGAGGAAGAACTCACCTGCCAACTGTTTCCCCACAATCAATGAATGATCGGGAAAGGCTGGCTTGCTAGTAAAGAGATTCTGTACTTAGCGGGGAATCCTTGGCGATCGCGGTAGAAAAGAAGGTGAAGGGCTGACTACTAATCGCGTTAATTCTTTGCGAGGATTCCCACAATGACCAGTCTCATTCCGCCCGGTTGTCCCACGGTGTTGACGGAAGACGATCGCACCGGTACGAGTGTTGAAACCCTGCGCCGCGCCTTTATGGATAATCTCTTCTTTATCCAAGGCCGGTTCCCCGAAGTGGCGACGAAAAATGATTACTACTTGGCCTTGGCCTACACTGTGCGCGATCGCCTGCTGTTGCGCTGGTTGAATTCTGCCAAAACCTATCGAGATCAAGAAAGCCGCACTGTTTGCTATCTCTCCGCCGAATTTTTGCTGGGGCCGCACCTTGGCAATAACCTGATTAACCTCGGACTCTATGAGGCCGTTGAAGAAGCCATGCGGCAAACCGGTTTGAACCTCAAGGAACTGCTGGATCAGGAAGAAGAGCCGGGCTTGGGCAATGGTGGCTTGGGTCGCTTGGCCGCCTGCTACATGGATTCCCTCGCCACATTGGAAATCCCCGCCATTGGCTATGGCATTCGCTATGAGTACGGCATCTTTGACCAAGAGATTCGCGATGGCTGGCAAGTTGAGATTACGGATAAGTGGTTACGCTACGGCAACCCTTGGGAAATTCCGCGGCCAGAGTTGATTTTGCAGGTAAAGTTTGGCGGCTATACCTATAGCTACACCGATGATCAAGGCCGCTATCGGGTCGTTTGGGAACCCCACCAAGTGATTCAGGGGGTAGCCTATGACACCCCAATCTTGGGCTACAAGGTGAATACCGCCAATCTTTTGCGTCTGTGGCGGGCAGAGGCAGTGGAGTCCTTTGACTTTCAAGCCTTTAACACGGGCGATTACTATGGTGCTGTCAACCAAAAAATTGCCTCAGAAAACATCACCAAAGTCCTCTATCCCAATGATGAGCAATTGCAGGGCAAAGAACTGCGGCTGATGCAGCAATATTTCTTCTGCTCCTGTGCCCTTCAGGACATGATCCGCCTCTACAAGCAATCGGGGAATAACGATCTCAGTCGCTTCCACGAGAAGTTCACGGTGCAGTTGAATGATACCCACCCGGCAATCTCGGTGGCAGAACTGATGCGCCTGTTGGTGGATGAGCATCTCATGCCTTGGGATCAGGCGTGGGACATTACGCGCCAAACCTTTGCCTACACCAACCACACCCTTTTGCCCGAGGCACTGGAAAAATGGCCGCTGGATCTCTTTGGCTCACTCTTGCCCCGCCACTTGCAAATCATCTACGAAATTAACCAACGCTTCCTCGATCAGGTGCGCCTGCAATATCCGGGCGATAACGATCGCCTGCGGCGGCTGTCAATCATTGATGAAAGTGGCTGTCGTTATGTGCGCATGGCACACTTGGCAGCGGTGGGGAGTCATGCCATCAACGGGGTGGCAGCGTTGCACTCAGAACTCTTGAAACAAACGGTGCTCAAGGATTTCTACGAACTGACGCCGGAGAAATTTTCCAATAAAACCAATGGCGTCACCCCTCGGCGCTGGATGGTGCTCAGCAATCCCGGATTAACCCGCCTGATCACTGAACGCATTGGCGAAGATTGGGTGAAGCACTTGGATCAACTGCGGCGATTGGAACCCTTGGCAGAGGATCGCGACTTTGCGACTCAGTGGCGATCGGTGAAGCATGGCAATAAGGAACGCCTCGCGCAATACATTAGCGATCGCGTGGGTGTAACGGTGGATCCCCATTCCCTCTTCTCCATTTTGGTGAAGCGCATCCACGAATATAAGCGGCAGCACCTGTGTGTCCTCAATATCATCACCCTCTATCAGATGTTGAAGGACAATCCGCAACTGGAGATGGTGCCCCAAACGTTTATTTTTGGTGGTAAGGCGGCGCCGGGCTACTACATGGCCAAGCTAATCATCAAGCTCATTAACTCGGTAGCCGACGTAATTAACCGTGATCCAGCGGTACGCGATCGCCTGAAGGTGGTCTTTTTGCCCGACTACAACGTGACTCTGGGGCAGCGCGTCTATCCCGCAGCGGATCTCTCCCAGCAAATTTCAACGGCGGGCTACGAGGCCTCAGGCACAGGGAATATGAAATTTGCCCTCAATGGGGCGCTGACGATTGGAACCCTCGATGGTGCCAACGTGGAGATTCGCGAAGAGGTGGGGGCAGAAAACTTCTTCCTCTTTGGCAATACGGTGGAGCAATTGCAGGAATTGTGGCGCAACGGCTACCGTCCGTGGGAGTTTGCCAATAATAACCCAATGCTGAAGCGAGTCCTTGACCTCATCGGCTCTGGTTACTTTTCCCATGGGGATACGGAACTCTTTCGCCCCATTGTGGAACACCTCTGGCAAAACGATCGCTATTGCCTCTTGGCAGACTACCAAAGCTACGTGGACTGCCATCAACAGGTACTTCAGGTGTATCAAGATCAAGCCCAATGGGCAAAAATGTCGATTCTGAATGTGGCACGGATGGGCAAATTTTCTAGCGATCGCGCCATTCGCGAGTACTGCCAAGACATCTGGCACGTTGAACCAGTGAAAATTGTTCTACCGGAAACGTCCTATATGACGCCCGCTGTGCAGTAGGCTGGTCGTCTGCGGCTCAATCTCAAATCACCCCGATGCTCCCCCTTCGCGCGAGGGGGTTTTTCGCAGCAAAACGTTAAGGTTCTCGAGGCTGGTAATCTCGACAGTCTTGGCAGGAGCCTTGAGGGTTCACAGCACAGCGTAACAAGGGTGAAAGCGCATTCCAGCGGCAGGTGGCATCTCCAATCACCCACTGTCCATTGACGAGATGGCGATCGCTCGTGGTGTCACTATGCTGCACATAGAGGGCAATTTTTTCCAGTTGATAGCGTCCGCCACGAAACTGGTAGCGATGACGGCGTTCTAACACGGTATAGGTTTCCCCTTCATGATCCACATGGCAACCGGGTTGGGGTGTCCAGTCGAGATAAACATGCCCCAGCGATCGCCGGGGGTTGATCAGGTGTAACTCTGTCGGTAAGTCAGATGGGGTTGCCATGGCTTCAGGTTGATCGCAGCCTTGGGATCGCCTGTCAACTGTGTTGGGCATAACTAACGATCAATCTATCGTATCCTAGCAGTGGCAACATTTCCACCTCCCGTAATTTTTTATGGCAAAACTGTCCACTGACCTCGAACGTGCCTTTTTGAGTCCTGTGCCCACCCCCAGCGATGCCGAGGTGTTAACGCAGCAACTGGTGTCCTTGGGGGATATTCTTCAATTGGCGGGAGAGCGAACCTTTGGCTTTTTGTTGGCTGTACTTTCATTGCCATCAGCGCTGCCCCTTCCAGCCCCCGGTTACTCCACCCCCTTTGGCATTGTGCTGTTACTGTTGGGCTCGCAATTGTTGGTGGGTGCCTCAACCCCTTGGTTGCCGCCGCGGCTGCTCAAGCGCACGATGCCGCGATCCCAGATTCAAAAGATTGTGCGCACAGCTTTGCCTTGGTTGCAGCGGATTGAATTTATCTCCCGTCCCCGCTTGCGCCCCATTTGCACTACCCGAGGCGGACGTTTGGGCTTGGGAGTTGCTGTGTCGCTGATGGCCATCTCGATGATTTTGCCAATTCCCGGCACCAACACCATTCCAGCGATGGGCATTTTTACGATTGGCTTTGGTCTTTTGGATGATGATGGTTTAATTAGTCTGGCGGGGGTCGTCATTTCTCTGATTGGCTTAGCGGTGACCACCTCCATTCTGGTTGCCCTTGCGTGGGGGGGGAATAGTCTCCTCGATGTATTGAAGGCTTGGCTGCATCCGTAACATAGGGAGTAATCTCGTTCACGACTCAAAGCAAATGAAAGCCTTATCCCCTCTCAAGTCCTCTGGCCGATGGTTGAGTGCCGTGGGGGCGATCGCTCTATTAGGATTGCATCCCCTCAGAACGGCTGCTAATATCTCGACAGAAGACTTACCGCCAGCAGTTGCGGAGGCGATCGCGCTGCCCGTCAATGAAAAGCAAGTTGTGGTTAGCGAGCAACCCTCAGCAGTGGGCTTAACGGTACCCAGCCTATGGTGGGCTGTGCAGCAGTTTGGTAACGAGGTGATTCAACGCTGGCAAGCTTTTCCAGCCATCACAGCACCGGGGGGCAGAATTGAAGCCTTTGTCTCCCCCTCCGCTTGGGGACGCTTGCCCTATTTACGGCGTTTTGCCCTGATCAATCAGTTGGGCAATGCCAGTCGCAGCTTTGGCTATCAGTTGATTCTGCGCGATCGCCGCCCTTCGGGCGATCGCCGGCAGGTCATTTATGGTGCCTACACCTGTCAATTTGATGCCCTACCCCTTGAATACCTGCCAGAAGTCACCGATGCAGCAGGCAACCCGATTCCTTTTTTCCCACCCAGTACCGAACTCGACTGTCAAGTATGGGTCAATCCCAATATTCCTGTTATGTTTCCAACTCAAGGGCTTCGCTAAAATCAAAGTGAAGATAGCTTGTCATCCCGCCACAATGTTGCGCAGTATTGTCACCGACACTGGGTAAGTTACTCTCCCAGAGGAAATTCGGCAATACCTTAAGCTTGTCAGCGGCAGTCGCATTGAATTCATTATTGAGGAAGAAGGTCAGGTCAAAATTCTTCCCCTCAATGTCAATATGAAGTATATAAGCTGAGAAAGAATTATGTGAAATTATGTCAAATTACTATGCTCATACCCCAAACCAAGATGGTCAATGGCATTCCCTGTCGGCTCATCTTTCTAAGGTGGCTGGTAGAGCATCGAAGCTAGCTGGAAAGTTAGGCACACCTCAACTGGGCAACTATGGTGGCCTTTGGCACGACTTAGGCAAATACAACCCTGACTTTCAGGCTTATCTCCAAGCCTGTGCCCAAAATCAAGCTGTTAAAGAGAAAGTCCCTCACGCTAAGTATGGTGCGCTCCTCGCTTTTCAGAAGTGTCAGCCTCTTGCACCAATGATCTATGGCCACCACAGCGGCCTTCCTAATATGGCAGATTTGCAGAATCGGTTGGCGGAGGTTGATCGGGTAACCTACGAGCATATTAAAGGCCTAGCCAAGGCGGATGGGATTGATTTAGAGCCGTCAGCAGACTTTCAAAAAGAGTTAACTTCCATTGCTAGCCCTGAACTAGACATTGCAACTCGTAAATTAAATACTGAACTGTTCCTGCGCTTGCTATTTTCCTGCTTAGTGGATGCGGACTACCTTGATACGGAATCCCATTTTGATCCAACCGCCGCAGCCCAACGGGGACAGTACCCCTGCCTACAACAGCTATGGTCGGCGTTTGCAGCGAATCAGACTCAATTGATGGCTCATAGCCTAAACACGCCTGTTAATACTGTTCGTAAGGATGTTTATCACCATTGCTTGACCGCAGCCAAGGAGCCGCAGGGAGTCTTTCGCTTGGCGGTACCTACTGGGGGTGGTAAAACCCGCAGCAGTTTAGCTTTTGCCCTTCAGCATACTTTAACACATGGGTTAGATCGCGTCATTGTTGCGGTGCCCTACACCAGCATTATTGAGCAAACAGTCGCCGTCTATCGGCAGATTCTGGGTGAAGACACTGTTCTGGAGCACCACAGCGCCGTGCAAACAGATTTCCAGAATGAAGATGATGCGCGATCGCCCCAAGCCTGTGCCCGCCTAGCGGCTCAAAACTGGGATGCACCATTGATTGTCACCACGACAGTGCAACTATTTGAAAGCCTATTTGCCAATCGCCCCAGCCGTTGCCGCAAACTTCACAATCTCGTTAACAGTGTGATTATTTTAGATGAGGTGCAGACCTTACCGCTGAAACTGTTAGTTCCTATTCTGAGTGTTCTGAAGACGCTAGTAGCGCGGTATCGAGTCACGGTTGTGCTCTGTACGGCAACGCAGCCCGCCTTAGCTGGAACAACGCCCTACCTAAAAGGATTTGACAATGTCAGGGATATTATTCCGCCTGAAGAAGCTCAACAACAATTCTGCACCCTGAAGCGGGTCAATTATGAGCAGCCGCCAACCCCGTGGTCATGGCAAGACCTTGTGGCGGATTTGAAGCAGCAACATCAAGCCCTCGTAGTGGTGAATACCCGCCAAGATGCGCTTGATATTCTGGATGCCTTGGGTGAGGAGGAGCGCGATCGCCAGTTTCATCTTTCAACATTGCTCTACGGTGCCCATCGACAAGCCGTCCTACAGGAGGTGCGCGATCGTCTGCAAAAGAACCAACCCTGCTGGCTTATTTCTACTCAAGTGGTCGAAGCCGGTGTAGATTTAGATTTTCCAGTCGTTTACCGCGCCATGGGGCCACTAGATCGCATTGTGCAGGCGGCAGGTCGCTGTAACCGTGAAGGACAACGTTCATCCTTGGGACGGGTCGTGATTTTTGACCCCCAAGAGGGGAGCACCCCCCAAGGGGAGTATCGCACCGCTGTTGAAACTACTCGGACTTTACTCCGGCAAGCCACGGTTGACCTGAATGACCCTACAGTTTTTCAAAAGTATTTCCAGCAGCTTTACCAAGTTCGTGATCTTGATACCGAAAAAATTCAGCAGTATCGTCAGTCATTCAACTTTCCCGAAGTTGCACAACGCTTTCGTCTCATCGAGGATCACACGTATCCAGTTGTTATTGTGCCCGATCGAGCCAAGAATGAAGATGAACACAATCAAGTAAAACAGTTAATTCGCCGCATTCAACAGTGCGGTCTAAGGGCAAAAGATGTCCGAGCATTGCAGCCTTACCTTGTCAACCTACGCACCTATGAATTTCATACCACTGAGCACCTGCGGGAACTGATTGCTGCCGGCCTCTGGGCTTGGCAGGGTGACTATGACCCTCTCAAAGGGATTGCGATCCAAGGAACCCCCATTGCCGCAGATCCCAGCGATCTTATTTTTTAGGTTGACCAGAGTTAAACTACAGGAATGGCATTATCGGTTTTCCTGAGCCAATCAAGAGCAAGTTGGCGATGAAGATTAAAATCAAGTCAATGCTGAGTGTTAAAGTTTGGGCGGATTATGCCTGCTTCACCAATCCTGCCTTTAAGGTGGAGCGGGTGAGCTATCCAGTGATGACACCGAGTGCCGCGCGGGGGGTGTTGGAGGCGATTTTTTGGAAACCTGAGTTTATTTGGCAAGTGGAAGAAATCCACGTCCTGAAGCCGATTCGTCATTTTTCGATTACTCGCAATGAGGTCAACTCCTTGCAAAGCGATCGCGCTGCCCGTCAAGAGAGCTACCGCTATTTTGCCGATGACGATCGTGCCCAGCGTCATACCCTAGCACTGCGGGATGTGGCCTATGTGATCAAGGCTCAGATCGTTTTACGTCCCCATGCCAATGCTGACATTGCCAAGTACTGTGATCAATTTCGCCGTCGGGTGAGAAAAGGACAGTGCCACCACCAGCCTTACCTAGGTACTCGTGAATTTAGTGCCTTCTTTGAGGAACCTACACCAGCAGATCAACCGATTGCCCACAGCGATGATTTGGGGTGGATGTTGCTGGATGTGGTCTATGAGCAGGATACCAAGGTAAAGCCCCTCAGCTACTGGAGCCATGATGGCAATGGCGCCCATTTAACTGCGGGGAGAGCGGAGCCAAAGTTTTTCCATGCCCGATTGATTAACGGTGTTTTGAAGGTGCCTCAATGACAATTCTCACGGTATTGAAAACCTATGCTGAGGAGCGGCTTGAATTGCCCCCCTCGATGTACGGCGAAAATACAATTGCTTGGCTCATTGAGCTAGATGTTGCGGGCAACTTTCAGGGAATTACTCCCCTCAAAACCAAGGAGGCAAAGCGGGGACAACGTCTTGTCACCCCCCATGTCGGACGAACCCTTGCCGTCAAGCCCAAGCTCTTAGCGGATACGGCGGAATATGTGTTGGGGATTCCTCGGCCAGCCTCTAAGCCTGAACGAGTTGCAGACTGCCATCGTCAATTTGTGGCCTTAGTCAATGCCTGTGCAGAGGCAACTCAGGAACCCAGTGTCCAAGCCATTTCAAAATTCTATGAATCAGCAGCCGAGGTCAACCAAGCCAAGCAAGCCCTCCAAGCCTACAAGGATTTCGATGCAGGGGATGGTGTGACTTTTCGGATAGGAGGGCAGCTTATACCCGCTGATGCGAGAGCCAGCCTCCACTCTATTGAGCAGTTTTGGCAGCAGTATACAGGGGGACAGTCAGACTCTGAAAAGGATGACGATAACCCCACAATGACCTGCTTGGTGACTGGGAAAAAGACAGTAGTGGCCAAGCGAATGCCCTTTATGATTAAGGGTTTGCTCGGGGGGCAAACTTCAGGGGTAGCGATGGTTTCTGCGAATGCAAAAGCCTTTACGTCTTATGGCTTGGAATACTCTCTAACGTCACCCATGTCTGCGGAGGCGGCGGAGAAGTTTACGAAGGCACTAAACTACTTGTTGCGGGATTCCCAGTCTCACCTGTCTGTGGCGGAGACGACTTACCTTTTTTGGACGCGGGAAAAAACGACATTCGATGTCATGATGTTTCTGACGCAGCCCCAAGCGGACGAGGTTGCCAGTCTGCTAAAGTCGGCTCAAACTGGGCACCAAGCCACTAGCTTTGATGCCGATCGCGCCAACTTGTTTTATGCTCTTGCCTTGCGTGCCAACAATAGCCGTGCAGTGGTCTGCGATTGGCTGGAAACAACGATTCCCAATGTACAGGCGCAGTTGAAGACGTGGTTTGAGGCACAGCGGTTGGTGTCGCCAATGGGTGGCGAGCCACGATTTTTCGGTCTTTATATTTTGGCTGAAAGCCTGTATCGCGATCGCGAGGCAGCGCGGCGGGAGATGCCGGCAAGGGTGGTAACAGCTTTGACCCGTTCTGCCCTCTATGGCGATCGCCTACCAGAGGATTTACTGGCTAAGCTGGTGCGCCGCAACTGTACGGAGCGCAATCTTACCTACCCTCGCGCCGTGCTCCTCAAGTTAATTTTTTGTCGTGACGAGCGGAGACAATCCCTAATGACAAATATGCACGCCTTGAATCCCAATCCGAGCCTTGAGGGAGCTGACTTGGCGGCCTATACCTGTGGTCGCTTGCTGGCTCTTTTAGAGGAAATTCAACGGACAGCCCTAGGCTCATTGAATGCCACATTGGTGGATCGCTACTATGGTGCTGCCTCAAATACACCTGCGGTGGCGTTTCCACCTCTATTGCGGGGGGCACGTGCTCACCTCTCAAAGCTACGGAAGGAGAAAGGAGGAGCGGCGAAACGCTTGGAAGAGACCCTAGAGGAGGTGATTGCTCAGTTACCGACGTTTCCGAAAACACTGAATCTACAACAGCAGGGCTTGTTTGGACTGGGCTACTACCACCAGCGGGCAGAACAGCGCCGTCAGGCACAGGCGGCAAAGCAATCATCCGTGGCGATGGTTGAGGGTTGAAGCAGCACGCAACTAAATATCAAGCAAATATTGACTTTGACTAAGGTAGGGAGAACTGACTCATGATACATACGACCCATAGTCTTGCCGTGTACTGTGATCCTCAGAAACGGCATGATTTTTTGCTACTCTTTGATGTCACTGATGGTAATCCTAATGGGGATCCCGATGGTGGCAATTTGCCGCGCACTGATGCAGAAACGGCTCAAGGGTTGGTGACTGATGTTGCCTTAAAGCGAAAAATCCGTAATTATGTTGCCACTTATGCGGAGTTTGAGGCGACCGAGGAAGAAGCAAAGCGCTTGAAAATTTTTGTGGAACATCGGGGGGTCTTGAACGAGCAAATCCGAAAAGCCTATGTGGCTGAAGGGATTCCTGTGGGTACCACTGTTAAGGAACCTGTGAAAGATGGCAAGGTTTTAGAGGGCTTGCGGCAACTTAAAGATGAGCTACCGGATGCGTTTACCTTTACCGACAGTGATGAGGAGTCGGATGAGGTCACTGCAACGCTAGCCTACAGCGGCGAACTGAGTGAGGATGAACTGAAGGAGTTTTATGGCAAAGATACCGTTGCAGAACTCCTCAAGCAAAATAAAGCCCTAGCTGCTTTTTTCAAGGAGGTGGTGAAAAAGGCGGGTAAGCCGGCTAAAGATCGCGATAATGCTGAGAAGGCACGGCGGTGGATGTGTGCGAATTTTTACGACGTGCGGATGTTTGGGGCAGTGATGTCCACGGGGCTGAATGCGGGTCAAGTGCGCGGTCCGATGCAACTGACCTTTGGGCGATCGCTAGATCCAATTTTGCCCACAGACCTTTCAATTACACGGGTAGCGGTTACAGATGTCAAGGATCGAGAGAAGCTGCAAACAATGGGTCGTAAGGCAATGATTCCCTATGGCCTCTACCGTAGTTATGGGTTCTTTTCCCCTTATTTAGCGGCACAAACGGGGGTATCGGCAGAAGACCTACAGCTTTTTTGGAATGCTCTTTTGGGGATGTGGGATCACGATCGCTCTGCTAGCCGAGGAATGATGGCGCTACGTGGGCTGTACATCTTTACCCATGACAACAAGTTGGGACGTGCCCCCGCCCACAAACTCTTTGAGCGTATTCATGTCGAGCTGAAAGACAAAGCCTTACCCCCGCGAAGGTTTGAGGACTATCGTGTAACGGTTGGTGAGGATTCTTTGCCTGAAGGAGTCACATTAACTCGTTTGGCCTAGTGTTGCGATCGCCCCAAGTTTTTAGCAGATTACGTTAACGGGGCGATCAATGATTGCCATACGAAAAAGTTTTGACCTAGCTGTGCATGATTGCCTTAACGGCCTTGGATAAATAGTTGAAGCGTTATCTCAGGGTCGTGAGTATGGACGATGATGACTATGTGCTGCTGAGCGCGCTCCAGCATTTTGCGTTTTGCCCGCGGCAGTGTGCCCTAATTTATACAGAGCAAGTGTGGGAAGAAAATATCTACACGCTGCGGGGGGCAAGGGTGCATGAAAAGGCGCATACACCAGGGGATGAATTCTTGGATGGGGAACTGCGGATTGAACGGTCGCTGCCACTATGCTCCCATCAGTTGCGGATTCGTGGTGTGGCAGATGTGATTGAGTTTTCGGATCGCGGTCTGCCCTATCCCATTGAGTACAAGGCAGGAACGACGAAATCCCGTTTGGCTGATGCAGTACAGTTGTGTGCCCAAGCCTTGTGCCTAGAAGAGATGCTTGGATGCGCTATTGCAGTAGGAGCCATTTTTTACTATGGGTCACGAAGACGACTAGAGGTGCACTTTGATGCTAGGTTGCGACAACACACGATCGAAGTGATTGAGGGAACTCGAACGTTGCTCGCTAGCCAAAAGTTGCCTGCCCCTGTTGCCGATAAACGGTGTCGGGACTGCTCGTTGATTGAAACTTGTATGCCTGATGCTGTGACTCATTTTGGCTCTAGAGCTTCAAGAAATGCCATTTTTGAGGTGTTGGGACAATGAAGCCAATCCTGAATACACTCTTTGTGCAGACCCAAGGCACTTATGTACGTCTTGAGCATGAAACATTGAAGTTGGAGGTGGAGAAGGAGGTTCAGTTTCAGATACCGTTACATCACCTCGGTAGCATCGTCCTATTTGGCAACGTGTTGATCAGTCCCTTTCTGATTCACCAATGCGCTGAGGATGGTCGCACTGTGGTGTGGCTCACAGAGCATGGCCGTTTTAAGGGGCGACTAACTAGCTCAACCACTGGCAATGTTTTGTTGCGCAAGGCATTACATGAGGCAGCAGTTTCTGTAGAGACATCCCTGACTATTGCTCGGACTGTGGTGGCAGCCAAGCTACAGAATGCCCGCAATGTGTTGTTACGAGCAGCTCGAGAAGCAGCGAACCCCACCGAGCGAGACGCTCTGCAAGCAGCGGCTAAGCACCATGCCGAAGGATTAAGTAAGGCATCCCATGCAGAGAGTATTGACTCATTGCGGGGAATTGAGGGGATGGCAGCCAAGACGTATTTCGGCGTTTTTGGTCTGATGGTGCGGCAACAGCGGAATGCTTTTCCGTTTGCTGGTCGCTCAAAGCAACCCCCTCGTGATCCCCTGAATGCTTTGCTATCACTAGCCTACACACTTTTGACAAATGACTATGTTGCTGCGTGTGAAAGTGTTGGCCTTGATCCTCAGGTGGGCTTTCTGCATTGCTTGCGTCCGGGTAAGCCCGCATTAGCATTGGACTTGATGGAGGAGCTACGAGCAATTTTTGCGGATCGCTTGGTATTGACGCTAATTAACCGTCAGCAACTCAAATCTGAGGATTTTATTGAGCGTCCAGGTGGAGCGATCTACTTAAATGATGAGGGACGCAAAACTTTTTTGACAGCGTACCAAAAACGCAAGCAAGAGGAAGTCATGCACCCCATTTTGGAGCAAAAAGTTCCATTTGGGCTGATTCCCCATGTCCAAGCACGATTACTCGCGCGATATTTACGGGGGGATGTTCCCCACTATCAGCCGTTTATTCTGCGAGGTTAACTATGGATATTTTGGTGTCTTATGATGTAAATACGGAAACAAAAGCAGGGCGAAAACGACTGCGCAGGGTGGCTACAATTTGCAAAAACTACGGCCAGCGCGTTCAGCTTTCAGTTTTCGAATGCCGTGTCAACGAGGCTCAGTACGAGACGTTGAGAGCGCAACTCCTGAAAGTCATTAGCAAGGAAACAGATAGTCTGCGATTTTATCGGCTGATGTCGCCTAGAGAGAAATATGTGGAGGCCTTTGGTTTAGATCACTATGTTGATTTTGATGAGCCGTTGATTCTTTGAGAGCGCGGATCTGGAGTGGGGTCTATTTTCCTAGGGGGTTCGCGGTGGTTGAATTTTCAGGCTTTGAGGGCAATCATGGGGTATTGGATCATATTTTCTCCTTTCGCAAAAAATATATTCGTGCTGAAAATGCTGGAAACGCCCTGCCTGACAGGGGTTATAATGGCCGCAGTTGCGATCGTCCTTCGGGGCGATCGAGGATTGAAACACTGACAGGGATGATTATGAGACACATCTATATCCGTTGCGATCGTCCTTCGGGGCGATCGAGGATTGAAACACCCAATCGATATCCAAGGCATTAGTTACTACCAGTTGCGATCGTCCTTCGGGGCGATCGAGGATTGAAACGCGCGGGGCTATTTGTTTTCTAGGGCATTCCTGCAGTTGCGATCGTCCTTCGGGGCGATCGAGGATTGAAACAGGCGAGTACTGAGGATGTAAAGGCGTCTAATAGAGTTGCGATCGTCCTTCGGGGCGATCGAGGATTGAAACAACTGCTAGAGAGTGGGTGGCTAGAGCGACGAGTTGCGATCGTCCTTCGGGGCGATCGAGGATTGAAACGCAGGTTGGGGCGATTGCAGATTGGGTCTGGCAAAGTTGCGATCGTCCTTCGGGGCGATCGAGGATTGAAACCTTAACTGAATCTAATCTGTAGTAGGTGTCCTTATTGTTGCGATCGTCCTTCGGGGCGATCGAGGATTGAAACCGCAAACCACCAAAGTGTTGCGGTCTATCCTTATAGTTGCGATCGTCCTTCGGGGCGATCGAGGATTGAAACGAACAGCAGGCCACTAACCCTGAACGGCTGATCATCGTTGCGATCGTCCTTCGGGGCGATCGAGGATTGAAACTGCCGCTGGAGTCTTCTACCATGCCAAAGCCTAAGTTGCGATCGTCCTTCGGGGCGATCGAGGATTGAAACATGAACTTGCGGATATTCTTGAGCTTACTGCCAGCGAGTTGCGATCGTCCTTCGGGGCGATCGAGGATTGAAACACGCCCTCTAACATCCCCAGCAACGTGAATACCCTTGAGGGTTGCGATCGTCCTTCGGGGCGATCGAGGATTGAAACAATTAAGGTTAAAGACGCTGACTCAAACAATAAGGGGTTGCGATCGTCCTTCGGGGCGATCGAGGATTGAAACTCACCCTCTCGCACTCGCTCCACTTCCACCAAAGTGTTGCGATCGTCCTTCGGGGCGATCGAGGATTGAAACCATGAATTGAAAAAGAGAAGCGTAAAGGTTAGGTTGCGATCGTCCTTCGGGGCGATCGAGGATTGAAACCTCGCTCCAACCGTCAAGGCGACCTGCAAGCAGGCGGTTGCGATCGTCCTTCGGGGCGATCGAGGATTGAAACCGTCGCGCCTTGGGATTGAAGGTATCTCGTCACGGTTGCGATCGTCCTTCGGGGCGATCGAGGATTGAAACTGGACACATACCCTCTCGCCCCAAGTATGGGTACGTTGCGATCGTCCTTCGGGGCGATCGAGGATTGAAACAACCTTAATTAACACTCGCTTACCATTTTGGCGAGTTGCGATCGTCCTTCGGGGCGATCGAGGATTGAAACCGACTAAAACGATGGAACCCAGTCAATTGTCCGAGTGTTGCGATCGTCCTTCGGGGCGATCGAGGATTGAAACCCCTAAATTGACCCATGACGCTAGCACTTCCCCCAGTTGCGATCGTCCTTCGGGGCGATCGAGGATTGAAACTCCCCAATCCTCTCTTATCCTATCCAGCAATCGTGGTTGCGATCGTCCTTCGGGGCGATCGAGGATTGAAACTCCCCAATCCTCTCTTATCCTATCCAGCAATCGTGGTTGCGATCGTCCTTCGGGGCGATCGAGGATTGAAACGCGTTAATAACGACACCTACTACAGGTTAGATGCAGTTGCGATCGTCCTTCGGGGCGATCGAGGATTGAAACCACTAGAAAATCTCATGGTGAGACTGCTAGAGGTTGCGATCGTCCTTCGGGGCGATCGAGGATTGAAACTCCGTTATTCTGATAGCTGCAACTATTGTCTTCTGTTGCGATCGTCCTTCGGGGCGATCGAGGATTGAAACTTATAGCCCCAATCCTGACTTAGCTGGCGGTGGCGGTTGCGATCGTCCTTCGGGGCGATCGAGGATTGAAACCTAGAGATTCTGAGATTAAGCGTTGAGTCTGGAAAAAGTTGCGATCGTCCTTCGGGGCGATCGAGGATTGAAACTCCGTTATTCTGATAGCTGCAACTATTGTCTTCTGTTGCGATCGTCCTTCGGGGCGATCGAGGATTGAAACTTATAGCCCCAATCCTGACTTAGCTGGCGGTGGCGGTTGCGATCGTCCTTCGGGGCGATCGAGGATTGAAACCTAGAGATTCTGAGATTAAGCGTTGAGTCTGGAAAAAGTTGCGATCGTCCTTCGGGGCGATCGAGGATTGAAACTCCGTTATTCTGATAGCTGCAACTATTGTCTTCTGTTGCGATCGTCCTTCGGGGCGATCGAGGATTGAAACTTATAGCCCCAATCCTGACTTAGCTGGCGGTGGCGGTTGCGATCGTCCTTCGGGGCGATCGAGGATTGAAACCTAGAGATTCTGAGATTAAGCGTTGAGTCTGGAAAAAGTTGCGATCGTCCTTCGGGGCGATCGAGGATTGAAACTGCCCATCTATTACCGAAGCAATGGTGGGGAGCTGCTAGGGAGTTGCGATCGTCCTTCGGGGCGATCGAGGATTGAAACGAAGGTTGTTGTGATTCTCCCTCGATATCGGTATTGTTGCGATCGTCCTTCGGGGCGATCGAGGATTGAAACCCCCCACCACGCCCTTACCTTTTGTGCCGCCGCAGGTTGCGATCGTCCTTCGGGGCGATCGAGGATTGAAACAAGTTAGGGCGATTGAATGGCACGATATTGTTTGCAGGTTGCGATCGTCCTTCGGGGCGATCGAGGATTGAAACGTAATCTTTGAGGATGGCAGTAAGGCAAAAATAAAAGTTGCGATCGTCCTTCGGGGCGATCGAGGATTGAAACAGCATTACTCCTTCTTGGTTCTGAATCCTGATGAGGTTGCGATCGTCCTTCGGGGCGATCGAGGATTGAAACCACACAACAGTCACAGGTTGGATCGCCGTCACCCTGTTGCGATCGTCCTTCGGGGCGATCGAGAATTGAAACGCCCACTCAGCGAGGTTGACCGCGTCGCCTAGCAGTTGCGATCGTCCTTCGGGGCGATCGAGGATTGAAACGCTAGAGTCTCTATATCCTTAGAGAACTGTTATGTTGCGATCGTCCTTCGGGGCGATCGAGGATTGAAACTGGATAGGCGCACAACCACTAGCGAATCTGATGTGTTGCGATCGTCCTTCGGGGCGATCGAGGATTGAAACCTCGCACCCTACCAGCGAGAACAAAGTGTAGGTGGGGGTTGCGATCGTCCTTCGGGGCGATCGAGGATTGAAACCCTCTATGACTGAGTAACTAGCAGGGTTACAGGCCTTTTCTAAAATTAGCGTACACAAGGAGGCTGTAATCCTCTGATACAGACGCTGTGACTTTTCCAAGCAGGTTCAATGCTCGTGAAAAGGGCTGTAGCTGGCTGGCTCCATCGAACTGACCCGTCCTATTTCAACACTGACAGCATCAAAGCGATCGTCCCCGGGACGATATGACAGGATTTCTAAACCAATTGGCTCCCCAGTCACCCCATCCTTGAACAAAATCACCCCATCTCCAAGTTCTGTCGCAACTTGGTTTCTTCGTGGAACTTGCCAGAATACACTTAACAGCTCTGTTTCTGGCTCATAAAATACTCTTATTTGAGCCACACTGTCTCCCCTTCTTTAATGGCGTCAGTTTGATAAGCAGTGATTAAATATAAATCCAAGCGGTGTAAGAATTTCAAATTTCATGAGACTACTATAGTAGTAGCAAGGGGTGTCTATCCGAGTTGAGATCGCTCCAAGTCTTTAACAGACTACACTAATGGGGCGATCGAGAATTGAAACGCCATCGCCAAGGTGATGCTGATCACGGACGTTTCTCCATGCACATCACAAGAATTAGCAAGTGGCTGACATAGAGTGAAATTAAGCTGCTATTGATGATGTGGAAGTCAACTCAGAATGCTGATTGAATTTCGGGTACAGCAGCAATTGAGTCGGTTTCTAATTCATTGATTTGCAGTTGTTTTCGACAAATAGATTTCTTTAGGAGTAACAACATGAAAGCGAATAATGTCAAGCTTCAAAAGAGCTTGGCCTATCTCACATTGGTCACAGCGACAACGGCTTTGACCACAGCGTTTGGTTTGACATCGACTGTACAGGCAATACCATCAGCTAGTCGTTGTTCTACGGTCAATGGTCAGTGGTATTTCGCTGGACGGCCTGGGCCGGTGGTCACTGAATATGGCAGCGAGTTGAAGGTGGATATGTCCGCTTATGGTCGCCCCGCCGCTACTGGCAGGTTCATTGATCCTAACCGAATTCAGGTCACGTTTCCGGATGATGGCACTTTCATCGGCACGTTGGACGGCCGCGGTAATATCCGCTGGAACAACAACACCGTCTGGCAGGCTTTGAACTTTGGCGGCAAGTGGAAATACGAGGGTGCGCCGGGACCCATCGTGGAACAAATAGGACGCAACATAACAATTAACATGGCGGCTTACGGGCGTCCTACAGCCACGGGCAGGCTGATCGGCTCTAGTCAAGCTCTCGTGACTTTCCCGGATGACGCAACCTTCACGGGCACCTTGGTGAGTCCCACTTGCATTCGTTGGTCCAATGGCACGATGTGGACGCGGTAAGGTGTAGCCTTATAGTCCAGTATAGGGGGGTAGGTTACTCCACAACTTGCCCCCTGATTAGCCTAGGTAGCAGTTAGCGATGGAGAGTAGGGAACTCGAATCCCTAATAGCAAAACGCAAAATGCTTATCAAAAAAGAACTTTAGGATTTCCTATTTTTGAATTGCCTAAAATTTGCCTAAAATAAGGCAAGAATTAAGAGGCAAAATATGGCTGTAAACCCTCCATTGACAACTCTCTTTGGCGCGGGCGCGACTCAAGACGCGACCACTTTGACGATTCAGAAAAGCTCACTTCCCGACTTGACGCCTGCGGCCTCCAATAACTCAGAAGCACTTTTAGTAGGACTCTTGCGACGGTGGCATCTTGGACAAGACACCAGTTCCGATGCGCAAGTAGTGGTTCGCCGCCAACTGGGGGGCGTCGTTGAACGTAACGGTACGCAACAACTCTTTCGTTACATCATTGACCTTTACGAACCGTATCAAGGCGCCTCTGAACCCGACCCAGATAACTTCTAATGCCTACTCGCAACACTACTCGCAATTTCGCTTACACCTTGCGGCCTAACGACGCCTTGCAACGGATTACCCTTTATCGCTGTGGTGAATACCCTCCTCCTGTATTTACGGGGGAAGTCTATGGACAGATCACCGCCTTTTACGCCAAATCCAACATTCATACGCCCCCCTATTCAGAAGGCACCCAGTGGAGTGGGCGCTCTGCGGTGATCGACTTTCGTTATCCCGGTGGCGATTGGGTAGAAGTTGCCCGCCTAGACTTCCTTTCTTCTGCGGTGCCCTACAAGATTGACTGCCTAGGGTTAATGGGGGATACCAAACCTTTCTACTTGCAGAAAGGGAGCGAATTTGCAGTTCGTATGATTGGCGAGGCCTTGACCGCTCCGCAAACAGTTAACTTTTACGGCTCTTGCGTGGAAGAACGTTATGCTTCAGACTCAGTGGACACTTTCCTTGATCTTGTTGACACTCCTAACGCTTACGCTGCTGGCTACCTACTGCAATCTGGTGCTAGCGGGATTGAGTTTGCCCCCTTAGAGCAAGTGGTTCAGTCATTTTCCGCTCCAGCTCTGCGATTGGTTGACCTCCTAGACGTGCCGCCGCCCAGTCCGAATACAGTTCTGACAGTGAACAGCAACAACTTGATCGAGTGGGCTAGTTTGGTGGGCGGCGGAGGCTCCGTTTTGGAGGAAAACCTGCAAACAGCGAACTACACGCTTCAAGCCTCAGATAACGGGAAGTTTGTAGCCGTTAACGCCTCTTCTGCGGTCACTATTACGGTGCCAACTGGATTAACGGTGGGCACCCAAGTACTGCTGGGGCGAAGAGGCACGGGAACCGTAACGGTGGCTCCCGCTACAGGCGTGACCCTCAACGGGACAGCTACTCCCCTCAACCTTCAATCGCAGTGGAAAGGTGTTGTTACACTTTGGTGCTACGCAAGCAACTCTTGGTGGGTTTTTGGTGGGGTATGATTCCTGCTGTTTTAGGGACTACGGCGATCTTTTCTTCTGGCGATCCTTTTTGGGCCAACGTACTCTTTCTCCTTGAAGGAGAAGGCGCCAACAATAGTACTCAAATTCTAGATAGTTCAAGTTTTAACAGGACAATTACTCGTACAGGAAATCCTGTGATTTCTACCGCTAGAGCCAAGTATGGTACGGGTTCAATTTCTCAACCTAATACTGGAGACTTTGTTGATATTTCATTTAATACGATTTTAGGGAGTACTTGGACTTTTGAATCTTGGGTTTGGTTTCCATTTTGGGATGACACTTGTGGTGTAATGGCTTTGCAAACCGAACTTTCTACTCTTGTTTTTGCGGCTTATGTTAGTGGATTGTCTTTTTGGTCGGGTAGTCTTGAGTTTGCAAGAACTAATGCCACTGTGCCTGTTAATCAATGGGTTCACGTGGCCTTGGTTTGCTTTAATAACGTTGTTGATATTTTTATAAATGGAAACAAGTTAAATAAAGTGGTTAGTCAGTCCTTTTCTTCTTTCCAAAGTAGCGTTTTCGTAAAAGCGAGAACGAGAAGCAAAACACGATCCCCAGTTAATATTGATTTTTTTCGGTTGACTAAAGGAGTAGCAAGATATAGCACCAACTTTAATCCTGAGACTGATATAGTGCGTTAACTTATATGTCTATCGTCTCCGTTGGAACAATATGAGCCTTATAGAAATAGCGGGTAACACAATTCTCGATAAATTACGCCAAGGAAAACTCTCTTTCGACCCCTACTCTACCTTGCGTACAGGAATAGAAATAATTGAAAGAGCGGCGGAGCAAACTTGGCAGACGACTCCTGCCACCCCTGGACAACTACTGCCTACTGGGCAAAGAATCCCCCCTTTAACTTGGGATGACTGGCTTAATGGTCGCCAGTATTACTACGATGAATTATGCGTTGATAATACGGTTTCAGTAGTTAAAGGAAAGGTTTGCTACAAAGGTGATATTCCTTATCTTTGCGACAAAATACCAGTTTATTCTTGCCCCAAACCTTTAATTCCCGCACCTAAACCGACGCCGGCGCCCTTTCGAGGGGGGCAGTGTTATGGGGTTCCTTATCGAGTAAAAGTGGGGTTGCGTTATTACTTGAGTGGTGTTTTTACGCAGGGAGGTGTGGGGTATTTGACTCAGCCCTCCTTACAGGAGGAGATTCCCGTAGCTGAAGTAACAGTCACAGGAAAGATTTTGGGGTTAGACATAATTGAAGGTTCAACTTTTGTTTCCATGCCAGTTTGGCCTACAGGATTTTTTGAGGGGACTGTTAGAACTGTCGTGGCGACGCGGATTAAAACTCAAAATGCGGCTGGGCAAAACTCTTACACAGAAGTGCCTTTTAATTTCAGTCCCTCCCCCTTAAATCAGGCGTATTCCATTTGGATCATTTCGGTAGAAAGGCTAGACGGGCTGCCCGATAATTGCGGCGACCCTGAAGGATACAACACTGGCGACCCTGAGCCTGAGATTTATCCGCCTCCTGAACCAAGTCCCGAACGGCCTTTTGACCCCTATCCCCCGATTCAACCGTTCCCCATCCCCTTCCCGATTCCTGTGCCGTTGCCACTTCCGACGCCGATAGGATTTCCTTTCCCGTTTCCAATGCCGATTCCGACGCCGCCGCGATTGCCAGAGGAGAAGCCAATGCCAATTCCTTTCCCGATTCCGAAACCTGACTGGATTGACTTGCCGCCACCTTGGATCGAGGAAATTAAGAACTGTCCGCCCCCTTGTCCCCCGATTGACTTATCGCCAGTGATTGAGGCGATCGCGCGCATCAAAGTCGAAATCAACAATGAATTTAACCTGACCTTAAATGCCCGCCTAGACGCCCAGCTCCAAGCTATTCTCAATCTCTTAGTCGCACTGGAGGCTCGGTTGTCCAACACCCTACTCCTGCAACTAGAGCCAAAATTTCAGGCTGTTTTGACCGCCATCACTAGCCTAGAACTGAATCTCAGCGGCCAAATTACAGCCATTCTAAACGGCATTTTAGAGTTGAATTTCACTCTTAACGTGAAGGCCGATCTTCTCTTGCAAGCCTTGCTAGAAGTGAAAGTGGCTTTGTTGAACGCGATCCTGTCTATCGAGTTCTCTCCCACAATCCAAGTCGATCCAGTCAAGGAGTATGAAATTATCGAAAAACCAGTGATCGTCAAGGACTGCGAAGTTGTTGAGAAACCTGTTCTTGTAAAAGAGTTTCAAGTAATCGAGAAACCTCTGGTTGTCAAAGAGTACGAAATTCTCGAAATTGAGAAACCCGTTGAGGTCGTAAGAGAGAAACAGCCTCCACTGGAACAAGTCTTGTTACCAGTGGTCGAGTGCCGAGAAGATGGCTCGCCAGAAAAGCGGTGGCAGATCGTCAAGACTTTAGTAGGGGAAATCCCCACCAGTGTGCAGCAGAAATTTCATCAAACCGCAGACTTGGCTGAGGAAAAATGCCTAGAAGAAGCAGATAAGGGTTGCACAGTGGTGCTCCCTAGCGACTGCTATAGTGAGTACAAACTGGAGTCACAGTTAGTGATTGACTTTGGAACGCAATATCCCTCGATGAAGGGCAGTAAATGGAGAATTCACATCCCAGACCCTATTGAGAATTTAGACTGGTGCACTCACTTTGAAAACCTTATTTGGCATCGTGGGCAAGTTTATGGACGACTGTACTTCCAAGGCGACTCCCGCTTGATTACAGGAGGTTATTTCCAATCCGAAACTGAAGCCTATCGAGTATTAAGAATGTTGGAGAAGCTAAGCAAATTAAAAGAGAATAGAATACGAGTAACTAAACTCACGAAACCCAAACGTACAGTCAAAGGACAGCAAACTCGTGCTGTCCGAGCATCTGTAGTTCTTTTTGACAAAGACGGAAATGTGATTAAAGGGGACTGCTGGCGACCACCTAGAAACGGCTGTTAACAAAACCCGTCCTTGAGTGTTTCATCGACCCATTTAACCAAAATACGCCCCTTATGGGTCATCGCATAAAGTTTACACTGCCGCAACAGTTTGTACACTTGGCTGCGAGTCAAGAAGTTCTCTGAGCAAAATTTTGAGATTGGCAAATACTTATAATCACCTTTGTTGTACTCGCATTTGGGATAATTAGCCTTAAACGAGTATGGACTACTCTTGCAATTTCTGCCTTTAGTACGCATCAGATTATCCTTTTTCTATCTATTGTAAGAAAAATTTGCAAAGTCTAGTCGGTTGTTAGAAATAAACATCAGTTTCTATCGCAAAAACCCTCTCCAGAAGCGACTTTCAGGCTAATGTCAAAATGTCGAGTTAAGAGGCTGCTATGGCTCTCAATTTTGAGTATTTTGACGCGGCTGGGACTGCGGTGGCCGAAGGTATTTACATCCCAGTGTCTAATCTGCCGGGGGTGACGGCTGACGAATTGGAACCGGGTGATAACGACAAAGAAAGCAAAATTACGCTGGCGATTTACCGCGCGCTTGTTAACTACATTGCGCCTTTGACATCACAACCGCTGGGCTTGCTGATGAGTGCCAGTGGATTGGATACTCTCACGCAAACCTACTCCATGACCCACACCTACATGGTGAACCACTCTAACGGCACTGTGAGCCAAGTGCCTCTGGGGTCGGGCAGCGGCATGACCATTGTGGATGTGTTCCCCGGAGCGGCCAAGGTGGCAGCAGCCGGGGCGATCTCTGGAGCTGGCATCCTAATTCCCACGGCAGAATTGGCACCCTACGGTGCGCCAGCGCAGGGGGATATTACCCTCACTGCCGACAGCCGTCAGTACTGGCAAGCTCTCAGCTTCTATCTCGCCGAGAACGTCACGCTGCGGAGCAGCACGGTTGCCAGCGCAATTGTCAACAAAAACGTAGGACTAAACAGCTCCCTCTTCCCGCCTAGTGAGTGGACAGAAGGGTCCAGTCCGCTCTCCTCAGTGCCTGCGAGCCAGCTTTCTAAGCGGTCCTTCTTCACTCGTACCTACGAAGTGACGATTGAGTTGGCACTGGATCACAATACGCAAACCTTTGATGTCCGTCACGTTATCGCTGCTTAAGGAGTGACCCATGCCACGGATGATGCCTTACCAACTGGCTGAATATCAGTCAGATTTGGGGATTAAATACGAAGAACTGCGGTTCAAAATCAGTGAGTATTATGGGAAAGACTTGGCAGGGAAACTGGGTTATAAAGTCCCTACTGGTAGTTTGTGCTCTCCCACGTTCCTGTTCAAGCCGCGAGCAGTAATTGCCACTTATAAAGACGGCGCCAAAATTCGATTCCCCGTGCCGTCGCCCAACAAGATCAAAGATGCAGTTGACGAGCTGCTAAAGCTCAACGACGTGGTCTGCATCGATCTGGATGGGGAGGAGTGGCGAGTGGTTCCACCAGCAGTAGGGGATTACACTCCGAAGCTGCAAAACTTCCAACTTCCTGATGGCAAAGCGAAAAAAATTACCGGAGTGATGCTCTACGACTCAGATATTGCTGGAAAAAACACACCCGTGCGTTTCGCAGTAGAGGCTGAGCCAAATAGCGTCATTACGCTTGCTAAGCGCTGTTGGAACGACAAGGGTCCCAAGTCTTGCGCTAGCCCAATCCCGATTCGCGCCAGACACGTGATCTTCTATGGCACAGGCAGAACCCTGAGAAGTCAGACGGGTTTTGTGCACACCCAGAAGATCGTACGGAAATTTCCGGTTGAAAACTTGGCTGGGGTCTGTAACTGCATCAAGCGAGTTGGACGAGAGGCAGAGTGCATCGGTTATAAAGGGGAGTCCGTTCGCAACATTCACCTGCTCTTTGACAAGGCCAAGAAATGTAACTCATCTCCTATCGCCCAAGGGGGCGCTGGCGGGTTAGGTGGGGTTCCCTAATGGCCAGTTACTGCCTGCGCTACTCCGACGACTTTGGCTTGGAGTGGGTCTTGCGGGCAGATGTTTTTTTGATGGTGGGCGGTTCTAAAGTTACGACGGAGACAGATTGGGATCGAGCGATCCTCCCCGGAGAGTGGTGGAGTCGAGTGGAACCACAACAGGTGACCTGCGACCCCCCAGTGCGACCGCGAGCCGCCAAAATTTACCTCGATGAAGAAGAGTATCTTTTTGTGCCTTTCCCGCTAGCGCCCGCCACTCCGCAGTATCGAGACTGCTACCAAAAGATACTCTTTAATCCCAAGGTGCTCTACGTTGCCACTGAGGCGGAGTACCGCAGTGCCTTTTATACCGCTCTTGTAACCGACCTATGGCCACCAAACGCTTTAAGGACATAGTGGTTTACTACCGCACCGATTTTGGGCGGACGGTGATTGGCCGCCAGCGAGTTTACAAGGTCGAGGAAGACGAGTCGATCCAAACGCCTGTGACTCGAATGCTGACGGGAGTACAGATTCCCGATGTGCCGCATAAAGAAGTGCAAGCGTTTCTGGACTTGGTTCGCGAGGCCACCAAAATAATTGGCGGCAACTTAAAAGCGCGACACCTGCTCTGTTGCTTACCTAACCCCTACAACTCCCAAGGGTTTAGCGAGTTTAAGGCGATCATTCCGCATCCGCCGGGGTCGTGGTATCACTGCGCCCATGCCAAGGAGATATTGACTGCTCCGCACGTGCAGAGTGCTCAGTACTACGGGGAGGAGTGGACTACACTGGGCGGATTGAAGTCGTTGCAACGATGGTGGTCAAAATGGCCAGCTTGATCTTTGACGGGGTTTCCGAACTGCGAACCTTTACGCTGACGGATTGGCACTCCGGAGGGAACTTAATTTGGTTTGTTACGCCAGACCTCCCTCCGGAAGAGGGGTTGGAATTCCCTGCGGGGTTTGTGGTACGGGAGGCCTTAGAAGTCACCAGTCCTCCTGTGTATGTGGTGCGGCGGGTTCCGGGGACAGCGTTTATCGATACTCAGGAGGTGCTACTGGTGCCGCCTCAGCTTCAACAGTCCGAGTGGCGGTTGTCGCTAAATATGTTTGCCGAGTTTAGGTTGAAGGTTTATGTCACCTAGGTTTGCCTTTATTACCAATTACGGATTGCGGGTTACGTTTGACCCCTTGGTAGCGGCAATTCCGCCCCCGATGCCTGAGTTTTTTGTCTTGCAGCACTGGCAAGCGCAACCACGTGGATTAAGGCACTTCGCTTACTTTGACTATCGCCAAGGGGAGGGGAATTACCGCACACTACCGCACCCCTTAGTGCGGATTTCTGGAATTCCCCAAACTCTGCAAATTGATGAGCGGCAAACGCCGTTTGTGCCTACCGCCGTGCTGTATTACCCTGATTGCGAATTAGTCAAATTAGAAGACTTTTGGGAGCTGAGAAATGTCGGATGATCTTGATTGCCAAAATGTGGCTCATTGTTTTGTGCACATCGAGCACAAGATGGACATTATCGAACGGCAAATAGAATCTTTGAGAAAAGATGTGAGCGATTTGCAAAAATCAGACTCCAAGCAAATGATGATTCTGATTATTTTGGTTTCGGGATTACTTGGACTGGATTTAACCAAGGTTTCACTGATTTTCCACAATTTGAACAATCAACCACAGCCATCTTTGCAAAACCAGAGGTATTCTTATGAGTTTCTTACGTCTGGCCATTATCCCGAACGGCAACTTTACTTGGGGAGAGGCGCTGCACAACGGGGAGAGACTGCCTAGTCAGCTCAACCACTTTGACAACATTGTGGCGCTAGCTACGGCGATCCAGCCCTACCGCACTCGCTCTGGCAAACCTTGGCGGGTCACCAGTTGGTACCGACCGGAACCTTGGAATTCTAGGGCGGGAGGTAGTCCCAATAGCCTGCACAAAATCGGATTAGCAGTGGACTTTGTGGTTGATCTGCCATGGGCACAAATCCGCGATCTACTCAAGGATTGGCGGGGCGGGTTTGGCATCTATCCGCACAGTGGCGGGCACGTGCATTTAGATTTGGGGGAGTACAGCCGATGGGAAAAGTAGCTCCTGTGCGCTATCTGGTGACTCCAGTGCGCAAGAAGTGGTTGGACTTAATCGCTTGGTGCGAGGGGACTAACGGAGCGAACGGCTACCGCATGATGTTTACGGGACGGCTGTTTGACTCTTACCGCGATCACCCTCGGATACTCAATCGCAGTGGTGGTTTAGTCTCAGATGCCGCAGGCCGTTATCAATTTCTCAGCCCCACTTGGGATGAATGCAAGGCCAAGCTGCAACTGCCCGACTTCTCTCCGGAAAGTCAGGATCAAGCGGCGCTCTTCCTGATAGACCGCCGAGGAGCGCTGCTACTGGTGGACGGGATGGCCGTGCTCCCCGCGCTCGACCTGCTGAGCTGGGAGTGGGCATCGTTGCCCGCGAGTGATGGTAGGGGACGGTATGGGCAGCCCACCAAGACGTTGCAGGAGATTGCCAATTTCTTAGGAGTGCCGCTATGAAAACGATGCCGTGGCTGAATTTTGAACTAACGCTGGAGCAAACGTTTTTGATGCGCCAATTGGAGGAGGTGATAAAGGATTACTCACGGGAGGAATTGGAAAAGTTCTTGCTTGAGACGGTAAGACTCAAATTAGTCAGCGATAACTTGGTGAAACAGTTGATGAGGGGATTATGCGAGTAGATGTCAAGTTGGAGCAGATGATCGCTAAAGGTCGAAACCTAGTGTATGCGAAGGCGATCGCCGAGCAGTTGGATTTAACCGAATCCGAAATTGACCGCGTGATGGCGGCGATTATGCAGCGACGCTTTGCGGGATGCCTAGATTTGCTCTGGGATGAGGTGATTAAGGAGGTGTTAACCTCTTCTCAACAAAGCAATATCCTTGAGCAAGGCAGTGATCAGAAACAGATTGGTTAACAAAAGGCCAAACACCAAAATAGGGTCTAGGCGCCATCCGCCAAAAAAGAAAATCATGCCTGCTAGCGGGAGTAGCACCAAGCCGGCGATCGCCTCGACTGAACTGGCGACTGCTACTCCTGATTGAGAGGATTTTTGAGCAACACGAATCAAAGTGAGGAAGAAAATGATACCCAATCCGAATTCTATCAATCCTAAAATCGAGCCAGGACCTAACATGGCTAAAATCCTGAACTTCGTGGTTGGAAAGTAGCGAACCAATAGAGTGTCAGCACGCCTACAGTACCAAGATTTTGCAGCCAACTGCCGCCCCAAGCATAAAGTGCGACAAGCGAAACTACTGCTGCCACTGTGGTGATGGTAAATCGCATCCTAAACTCCAGCCAGTATTTTTGTGGCCTCGTTAACTATATCCACCAGTTCTTCCTTGGTCAGGGAGCGAATATATTTGAGGACTTGTTGCTTGGCAGCCACAGTCGGAGGAGGAACTGTCCCGCAAAGGTACTCGATCAGTTCTTCCACTGTGTACCCAGCGTCAGCCGCAATTTTGACTAAGTTTTCCACGCTAGGGACTGACCGCCCCTCCACCCAGCCTTGCACAGTGCCTAAGTAAACGCCCAAGTGCCGTGCATAGGCTCTTAATCCGCCTGCGGCCTCCGCATTTGCTTTTACTACCTGTGCCAGTTTGGCTTTATCCACTTTAGTCGTGTATGGTTGTATGTCCTACTGACAAGTATAAAAGTCAGCAGTCAATAATGCTATGTGATGTTGACTAGCAGTATGGTCAGCGGAATAATGAAAGTGTTGTGGTCGGTGACCTTTATGCAAGTCAAAGAAAATAAAAAACTCGTGCAGCTAAGATTGAGCCGCGAGCTGGAGTACAAACTCAGGATTGAAGCTGCTAAGCAAGGTCGTCCCAAATCAGCACTCTTGGAAGAAGCTGTAGAGCTGTACTTGCGGACTTTAGAGGGGAAATCTCATGCTAAGCGATAAGCATTACGCTGAGTGGAAGGCCTCTGGAGTTGCGGATGAAATCATTGAACGCAACGTGTGGACGATCGAGGACTCTTGGGAGGTAGATCGCCTCCTCAACCGCAACACCAAGAACCGGCGCAAGCATTCTGATCATCTGGTGCCTTGCTGGGCGGTGAAAGGGATAGACCCTCTTCGGTCTTGGGATACTTGGTACGGAATTCAGGTAAAACCGGACAATCCCCCCCTAAACGGGAACGGTAAACCCCGCAAATATCTTTGCCCTTCCGATGAGGAAGCTCAGCCGCTTTTTTTGGATCCGGGGGGAGAGTTTTGGGCAGAAGTCCTCCAAGACCCTTCTCGCCCTTTGGTGATTACAGAAGGGGCGAAAAAGGCGGGAGCGGTCTTGAGCTTAGGGATTGCCTGTGTGTCTATCCCCGGCGTTTGGAATGGGCAGAAGGAAGGAACGCTGCACGATCGCCTGAAGGCCTTTTGCCAAGTGGGGCGAACCGTCTATCTCTGTTTTGACAATGACTTGCTGACCAAGGATGGAGTGAAACTAGCATTGGAGCGGCTCGGTCGGCTGATTTCCGCAGAGGGGGCGGTCGTTCGCATTGTTCAGATACCTGACGGTCCCTTAAAAGGGATAGACGACTACTTGGCAGCGCATCCAGAGGGCGATCGCCTCGCGTTGCTTCAGGAGCTGCTGGATCGAGCGATCGCCTTTGAGGCTTGGCGCAAACCGCTGCAAGAGAAACGGCAGCAGATTGAGAGTGGTCGTTGTAAGTTGGCGGAGCGCTACTTGCTAACCAAACAGATTTTGGGCGATCGCTTGCGGCTCAATGAGCTTACGTCAGAGCTGGAGTTGAACGATCAGCCGTTTGATTTGGACGATCTGATCCTTGCGCTCGCCGTGCAATATGACCTCCACCTCCCTGACAACCAAGCGAGCAAAATCGTCATGAACTTGGCACGCGCCAATGCCTACAATCCTGTCAAGGATTACTTGGAGGAACAATATCGAAAATATGGAGAGAATTACGGATTGCTCAACCAACTGGCAACCAAGTATTTAGGGGCGGACAGCCCCTTGTTTAATGCGTTTATCGCCAAGACGTTAATTGCCGCCGTTGCTCGTGCCTTTAAGCCGGGCAGTAAGGTCGATACAGTGCTGATCTTGCAAGGCAAGCAAGGCCTCGGCAAGTCCAGCTTCTTTAAGGTCTTGGCATCTCCGGCATGGTTCGACGATAGTCTTGGGTCGGTTTCCGATAAAGACGAGCGATTGAAGCTCCACAAAGTATGGTTCGTGGAATGGGCGGAGCTGGAGGCCATCTTCAAGCGGAAGGATATTGCCGCCGTCAAATCCTTTGTGTCCTCGACTTCTGACTTAATCCGCCCCCCTTACGGTCGGGAAGTCAAACGGTTCGAGCGAAAGTCAATTATTGTCGGTTCTACAAACCAAGATGATTTCCTCGGCGATCCGACGGGCAATAGGCGGTTTTGGATCGTGCCTTGCGCCAAAGAGATTGACCTTGAATTGCTATCCAGTGACCGCGATCGCATTTGGGCGGCAGCAGTGGCCGCTTACAAAGCGGGACAACCTTGGTGGCTCGATACGGAGGAGCAATCCTTGGCGGATGAAGTCAATGAGACGTTTGTGGTTCGCGACCCTTGGGAGGACGCGATCGCTTCTTATTGCGAGTGCAGAAGCACAGTAACAACCTCGGAAATTCTCGCGGATCTACTGCGGATCGACCTTGAAAAACGGACTAGAGCTGATGAAATGCGAGTTGCCTCAATTCTCAAGAGTTTGGGATGGATTAGTCACAGAGTTGGGCAATCCAGACGACGATCTTGGATCAAAGTTTAGAAAGGTTGACTTTTAGGTTGGTCAGGTTGGTCACCTGTTTCTTAAATCAATCTGGAATGCTTGTATAGAGCGACTTTGCACCTAGACCAACCTCCGACCAACCTAGACCAACCTCCGACCAACCTAGACCAACCTGAAAAGCGCTCCAGTAGAGGATTGACCAACCTGACCAACCTATCAGTGCACCTTTTTAAGCCAATCGTTGACTAGCATGCTAGTCGTGTTATACTAGTCATTGACTAGTAAGATAGTCGCAGAACCTTGAAAACCAAAGGAGCACCTATGGACGACCTGCTACGGGCGGTACGGGCGGCAGGCCTTAATGCGCCTCGCTCCGAGGCCGCTGACGTGGCCTTTGCCACCCTGACGGCCACATTGGTCGGTATCGGCATCGGTCACCTACTGGCAGAGGGGCAACGTGCCTCTCAAGCACCCTATGGGGGCAATCCCTATCGCACCACCTCCAAGCGCGAGATTGTGACCGTGGAGGACTTGGAGCGGTGGGTCTGGGAGCACCGCAACCAACTGCCAGAGGCCGACCGCATCCTCCGCGATCTCGCTCAGTTGCCCCCGGAAGAACGGGTGACTCAGCAGTTGATCCGCGATGTATTGCCTCCGACCCGTTAGCCAACAAAAAAAGGGGCGGTAGTCCGCCCCCCTTCTCTTTCAATCACAGTTACTAGGAGCTTACCATGTTTGACCTTGAACAAGAACTGTCCCATCTCCGCTCCGTGGAAGTTGCCCTTGCCGTCGCTCGCAAGCGCCAAGACCCGCAACTCATCGAGCAATACGAGCAAATGAAGGCCGAGCTGCTAAAACGCATCCGAGCAATCTCTTAGGCAAACCGAGGGGGCGCCTTGCCCCCTTTCTCTCTCAATCACAAGGAGGACTGAAATATGGAACGCTGTGATTTTTGCCATAGTCGGCGCTATCGTCATTTGCCCCCAGTGCAAATCGAAATCATTCCGGGCAGCAACTACCATACTGTGATCGTCAACGGTCGCAAGCGGATGGTTGACCCTGATTATCTTGGTGAATACTTAGCACGAGCGGTTTATTACTTGACCCAAGATGAAACCACTCGATAGTTAACTCTCTGAGGGGGCGATTTGCCCCCTTTTCTTTTAATCACAAGGAGGACTGAAATATGGAAATTTATGACTCTCTGAACTCTATTGCCAACTCTCTAGACACGATAGTTGAGGCGTTAACCCCCATTACTAAGGAGCAAGAAAGTTTGCTCATCAAAGCGCGGTTTGATTACGAGGGGAAGACTAAACTCTTACTTGTTTGGTTGGTTCCTTTTGACCCTCGACCATTTTTGAACCAATGCTACATCCTACTCATTTCTGAGAATGAGCGGATATCATCCGAGCTGGTAGAAGACCGCACTTCAGGAGTTTTGAGAGCCGCTCATCTCTATAACCTCTTTGCTCAAAGATATGGGGGAAATTAAATTAGAGCAACTACAGTTCGCTGACTGATTGTTTTTTCAAGGGGCACCTTGCCCCTTTTTTTTAGATTTTTATAAGGAGTAAAGATGCTGCGAAAAATCAGATCACAGGTTGATACAGCCGCCTTTCTACTCACTCTGTGCCTGAAAGAGGAAATCAAGCTGGAGCGGCTTGACTTGATTTTGGATTTGCTCAAAGTGGCCACTGACAATCTTGATGACTTAATCCGCAAGGAGGGACACGAAAATGGACGTTGAACGCAAAAAACAAATCCTACGCAAAACAGAGGAGACGATCGACAAAATTATTGCTGCCTTGATTGACTTAAGTTCCGCATTGGAAAAGCTAAAAGAAGTCGTCCAGTTCGAGCAAACAGAATCCCAAAAACAGGAGGAGATTGACGTTGATGAAATCCCGTTTTAGGAGAACTCAAGACGCGGCGGATTATCTCGGCATGAGTGCCAAGCATTTAAGGCGCCTTGCCCGCATAGGCACCCTCCGACTGGGGCGGGATTACATCATCACCTCTCGCCCCCATGCCGCTCGCCCCACCTATGCTTGGGATTGCGAACAGATTGCTAAGACCCTTTCAATTGGTTTGGAGTACAGAAAATGAAAAAGTTCCTCAAGGTTCCCAGCCCTTTCGATGGTATAACAACGCTTTACCTTCCTCTCGATCAAATAACTTTGATTGAGATTGGACGCGATAATTTTGTGTTTGAGAATAATGAAGAGCGTTTCCATTATGGAGAGTCAAACACGAGAATCTCGTCTTCTTTTGCCCAAGAACTAGAGATTTTCTTGCGACTTCCTCACGCTGCTGTTCTTGAAATTTTCCTAGAAGAAACTTCCCCAGATGAATTTACTTATCAAGCACGATCTTTGGCGGCATTGGGCGATCAACTCGCAACATCAACGCCTCAAAGGCAGCCTGATGGTGCTTCTCTGTTATCCAGCGGTGATAAGTTTGGCAATGGACTTGCACCGAGTGCCCCATCTGTTGAGCCGCCAAACTGAGATCGAGTCCAAAGGCAAGCGTCCGCACTGCCCAAGCGTGCCTAAGATCGTAAGGTCGAAATGGAAGTTTGGCTGAGAGATACTGACTACAGGCCCGACCTACTGCTAGGTTGGGTCTTTTTGTGTTTATCGGGGGCAACTGGACTTGACTCAACTGGAACTCGTCAAACCACTCTGGATAGCACGGCCACACCCGACGGAATCCCGTCTTGGTATTTTCAAGCACTTCCAGAATCCTTTCGCCTTGACTAAGCCTCTCAAAATTCAAACGAAAAGCCTCATGAGGCCGCAAGCCATAAGTGGCCAACATCCCATACACCCAGCGCCAAGCGGGATGTTCAAGACGGTAAAACCACTCTACTATCTGAGCATCCTCTGGCAAATCCCGTGGAGCAGTGGACTTGGGTGAATACGACCCGCTGTAGCGGCTCACGTCCAAATCTAAGTTGGCAAACCTAGCTAGAGCACCTAGTACCATGCAAGTTCGTTTACGAGTCTTGGTGTCCGGGGGGGTTGCCAAGATTGCCTCCAGCAAAACTTCCGAGGACAACGGCGCTTCTGGGGGGAGCTTGCGCAACACCTTGAGATAGTCGCCCTTCCAAGTGGTCAAGGTTTTATCGTTTCGCTCCCGCGTCAAGAAGTAGTCTTCTTCAAACCGTCCTATCCAGTCTGCTACGGTTTCCGCCTTGCCCCGATCAAACTCCGCCCAATTGAACTCTTTAGAGGCGAGCAAAACACCGATTCGTCGTGCCTCTTTCTCAGCAAAGTTGATGCCGGCTGGATTAGCGAGCACTCCTAGAGCAATCCTCTGCTGATAGGGTTTGGTCTTGCCACTGTTGGGCTTGGGTGGGAGCGTACCGCGCAAGTAGAGGCGGTCGCCTATTTGCTGTATCTGAAGCCCCACTTTGGCAACCTTCAATCGTCCGTTCGCTTGACAAAGCAGCTTGTCCACATCGGCTTGCCTAAACTTTGCCTAATTTTGCCTTGTGATTAGGGGCTATTTGGTGTCATTTAGGCACTTTTTACTTTTCTTAACAGTTCACCCAAACCTAGTTACAAAGCTGCTTTGCGGCTCATAGAGCGGTTTGCAATAACAGAGTAAAACTATGGAGAGTAGGGAACTCGAATCCCTGACCTTCGCGGTGCGATCGCGACGCTCTACCAACTGAGCTAACTCCCCGATTCTTTTCTTAATATACGGTAAACGAGGACACGATGGTCTTAAATTGGTCTTCCACCTTTGGCCAGCGCTCTTCTGGGGCTGACACACTCAGGGTATAGACCTTCCCTCGGCTCACTGCAATACTCGATAAATTGTGCCGCTGCTGAGCATTGTCCCCATCTCCCGGCAGGGTGACGGCATACTCCAGAATATAGTAGGTCTTATCATCAGCCTTTTGGGAGCTAGCAGAAATCAGGGCAGAACTGCGCCCACTTTCACTGGGGGCAATGATATTCCGCAGCAGGCGATCGCCCACATCCTCTGGTGACCCCAACTCCTCAAGGGACTTTGTGCTAGAAACCGTATTCACAACCACACTGACGTTTTCTGTCGTCTCAATAATGTCGTGAAAGACCACATCCACGGGGTCTTCAACTTGTACCTGTACCCAGCCGCGCGGGTAGAGAAATTCATAGCCATCGTAGCTATCGACATAGGCCTGTAGCCCACTGGTGGCCGAACACCCCCCCAGCAGCACCACAAGAATCGCCAACGCTGTGGCAAAAAACCGTTGAATCATACCGTCCTTTTGCGCTGTTCTCCCCTATTGTGACACTGAAGCTGGCGCAGCGGGGCGTCGCAATTCCTCGGGATGTGAGGGGGGAATGCCCTCAATCGTAATCAGTGACTCCGTTACCGCTCGCACAATGGGAATCGCCACCGTTGAGCCATAGGCATCATCCCCCTTGGGTTCATCCACCACCGCCAAAATCACGTACTGCGGCTGTTCTAGGGGAAAGACAGCAACAAAGCTGGTAATACGCAGATTGCTATAGGTACCGCCAATTGCTTTTTGTGCTGTGCCGGTTTTGCCCCCCAAGCGATAGCCGGGAATATGGGCGGGTTTCCCTGTACCAAAGCGCACAACTTCTCCGAGCATTTTGACCACTGCTTGACTGGTGCGCTGCGAAAAGACCCGTCGCGGGGGGCGTTGCTCAAGGCGTTTTTGCAGTTGGCCATTTTCATCGTAGAGGCCATCAATGACATGGGGAGTGACCAGCTCACCCCCGTTGGCGATCGCCCCCAGCAGTTGCACCAGATGCAGAGGCGTCAGGGAAAACCCTTGGCCAAAGGCCGTCGTTGCCGGTTCAATGGGATAGTTAATAAATTGCTCCGGCGGCTTTAACTGGGCAGCGGTTTCAAAGGGGAGATCACTGCCTACCTTCTCGGTCAGCCCCAAGCGATGCAGATAGCGATAGTAGTGGCGGGCTGGAATGCGGTTCATCATGTGCACCATAGCCACATTGCTGGAATAGGCAAGAATTTGGGCAATATTGAGGGCACCCCGGCCGCCGCGTTGGCTAAAATCACTGTTTTGAATTGGCCAGCCCCCCACTGTAATCCGTCCCTCATCGGGCAGCACCGTATCGGGGGTAATGGCATTGAGTTCAAGGGCGATCGCGGTGTTGATCGGCTTAAAGGTTGATCCCGGCTCATAGAGATCCGATACCGCCCAGTTGCGAAACAGCGCTGGATCAGCACGATAGTAATGATTGGGATCGTAGGAAGGCTCTGAGACCAGTGCCCGTAGTGCACCAGTTTTCACTTCTAGGACAATGACCGTGCCCCGCTTAGCGTTGAATTTGCGTAACTGCTGTTGCAGAGCTTGGCGTGCCGTTTGTTGCAGACGACTATCAATCGTCAGGCGGACATGGTATCCCTGACTCAAAGCACGCGGATCCGCAGGGGCAAGCGCCGGCAACCACTGTCCCAAGGCATTCATCGAGAGAAGTTGGCGGCTACTGGGCACCTGTAAAAATTGATTCTGGCTAAACTCAATCCCTGCTTGGCCTTGGTGCTCTCGATCCACATAGCCAACAATGCCCGCCATGAGTTCCTGTTGCGGATAAATGCGCTGCCACGCTTGGTTCAGTTCGAGGCCATCGTAGTTGAGGGCGCGAATTTTGGCGGCAGTTTCTTCGTCAATGTCGTAGGCAATGGGGACGCCTGTGGGGTAGGTGCTAAATTTGGCCAACAGTTGCTCTGGGGATTGCTTGAGTAAAGGAGCCAGATCGCGGGCGATCGCCAGCCGCTCCACTTTGAATTGAATTGGATGGGCAAAGAGGGTAAACACGGGCCGATCTAGAGCAATAACTGTCTCTCGGCGATCGGTAATTGGGTAGCGTGCCAAGGTTGGCGGGGTATAGCGCCGTTGTTGCTGCTGTGCCCGTGCCGCTAGGGTTTCCCCCTGAACTACTTGCAAGTAAACTAGACGAGCGACCACACCCCCCATCACCATCAGCAAAAAGCCGAAGATCAGGCCAACCCGCCAGCGTGGTAGGGATTGGTTTTGGGGGCGGGCTGTTGTCATAAATACCAATCAGTAATTGACAGTGCGCTGCGGCGGTGGTGTCACGGGGGGGCGTTCAAAATGCGTTTTGGCAGCAATCTTGCCCTCATTGGGCACAAAAAGAACATGTTGCGGCGTTTGGGGCACGAGACCTTGGGGCGCCCGCTGGACTTGCTGCGTTACCCGATAGCGGAGGGTTTCATTGCTGACCAGTAGCTCCCGCTCTTGCCGTTTGAGGGTTTCCAAGCGGTCATAGGCCTGACTCCACTGCTGCTCAGAGAGGGCTGACCAACCATAGAGAGGCAGTACAGCCACGAGGGCACTGGTGGCCGCCACCCCAGAAACCCATTGAATCCCCAGCAAGGTCTTTTGCCACAGGGGCATTTGCGGCTTGGGGAGGGGTCGAATTTCCGTCAGCGTTGGCGACGATTGGGGAATAAATCGGGATTTGAATTTAGGGGCAGCAACCATAGACTCCAGCACTCCTCAGCAATTTATTACCCTAAAAGATTATGACGCACTGTAAAGATACCCATAAATAAACCATCATTCGGGCAATTCATGCAAAAGTACGCGCTGCAATTCGTAGCTTTGCTGATCGCGATCGCGGGTTGAGAGCAACTTCTGCTGCATCCGCCACAATCGGTTTACGAGTCACAACGTCCAAGAGGGGATGGCCACGCCACGCCTGCTTCACCCGCCGATCTTCCAAGCTATGGAAGCTAATGACGGCAATGCGCCCTGCGGGCTTTAACCATTGGGGCGATCGCGCCAAAAATTGGTCGAGCACCGCTAGCTCTTGGTTCACATAGATACGCAAGGCCTGAAAAACCCGTGTGGCCGGATGAATGCGTTGACGGGGTGAAGCTTTGAGGCAGTGGGCAACCAACTGCGCTAGTTCTTGGGTGGTCGCAAGGGGACGACGGGCAACAATGTGGCGAGCAATGCGGCGGGCAAAACGTTCTTCGCCATACTCATAGAAAATATCCGCCAGTTCTCGCTCGCTGTAGTGATTAATCACCGTTGCCGCTGTCAAAGGGTTAGCGGGATTCATGCGCATATCGAGGGGAGCATCAAAGCGAAAACTAAAGCCCCGCTCTGGACGATCCAACTGGGCGGAACTCACCCCTAAATCTGCAAGAATGCCATCAAACATCGGCTCAGCCACAGGCAGATCAGCAAAGTTACCGTGCCAAAACTGCACGCGATCGCCAAAAGGGGCAAGGAATTCCTGAGCCGCCGCCAACGCCATCGGGTCTTGATCGATCGCCAGCACGCGACAAGTGGGTTCACTGCGTAAGAGCAGCGCCGTGTGTCCACCACCCCCCACCGTTGCATCCAAGTAGAGTCCGCCGGCCTTAGGCTGGAGTGCCGCAAGCACGGCAGTTGCCAGCACCGGTTGATGGTAGGTGGAAAATTCCAAATCTTGCATGAGCGGATCAGAAGCAGCGTAAAATTTGCCACAGCACAGTCCCTTGGAGAGCAGCCGCCGTGAACGATACTTCCCTCAACTTAGCCGATGAACTGCTGGTACGGGATCAACTCGTGCAGCAACTCTCAGAGGAACTCTATCAACTCATGGTGCAGCATCCTGAGTTATTTGTGCGTTTTTACCAAGCCCGCAAAGCCGAGGCCGCCAATGCCGAAGCCCTGAAGTTGTTGCAAGCACAGGTGCAACAGGTAGAAGCGCAAATCACGGCCTATCAGGAGCAGATTCTGGCCTACCAGCAGCAGGCACAAAGCCGCGAAGCAGAAATGAATAGCTTAAAGGCTCAAGTGATTGAATTGAGCGATCGCAATGAGATGCTAGAGCGCGTCATCCAAGAAATGCCCGAAGTCTATCGGCAAAAATTTAGTGAGCGGCTCAGTCAAGTCAAACTGAAGATTGAAAGCCTCGAAAAAGAAAACGCCCAACTGCGTGCCGAACTGCGGAATCTGCAAACCCTCTTGGCCGCTCAAGCCCGCCAGCAACAGCAGCAGGGATTACCCTCATTGCAACCTGCCCGCGTTGGCTTGATTCCCAGCTTTAATACTTAGGTGGACAGGAATCAAAGCGTGACCGCTGCCAGCGAAGATCTGCGGGAACTCAAAAAAATACTCGAAGACTTTTTTACAGGGCTTCCCGTCAAGGTCTATCTATTCGGCTCGGCTGCCCGTGGTGCTCTCCGCCAAAGCTCTGACTTAGATGTTGCGATTTTGCCCCTTGCACCACTGCCCGTGGGGCTGTTGAGTGAGTTGCGCGAGCACCTAGAGATGTCTAATTTGATCTATCCAGTCGATGTTGTGGATTTATCAGAAGTGTCCGCCGACTTTCGATCGCGAGTGATTGCAGAGGGAATTGAGTGGATCGGCTCAGGGAACGATTAGTGGTTGCCCAAAGAGCGCTAGCCACTTTGCAAGAACTGCCTTTGGGTGAGCGCACAGATACGATTATTCGTGATGCTGCAATTCAGCGATTTGAATACACCCTAGAAGCGGTCTGGAAAGCAGCACAGCTATATCTACGGGAACGCGAAGGATTAGACATCGCCTCACCGAAGGGAGTGATCCGTGCTTGCTTGGCCGTTGGCCTACTTACTCCAGAGGAAGGCCGTTTAGCGCTAAAAATGGTAGACGATTGCCTACGGCACGCTGCAAGCGATCGCAACTTGACCGTCCACACCTACAATGAGACCTTGGCGGATGCGATTTTCTCGCGGTTAGCACAGCACGCCATGCTCATGGATCGCTGGTTAGCTGCCCTCGCAGCAGGAGGATTAGAGGATTGAAAATACGGATTTGGTGTGCGGCACAGCCAAGGGAAGCCGAACTGTCTGCGGATCAAGTAGTGACCCAAGTGGTACCCCTGCTGCAACAGTGTCAGGACAGTGCCGAGATGGCCGTCTGTCCCCTCGATGCCCCGATCGCGATCGCTCCCCAACCGCAGGTGCTGGACTATAGCCTCACCCATTGGGCATCATCCGACCTTTGGCAGCAGTGTCAAGCTTTGCCTGCCTTGGTTGCCCAGTGGGGGATACAAACTGGCACAGGGGGGTGCTATCAGTTGCCACTAGCGCAAACGGCAAAGGGGACGCTCTTTGGCGAAATCATTGGCTGCCTTGAAGGGATCTGGCAGTTACCCATCCATGCCAGCGATCGCCAGCGACAAACCCTCTATGCCCTCGGACGGCGACTCCTAGACCACTTGCAGGCACCCGTGGGCTGCTATTTTCTGCAATTTGACTGGCAGGGGGAAGTGATCTTTGAGCGGCTGTGGCCTTTTCCAACGGTGGCGGCTCTAGCGAGTATTGGTGTGCAAACCCCCGACTGGTTGACGGCTCACTACCAGTGTCTTAGGGGGGTACCACTGCGGGATGTGCGGATTCCCGCTCGCGACTCAGTGCGACGATTAGAATAGAGAGCGCAGCGTTTGGCAAGGTGAAGCGTGAAGATTGTTGGCCGGCGGTTGGTGGGTTGGCAAGCGGTCTATGACATTGGTTTAGCCGGGGATCACAATTTTCTTTTGGCCAATGGGGCGATCGCCGCCAATTGCTTTAACAAGTCCCACTCTACGGCCTACGGCTACGTGACCTATCAAACCGCCTTTCTCAAGGCCAACTTTCCCGTCGAGTATATGGCAGCCTTGCTCACGGCGAATAGTGGCGACCAAGACAAGGTACAGCGCTATATTGCCACCTGCCTGAGCATGGGGATTGAGGTCCTTCCCCCCGATGTGAATCGCTCAGACATTGACTTTACGCCAGTAGGGGACAAAATTCTTTTTGGTCTGTCGGCAGTGCGCAATGTCGGTCAGGGGGTGATTGAAGCCATTTTGCAGGCACGGGCAGAGGGGGGCGCCTTTCAAAGTTTGGCGGATTTTTGTGAACGGGTTCCGCGTGCGGGGGGCGATAGTCGCATTCTCAATCGTCGTGCCCTTGAATCCCTCATTGCCTGTGGTGCCATGGATAGTCTGCATCCTCAGCGCAACCGCAACCAACTGATGCAGGATCTCCCCCTCGTGCTGGAGTGGGCACAGGCGCGCGCCAAGGATCGGGCGGTGGGGCAAGTGAACCTCTTTGATATGTTGGCGGGTGGCGCCAGCAATGAACCCAGCGGCAGCTATGACCCAGCCCCCAGTGCACCCCCAGTGGATGATTTACCGGATGCCGAAAAGCTCCGCCAAGAAAAAGACCTGCTGGGATTTTATGTGTCGAACCATCCCCTCAAGGATATTCACCGCCCAGCGGCCATGATTGCCCCCATTAGCTTAGCGGATCTCGAGCAGCACACGGGTCAAGGGATGGTGAGTGTGATTGCCCTGCTGACCGGGCTCAAGCCCATTACCACCAAGCGCGGCGAGCGGATGGCCATTGTCCAGTTGGAAGACCTCACGGGTCAGGCAGAGGCCGTCGTTTTTCCGAAAGCCTACGAGCGGATTCATGGCCAATTGCAGCTTGATCACCGCCTACTGCTGTGGGGCACCCTAGAAATGCGCGACGATCGCCCCCAACTCCTCATTGAAGATGCCGAACCCCTTGAAGAAGTGAAACTGGTGCTTGTGGATTTGCCCGTCGAGCAAGCGGGGGACATTCAAGCCCAAAGCCGCCTCTCGGAAGTCCTCAAACAACAGGTGGGCGACATGCCGAAGGTGCCGGTGGTGGTCAAAGTTACCGATGGCTACCATGCCCAGTACGTGCGCCTAGGACCGCAGTTTCGCGTTGAGGATGCCGATCGCGCCCGCCATGCCCTCACCAGTGCCGGTTTTCACGCCCAAGCTAGTGAACTGCTGAGCCTCAAGCTCTAGGCAAAGACATCACTAAAGAAGGCAATCGCTTCCCCAAGGGCAGCAATAAACTGATCAATTTCAGCACGGGTGTTGTAGAAATAGAGACTGGCCCGTGCCGTGGACTGAACCCCTAAATGGCGGTGCAAGGGCTGTGTGCAGTGGTGTCCTGCCCGAATCGCAATCCCCGACTGATCAAGGATGGTCGAGAGATCGTGGGGATGCACCTCACCAACGGTAAAGCTGGCCAAGGCAGCGCGATCGCCCGATTTCGGGCCATAGACCGTGACACCGGGAAGTTCTTGGAGGCGTTCAAAGAGATAGGCCGTGAGTTCCTGTTCGTAGGCATGGATGCGCTCCATCCCCCACTGGCTCAGGTAATCGACTGCTGCACCAAGGGCGATCGCCTCAGCAATAGCCGGCGTTCCCGCTTCAAACTTGTGGGGAATATCCGCATAGGTGGCATGGTCGAGAAAGACATCGGCAATCATTTCGCCACCGCCCAAGAAGGGAGGCATTTGCCGCAGAAGTTCCGCGCGTCCCCAGAGGAAGCCAATGCCCGTGGGTGCACACATTTTATGACCGGAGGCCACCAGCCAATCGCAACCCAACTGCTGCACATCAATGGGGAGGTGAGGCACACTTTGGCAGGCATCCACCAGTACCCGCGCTCCCTTGGCATGGGCAAGACGCACAATCTCGGGAATCGGGTTCAAGCACCCTAGCGTGTTGGATACATGGGCGACGGCCACTAACCGCGTGCGATCGCTCAAAAGACTTTCATAGTGGTTGAGATCAAAGGTTTGCTCTGGGGTGAGTTCGACAAACTTGAGGCGAGCACCCGTTTTCTGCGCCACAAACTGCCACGGAATCAAATTGCTGTGGTGCTCCATCACCGTCAGGATCACTTCATCCCCTTCCCGCAGCGTATTCATGCCCCAGCTATAGGCCACGAGGTTAATCGCTTCACTGGCATTGCGGGTATAGATAATCTCCTCGGCATGGGCGGCATTGACAAAACGCGCCACTTTTTCCCGTGCCCCTTCGTAGGCGGTGGTGGCTTCAGCACTGAGGGTGTGTACGCCGCGATGAACATTGGCGTTGTAGCGACGATAGTAGTCCTCAAGGGCATTGAGAACCGCCAAGGGCTTCTGGGAGGTGGCCGCATTGTCAAAGTAAATCAAGGGGCGATCGTGTACCTGTCGCGCCAAAATTGGAAAGTCAGCACGGCAAAGGTCAGCGAGGGAGCGGCTCGGGGCGATCGTCATAGCAGTTGCAGTGGTATCAGTTACATCACGGCATTCCTAGGAAGATTCTAGGGATACATCTCTAACTATACTCCTTTGCCTTCTAGAGAACGCGGTGGGGATCAGGAATGCCAATCATGCTTTTGATCCCCATGCCAAGTCAATGTTATGAAAAGTTGACATTTGATCCCTGCAAAGGGATAAACTGCGTATAAATCCCTAGGGGTGTCCCGCAATTCCCTTGACGCCCCAAGACTTTTTTGCCAAAGATCAAGGGCAAAGGATAGCTCCGTCTATCAACCCACGATAAGGAGGCACCCATGCCGAAAGATCGCCCCCCTTTAGAAGAAATGACCTTGCGGCAGTTGCGGCGCGTTGCCAGTGAACTGCAAGTGTCCCGCTATAGCCGTATGCGCAAAGATCAACTCCTCGCTGCCATCCGTGAAAAGCAGGCGCAAGCCAACGGATCCACCACCACCATTTCTGTCCAACCTGTCCCCTCTAGTCTGGAGTCGCAAGAAAAAGTGGAAGCAGCAAAATTTGACCTCGGTCCTGCTCAAGATGATGTTCTCTTGGCCTCTGTAGATGAAGGCCTTGGGGATTTGCCGGGGGGCTATGGTGAAAGCCGCATTGTCCTCATGCCCCGGGATCCGCAGTGGGCCTACGCCTATTGGGATGTGCCCAACGAGCACCGCGAAGAATTGCGGCGGCAAGGGGGTCAGCAACTGGCTCTGCGGCTCTACGATGCGACGAATATCAACCTCGATAGCCAAATTCCCCACAGTGTTCAGGAGTACCCCTGCGATGAGTTGGCGCGGGAGTGGTATCTGCCCATCCCCGTGAGCGATCGCGACTATGTGGTGGAAATTGGTTACCGCTGTGCCGATGGCCGCTGGTTAGTTCTAGCCCGTTCTGCCCCTGTGCATATTCCCCCCACCTACCCCTCAGATTGGGTCTGGGATCAATTCATTACCGTGGATTGGGATATGGATCTGCGCGGCAAAACCCTCTTTGATCTGGGGGCACCCTTGGCGGGCACTGCCGAACCCAATCCCATTTACGAAGGCATCTTTGCCATGGCCGAAGGGGCCGAAGCGCAGCGGGTGGCGGGTTCCCTCTTTGGCTCGATGCACCAAGTCCCCGGTTCCATCTCTCAGTTGCCCGCAATGGCCATCAGTTCCTACGTCTTCCCCTCTGGGGTTGGGCTATGGGCTGTGCCGACAGTTTCGGGTCTGACGATGTCCGGCGTTGGCTTCTCAGCTTCGGCGGCTCCCATTCGTCCCCGCAAATTCTGGTTGGTGGCGGATGCTGAACTCATTGTCTATGGGGCTACGGAGCCAGATGCCACCGTCACGATTGGTGGGCGCCCGATCAAACTCAATCCCGATGGCACCTTCCGCTTCCAGATGTCCTTCCAAGATGGCCTCATTGACTTCCCGATCTTGGCAGTGGCAGCAGATGGGGAACAAAACCGCGCTATTCACATGAAGTTCACCCGCGAAACTCCCGAACGCCGCACCAATACCAAGGAAGAAGCGGTGCTGGAGTGGCTGGCCTAAACTAGTTGGTTGGCTCGATAAACGCCTTTCCCTCTGCCGATGGGTGGGGGGATTTTTTTAGGCACGCAAAAAGGCAAGGAGTTCGCGATTGACTAGCCCCGGCACTTCCTGTTGTGCCCAGTGGCCACAGTCGGGCAGATATTTCAGCCGCCACGGTGCATGGATCCACGCTTCGATGCCATTGGCAAGGCTGGGTTGGGCAAGGGGATCATCGGCACCCCAGAGGATCAGGGTGGGGCTGGTAATCGCTTCCGTGTGCTGTTGCAGCAGGTGCCACCACTGTTGGGGTGAAAAAAGATGGCGATAACTTTTGAGCACCGCAGCGATCGCCCCCGCTTTTTCGAGAGCCGCTTGATAGAGTTGCACGGTTTCTGCCGAGAAGGCAGCCTTGCGAATGGAGTAGCGTTGAAAGAGATCCTGCAAAAAACTCCGCAGATTATGCCCAAGCCAGTATTCCGCCAAGCCGGGGATGTGGCAGGCCAACAGCGGCCAGTTGCGCCAAAAATGTTCCAACTGCTGCCAGAGTTCCAGTCCCACACGGTAGGGATGCGGCGTATTCAAGACGGCTAAATGCTGCACCATTTGGGGAAAACGTGCTGCCACATGCCAAGCAATCAGGCCACCGCAATCATGGCCGACAATGTGGGCGCGTTCATAGCCCAGTTCTTGGATCAGCGCCGTGACATCTTGGCTGAGGGTATCGAGATCATAGCCGTGGGCAGGCTTCTCGGAGTCATTGTAGCCCCGCAGATCTGGCACTACAACCTTGAAATGACGAGCCAGTACGGGAATTTGAAATCGCCAAGAGTACCAAAACTCTGGAAAGCCATGCAACAAAATCACAAGGTCACCGCTGCCTTGGGTGACATAGTGCAGGCGCACTTGGTTAACGCTGAGGTACTGGTGTTGCCAACTAAGGGACGCTTCAGTCATTGAGGGTGGGGATCAAAGTAGAAGGAAAGTCCAGCTCTACTTTTAAGCTAGCACCGACAAAAGATCGCGGGATAGCCCTATAGGATTAAACCGCAGTGGGAACACGGACTTCCTTGAGGAGATTGGCCAGTTCTTGCAGTTGATTGATGGCCTCTGCCCCTTCGAGTTTCATGAGTTCGCGGTCGTCGCGCATTTCAGTCCAAGTGATCCCATAGTCAGAGACCAAGAAGCGAATCAGGTGGTTGTCGGCCAAGCTGACCATGAAGGAGGCACTGTTGAGTTCACCGCCACAGGTGTAGCAGGAGGCCATGTAGCCTCGATTTTCTAGGGCGATCGCTAGGGCTTGGAGATTGAGCACCAAGTCGCGAATAAACTGGCGGTGTTGTTCGGCTAAGCGGTAAAACATAGGACAATTAACTCCAAAAAATGAATAAATGAATAGCGCAGCCCCCAAGAAAAATATTAAGACAATCTTAAGAATGTGCCGCCATGTACCAATTTGTAAAATCTTATGAAAAAGATGTAAGAATCTAAAATTTGCTATAGGGATGAGCAGCTTTGGTTTTGCTGGGCTGGAACGGCAACACGCTCTAAAAGCCTTCCTTTACGTCTAGTTCACCGTTGATTGCCGTGTTGAGTGTCGTCGCAATGGCAGCCTGCCATATTCCTTAAGGGCTATGTTTTTCATTTTACTTTAAGATTTCTGTTTCTAGGGTAGTGTAGCCCTAAGGACATATTTTGCAAGACAATGCCAGCAACCACGATTGTTCCCGTTGCCCTTGCCATTCTCTACCAAGGCGATCGCGTTCTTATGCAACTGCGAGATGATTATCCCCATATCTTGTATGCCGGCCACTGGGGACTGTTTGGCGGTCATCTTGAACCCGAAGAAACACCACTCGCGGGCGTCCAGCGGGAAGTCTATGAGGAGATTGGCTACTGCCCACCCCATCTCACCTTTTTTGGAGAGTACGGCGATCCCCAAGTGCATCGCTATATTTTCACAGGCCCTTTGACGTGTGAACTGGAAACCTTAGTCCTCAACGAAGGACAGGGGATGGACTTGGTACCCTACGATTCTGTGGTGGCCGGGGTTCACTATGCCCAAACCCTCGGCGAAGACCGCCCCTTAGGCGCCATCCACCAACGCATTCTGCTGGATTTCTTTGCTAGGAGAGAATCCCCCGTTTAAGCGGCAAACTGTTGCAGCACCCGTTCGGGCGTTCCTAGCCCTTGGACAGAGCGATCGAGATACAGCACCTGATCACAGGTTGCCCTTACCCGCTCCAAATGATGGGAAATTTGTAAAATCGCCCAGCCCTCACTCACCTTGAGGGTTTCTAGGAGGTCGTAAAATTGTTGCTCACTTCGGAGATCTAAGCCAGCGGGGGCTTCATCCAAAATCAGGAGACGACGGGGTTGCACTAGGCAATAGGCCAAGAGGGCGCGTTTTGTTTCGCCCCCAGAGAGAGAACTCATGGGTTGTGCGGCAAGATGCTCGAGGTGCAGGCGTTGGAGACTCTCAAAGATGGCGCGATCGCGCTGCTGTCGGTGCTGCCAAGGCCACTGCCACGTGGGTTGCCCCCAGCCCAAACCGACAAATTCCGCCACGGTGATCGGAATGCGTGGATCGCACTGGAAGTTTTGCGGCAAATAAGCCACCTGTTGGCGGACATAGGGGAGCGTGCGGCGATAGCCCATACCATAGCCCAAGAGGGTCACCCGTCCCTGCTGGTAGGGAATAATGCCCAAAATGGCTTGAATCAGGCTACTTTTGCCCGCCCCATTGGGACCAATAATGGCCATATTCGTATCGGCAGCGAGGGTAAAGGAGACATTTTCCACCACCCAGCGATCGCCCCGCCGCACCGAGAGGTTTTCCACCTCTAGCAGGTATTCGTTCACAGTGCTGCCCCTAACGGTCTATTCATTGGCATCCACCATGTCCCCACCACCGCGATCGCGTCCGGACGACGATAGGCTCGCTGTTGCGCTCCAAAAGCCTCAGCTAGATTGCGAATATTTTGCTCCATTCTTTGCAGGAAGTAGGTCGGCGTCAGATCAGCGGCACTGGGCGCACGTTCTAGGGGATCAAACACACTCACTTTTACGCCCAAATCCTGCGCTAAGCTCTCAAAGACCTGTTCTTGCCCCGGTTCTGTTAGGAGCGTTTTCAGATCACTTTGTTGCACCGCCTGCATCACCCGCTGCACATCCGCAGGTGAGGGGTTAACGGACGGAATACCCACCAAATAAATCGCTTTCAGGTTATAACTCTCGGCAAAATAGGGCGCGACATCGTGATACACCACAAATGTTTTGCCCGCAAAGGGAGCGAGTTTTTCCCGGGCGAGGGCATCTAGGGCTTCTAATTCTTGAATAAAGGCGGCACTATTTTGCTCGTAGATGGCAGCCCCTTCGGGATCCACGGCCATCAGACCATCGCGAATATTTTTCACCTGCTGCATGGCACGCTGGGGATCGAGCCAAATGTGGGGATTGAATTCACCGTGGCTGTGACCGTGGTCGTCATGAGCGTGGTCGTGGTGGTGCGCGTGATCATCCTTTTCGCTGGCAAGGGTCGCCACCCCCGCGCTGGTATCAATGATCTTGAGATTGGGATTGGCGGCGTTTTCAATCAGTTTGTCTAAAAAGGTTTCCATCTCAAGGCCATTTTTGACCAAAACCCTTGCTGTGGCCAGCAGCCGCACATCCTCAGGCCGCGCTTGAAAGTCATGGGGGTCAATATTGGCCGGCAAGAGTTGCTCGACAGTGGCGCGATCGCCTGCAACTGCTTTCGTAAAAGCCGTGATAGGCAAGAAAGTTGTAACAATCGTTAGCTCAGGTTCTGCTTGCGCTGCCTCTTGTGCCGTTTGTTGCTCCTGTGGCTGCTGGGCTTGGGGCGCACAACTTCCTAGAAATACACCGAGAATGACCAAAACTGCCCAAGGCCTAACATTAGCGCGAGTAGTCATAGGCAAGCGAATGTAATGATAACCATTCTCATGTTTGCACACTTAGGCAGGGAGAGCAAGCAAAAATAAAGGGGCAAGCCGCAACCTACCCCTGCGCAAAAATCAATTGGCGATCGCGAGTTCCTAGCCTTCGACGTTCAAGAAGGGCAAGAGTGCCATGATTCGTGCTCGCTTAATGGCCACCGCCAGTTGCCGCTGTTGCTTGGCGGTCAGACCGGTCACCCGTCGAGGCAAAATTTTTCCCCGCTCAGTGATGAAGCGTCGCAGCAAATCCACGTCTTTGTAATCAATGGGTTGGCCGGGGGGAATGGGGGAAATGCGTCGCCGATAAAATGCCATAGCTGTCCTCTAATTACTTGATTTCTTTGTGAACGGTGTGCTTGTTGCAGTGGGGGCAAAATTTCTTCAGTTCTAACCGCCCTGTGGTGGTGCGCCGATTTTTGGTCGTGGTGTAGCGAGAGACACCGGGCGATCGCTGTGCCGGATTGGTGCGACACTCTGTGCACTCTAGGGTGATAATGATTCTGGCGCCTTTTGCTTTAGCCATGGTCTTGCCTATCTATCCAGTGAGCCGATCTCTAATTATGGCAGATCTTTACGGATTTTGCTCACCAATTCAATGAGCTTGCGATCAAGGGCAAAGCCCCGCCGACAGCGATAGACTTTTGTGCCGCCCAAGCGATCGTGGAGCGTGCGGTGCTCTTCATCAATCCACGCCAAGCTACAGTCAACGGCCAAGGGCAGTGCCAAAATCATCAGCGCCATACTAGGGCCATAGGATTCCAAGCCCGCCAATGTCAACACTGCCCCGACGCCAATCACCAGTTCTCGCTTGCTGAGGGAGAGGAGATCCGGTGTCCGCTGCCGCTGATCCAACAGGCGCACATTCATCAGCCAATGGCCGGGACTTTGCCCCTTATTGCGGTTAACCATGGCCACCCGCAGCAACCACCAAACGATGGCAAAAATAAACAGTTGCCCCCACTGAATGGCGGCCCCCGGCGTGATACCGACAACACTCGTCAGCCAGATTAGGATAAAGTCAATGCTGGTGGCGATCGCCCGTCGCCAAGGCTGAGCCAGTGGTAAGGGGGGGGGATATTGACGGGAAAGTGCCATAGCAAACACGCGGTGGCAAAAGGCCAGAGAGTGGCTAGACTAGTATAGCTTGATGCCGATTCCCTCAAAAAATCCTGCGGAGTTTGGACGGTGCAACCCGTTGATTTGACGACCCTGCGTGCTGTTTGTGCCGATCTGCAACATTGGCTACCGGCACGGCTGGAAACCGTTTACCAGCGCGATCGCCACACGATTGCCTTAGCCCTACGCACGCTGAAAAAGCAGGGTTGGCTAACCCTCTCTTGGCATCCCCAAGCGGCACGCATTGCCTTTGAACCACCACCCCCCCGCCAACCGGACACATTTACCTTTAGTCAGCAACTCCATGCCCAACTCAATCGCCTTGCCCTTGTGCGGGTGGGGTTAGTCAACCCTTGGGAGCGCGTTGTGGTCTTGGAATTTGCCCCCCGTCCGCAGGAAGCAACGCAGTGGCGTCTCTATGCCGAGATCATGGGCAAGTACAGCAACGTGATTCTGGTTAACGCTGCGGGGGAAATTGTTACCGCCGCCCACCAAGTCAATGCCCAACAGTCGCGCTTGCGCCCAATTCTGACCGGTCAACCCTATGTGCCCCCACCCCCCCTAACGGCTGCGCTGCCCAGTCGCGAGATTCCCTTTGAGCAGTGGCAACAACAGGTGAGCGTGATCCCCGGACTGCTGCGGCAGCAACTCCTGAAGGCCTATCGCGGACTGAGTCCAGCCTTGGTACAGCAACTCCTAGCGGATGCCGTATTGCCCCTCGAAAGTCGCACCACAGAGTTAACCGTTGCAGAATGGCGGCGGCTATTTGACCATTGGCAGCACTGGCTGGCGTGTTTAGAGAGCGGGCATTTTGTCCCCCAATTCACACCAACGGGCTATCGCGTCATTCCCCCCCTTGGGACGCAGACCCCCTCAACCCTCAGCATCCACGAGATTCTCGCCACCTATTACCAAGACCAACTACAGCAACAGCAAACGCAGCAACTTCAGCAACAGTTGCACCAGAGCCTACAGGCACAACGCCAAAAACTGATCGCTAAAATTGAGGGCTTTCGAGAACGATTGGCCGCTGCTGCGGGGGGCGATCGCCAACGCTACTTAGCCGATTTACTCATGGCCCATGCCCACCTGTGGCAACCTGGCATGACCGAACTGATCGTGACAGACTTTACCACCCAAGAACCCCTCGCCATTCCCCTCTCCCCAGAGAAAAGTGCCATTCAAACGGCTCAGGAGTTGTACAAGCAACAGCAAAAACTTAAACGCGCCCAGCAGCACATTACGCCACTCCTTACGGCTGCTGAAGAGGAACTGGCCTATCTGGATCAGGTGGCGGCTACCCTCGCTACGGCCACATCCTTAGATGTCCTTGAGGAGATTCGGGCTGAACTGATTCAACAGGGATACTTGACAGCGCCCGATTACTATCGTCCCCCTACCACGCCCAGTCCCTACCTACGCTATACGACACCGAGTGGCTTCACGGTTCTCGTGGGGCGCAACAACCGTCAGAATGACGATCTCACCTTTCGCGTGGCCAGTCCCTACGATTGGTGGTTTCACACCCAAGAGATTCCCGGCAGCCATGTGATTCTCCGCCTCGAAGCAGGGGAAGTGCCCAGTGACAAAGATATTCAATACGTGGCGGATTTGGCGGCCTACCATAGTCAAGCCCGTGCCAGTGCCCAAGTGCCTGTGGTCTATACGCGCCGCAAGTATGTGCAAAAACCGAAGGGCGCCAATCCGGGGATGGTCATTTATGATCAGGCGACAGTGGTGTGGGGATGCCCTCTCAGTGTCAGTGATGGCTCTTCAGATCTGCCCCAAGGGAGTGCTGGCGGCGATCGCCACGGGATCATGGCAGAATAGAACCGTGTTTTTTACGACACCATTGACTGCTGAGGTTCTATGCTGCGCCTAAATCGAAAATCCCTAATTTCAATCCTATTAAGCGTTGTTGCCATTATTTTAGTCGGCTGTGGCGGCCCCAGTGCCACTACCACCCCCCCGCCCACCTATAGTGAGTTGCAAATTACTCGCATTCAAGACTACCTAAGTGACATTGAGAAAAATGCCGAACGCTTTGCTGATTTAGAGGTCAGTGTCGCCAAAGGCGATTGGCAGGAAGCCCGCAACATTATGCGCGGCCCTCTTGGGGAAATGTTGATGGATATGCGTGCCCTCAACCGCAACCTTTTGGCCAAGGATCAACCCACCCCCACCGCCTTGACCCGTGCCCTGACGGATGACTTCCTGAAAATTGATCAGGGGGCGGATCTCAATAGTGTCACCGTGGCTCAAGAGGGCTTCCGTGATGCTGAAGCGGACTTCAAGGCCTATCTCAATAGCTTGCCTGAGTTGTCCTAGTCCTCTGCGTTTCTCCTAGGTTGATAGCCGTTGCCCATGTCCTTCGTCGGTCTGCATATTCACAGTGATTACAGTCTTCTCGATGGTGCAAGCCAACTTCCCGACCTAGTGGCACGGGCAATGGAATTGGGGATGCCCGCGATCGCCCTTACGGATCACGGGGTGATGTATGGTGCCGTTGAACTGTTAAAGCTGTGTCGCGGCAAACCCCTGAAGCCAATTATTGGCAATGAGATGTACGTCATCAATGGCGACATCACCAAGCAGGAGCGCAAACCCCGCTTTCACCAAGTGGTGCTGGCCAAAAATAAACAGGGCTACCACAACCTCTGCAAACTCACCACCATCTCCCACCTGCAGGGCTTCCAAGGCAAAGGCATTTTTGCTCGCCCCTGCATCAACAAAGAACTCTTGGCACAATACCGCGACGGACTCATTGTCACCAGTGCTTGCCTTGGCGGTGAGATTCCCCAAGCGATTTTGCAGGGCAAGCCCGATTTGGCACGCAGTGTTGCTGCTTGGTATCAAGAGACCTTTGGTGAGGATTTTTATCTTGAGATCCAAGACCACGGCAGTCAAGAGGATCGGGTGGTCAACGTTGAACTGGTGCGCATTGGCCGCGAGTTGGGGATCAAAATCATTGCCACCAATGACTCCCACTTTATCTCCTGCAATGACGTTGAAGCCCACGATGCCCTGCTGTGTATCCAGACCAACAAGCTGCTCACCGATGACAAGCGGATGCGCTATAGCGGTACGGAGTACCTGAAATCTGCTGCTGAAATGGCTCGCCTGTTTCGGGATCACTTGCCCGCTGAGGTGATTGAAGAGGCCTTGGCGAATACCCTCGAAGTGGCCGACAAGATTGAACCCTATAACATCTTTCGTGAACCCCAAAGTCCAGAGTTTCCCGTGCCTGCTGGCCATACAGCCGATACCTACCTCGAGCAGGTGGCGTGGCAAGGACTGTTGGAGCGATTTCACCTCAGCGATCGCCAGCAGTTGGATACCACCTATCGGCAGCGACTGGAATATGAGCTAAAAATGCTGCAACAGATGGGGTTCTCGAACTATTTCCTTGTGGTTTGGGACTACATCAAATATGCCCGCGATCACAACATTCCCGTCGGGCCAGGGCGGGGATCAGCGGCGGGTTCCCTTGTGGCCTATGCCCTGCGCATTACCAACATTGATCCTGTACATCACGGCTTGCTGTTTGAGCGGTTTTTGAACCCTGAGCGCAAGTCCATGCCTGATATTGATACGGACTTCTGCATTGACCGCCGTGAGGAAGTGATCCAGTACGTCACTGAAAAATACGGTAGCGATCGCGTCGCCCAGATCATCACCTTCAACCGCATGACCTCAAAGGCGGTGCTCAAGGATGTGGCACGGGTGCTGGATATTCCCTATAGCCAAGCGGATCAAATGGCAAAACTAATTCCGGTGGTGCGGGGCAAACCCGTCAAATTGGCGGTGATGATCTCCGATGACACCCCCTCACCGGAGTTTAAGGAAAAGTACGACAGTGATCCGGTCGTGCGCCGCTGGATTGATATGGCAATGCGCATCGAGGGCACCAACAAAACCTATGGCGTCCATGCGGCCGGCGTCGTCATTGCCTCAGAACCCTTGGATCAACTGGTGCCACTGCAACGCAACAACGATGGTGCGGTGATTACCCAGTACTTCATGGAGGATCTGGAATCCCTTGGCCTTTTGAAGATGGACTTTTTGGGTCTCAAGAACCTGACAATGATCCAAAAGACGCGGGAGCTGATCCAGAAAAACCACGGCAAAACCCTTGATCTGGATGCATTGCCCCTCGACGATGCCAAAACATACCAAATTCTGGCGGAAGGTAAACTGGAGGGCATCTTCCAATTGGAATCCTCGGGGATGCGCCAAATTGTCCGAGATCTCAAGCCCTCAAATCTGGAAGACATTTCCTCGGTGCTGGCGCTCTATCGACCGGGACCTTTGGATGCAGGCCTGATCCCCAAATTCATTAACCGCAAGCATGGGCGGGAACCCATTCAATACCAACATGAGCTTTTGAAGCCTATCTTGCAGGAAACCTACGGCGTTCTCTGTCTTGCTAAGGGGACTTTGATTACCCGGCCTGATGGAACCCAAACTCCCATCGAGGAGATCCGCGCAGGTGATTGGGTACTGTCCTCAGATGGTCAACGGGTTTGGCCTGCCAAAGTTGCAAAGCAATGGTACAGCGGTAGAAAATCCATTGTAAAGATTACTCTTTCCAGTGGGACTCAAATTTACTGCACGCCAGAGCATCGTTTCCTCACACCCGATGGCGATCGCTCAGCTTCTGAGTTGAAACCCGTGAGTAATGTCAAGAATGCCCATGTCCAGGGTTCAATCCTTTATGAGGCATGGCAACACTGCAAGAACCCATATTTAACTTCTCTGAGAAAGAAAGAGGAGTTGGCAGTAGCGGTTGTCGTGACTCAAGAGCTGCGTGTTGAAACTGACCGACAGGATGTTCGCCCAGTCTTTGTAGTAGCCGTCGAACCTTGGGGAGAAGCAGACTGCTTTGACTTAGAAATGGCAGACCAAGCCTCTCCTTACTTTCTTGCCAATGGCATTGTGACTCACAATTGTTATCAGGAGCAGATCATGCGGATGGCACAGGACTTGGCGGGCTATTCCCTAGGTCAAGCGGATCTGCTGCGCCGCGCGATGGGCAAAAAGAAAAAAGAGGAAATGGAAAAACATCAAGCCCTCTTCATTGAGGGAGCGGCGAAAAATGGGGTGCCCAGTGCAGTCGCCCAAGAACTCTTTAAGCAGATGCTGGATTTTGCTGAATACTGTCTGAGTGGTGAGACAGCGGTGATGACGGTGGAATATGGTGCTGTTCCCATTCGCCGCTTGGTGCAGGAACGGTTGGCCTGTCAGGTGTACAGCCTTGATCCCCAAGGGCATCTTTATACCCAGCCCATTGCCCAATGGCACTTTCAGGGCTTCCGTCCCGTGTATGCGTATGAACTTGAGGATGGCTCAACGATTTATGCGACACCCGATCACCGCTTTATGACCACCTGTGGCCAGATGCTGCCCATTGAGCGAATTTTTCAGGAAGGACTGGAGCTATTCACCCCGCCGCAGGCACTCCTTCAAGGTCTCAAACCAGCGGTGCAGATGAGCGGCTAGGCAATCTTGAATAGCTTTACTCACGAGATCCGTGGGTTGGTCGGCCTCAATTCGTTGCCAGCGATCGCCCCCTGCCTCAGCCAAGGCCATAAATCCCTGACGAACTCGCTCATGAAAGGCCACCGCATTCTGCTCTAGGCGATCCGCTATGCCCCGCCGTTGGGTACGGGCAAGGCCAACACTGACGGGAAGATCGAGCCAGAGAACTAAATCTGCTCCTAGACCCCCCGTAGCAATCTGGTTGATTTGCTGAATTATCGGCAAGTCCAGCCCCCGCCCATAGCCTTGGTAGGCAACGGTAGAAGCCGTATAGCGATCGCACAGGACAATGCCCCCCCGTTGCAGTTGCGGGCGGATACTAGTTGCCACGTGTTGGGCGCGATCGGCGGCATAGAGAAGGAGTTCCGCCATGGGATCAATCTCTAAATCACTATGGAGCAGCAGTTGCCGCAGGCCTTGGCCAAGGGGCGTTCCCCCCGGTTCACGGGTAAGGAGCAGGGGCGGATCAATGTCAGCGGATCGTAATTTTGCTAGCCAACCACTTTCCTCTAGCCATGTGGCGATCGCCCCCATTTGGGTGGTTTTGCCGGCACCCTCTCCCCCCTCTAAAACAATAAATAAACCAGTGTAGGGATGCATGAATTCAGCGATTTCGAGGAAAGGTTTGATATAATCGCGGCATCCTGCCAGTGCAATGCAGGTCACCCTACAATGGGGGTAATGCTCAATTCCCTGTGATTTCCTAGGAACACCAGCAGCGATAGCACCTCATCTGTTCCGTGATTACACTAGAACCATTGTTCGCGAATTATTAGTTTACCACTTGGCGGTTATGGCTCGATATGCGCGTGTTGTTACCATTGCACTCCCTCGGGCACGGCTAAAGGAAGAGCTGGTGCAAACCCTAGAAGCCTGTGATTTGACGGTGACCCATGTGGGGGATGATTACGTTGTCGCACGGGAGAGCACGCTCGATGCTATTTCAATGTCGCAACTGGTCACGGTTGAAGTCCTAATTGATAAAACCACGCCCCAAAACGATGTCACCAAGTTTGATCTGGTGCTCAAGAATAAGGAACTGACCCTCAAGAAAAACAATCACTGCTTTGAATGGTTTGACCGTGTGAGTCGTGCCATCGCCGAAAATGAAAACTGGGAATTGGTCAATACGGTCGCGACACTGTGACGGGGCTGCCAGCAAATGCAACAGTCACCATTGTGGGCGCCGGGGCGGTTGGCTCGGCGATCGCCTACGAACTGAGTCGTGTTCTTGATCCAGCGGAAACGCCGATTCTTGTCCTTGAGGCGCAGGGAGAGGAAGATTGGCAAGCGACCGGTGCAGCTCTTGGTGTTCTCATTGTCCACCTCAGTCGGCGGCGCCGCGGACGTAACTTTCAACTACGCCAAGCGAGTCTGGCACGTTATGAAACCCTCATTCCCGAGCTAGAGGCAGAGACAGGGGTTAAGATTCCCTACCAGCGCCGAGGCATTATCGAAATCTGTACCACTGAGGACGAGGCGATCGCCACCCAAGCATGGTTGCAGGAACAGGCGCCCCAAGGCGTGCAGTGGCTCTCGCCAAAGGAAGTCCAAGATCAATGTCCCCTTGTGGATATCCACCACATTCACGGCGCACTTTGGGCAACGGGCGATCGCCAAGTCACCCCTAAACCCTTCACTCAAGCCCTGCGCCAAGCCGCTCATCAACGGGGGGTAAAGTTCTTTTATCAAAGCCCTGTCCAACAGCTCCAGCGATCGCCCCAAGGGGGATGGATTTTACAGCTCGATCAAGCAGCTATCGAGACCGAATACCTGATCTTGGCGGCGGGTCTAGGGACAACGCCCCTGACGCAAGCCCTCGATCGCTCTGTGACTGTGGAACCCGTTTTAGGACAAGCCCTAGAGTTTGCCTGTGATGCAAATACGCCAGTGATGACCGCTGAAGGGATTCATTTTGTCCCCTTGCCTTGGGGGCGGGTGTGGGTGGGCGCCACCGTGGAGTTCAACACCCTAATCGGCAATCCCCAAACCCTTGCTCAACTGCATGGAAGAGCGATCGAGCTTTGGCCGGTTCTGAAAACGGCTCCCTTAACCCAACAGTGGCAGGGACTACGACCCCGCCCGAGCGATCGCCCGGCACCCATCATCGAAAAAATAGACGACCACACTTGGCTGGCCACTGGCCATTACCGCAACGGTATTTTGCTGGCTCCCGTAACCGCCCAAATGATTACCCAATCTGTGATCATGACCTTAGCCGAGTGCGATCGCCGCAAGGGGGGCACAGCATTGATAAAATAAATTTCAGCGTTGTGGGATAGATACCATGGAAGTCAATGATCTCGGCTTGGTGGCAACGGCCATGTTTGTCTTGGTGCCAACGGTGTTCTTGATTATTTTGTACGTGCAAACGGAAAGTCAGCAGAAAAGTAATTAAGATGGATCTCTATGGTCGGAGCGAAAATCGCTCTATTGTGCCAGAGAGTCCCTAAATAATCCTTGTTTGTACGGCCTGTGACTGCTGCTTCGTTTTCACCCCTTTGTATTGCACCTACGCACGTCTATCGCGGTTGGTCAATTCTCTCCCAAGCGGGGGAAGCCATTGCTCAATTGGGGCATCATCCCCTTTTAGTGGTTTCACCGCAGCGGTATCAGCAGCTTGAGCAGGAGTGGCAGGCGATCGCCCGCTCCCATGATCTCACCTTCAGCGTGGGGACATTCCATGGCGAGTGCAGTGAAGCCACCCTTGCCCAGCTCCGCCAAGAAGCGCAAGGCAGCGATCTAATCATTGGCATTGGCGGTGGCAAAGCCCTAGATACCGCTAAACTCTTGGGGCACCAACTCAACTTGCCCGTAGTAACGATTCCCACGTCGGCAGCCACCTGTGCCGCTTGGACAGCCCTCTCCAATATCTATACAGAGGCCGGTGCCTTTGCCTATGATGTGGCACTCCACCGTTGCCCGGATCTGCTGCTGTTGGACTACGCCCTGATTCAAACGGCGCCGAAGCGAACCCTGCTTGCCGGTATTGGCGATGCCCTTGCCAAGTGGTACGAAGCCTCGGTGAGTAGTGGTCACCGTCAAGAAGCCCTGATTGTTGCTGCGGTACAGCAAGCCCGAGTATTGCGCGATATTCTCTTGCAGCAGTCTGCTGAAGCCTTGGCCAATGTGGGCAGTCCCGTTTGGGAAAATGTGGTTGATGCCAGTGTTCTGATGGCAGGCATGATTGGTGGCTTGGGGGGTGCCCAATGCCGCACGGTAGCAGCCCACGCCATTCACAATGGTTTGACCCAACTGCCCCAAAGCAAGGGCACACTCCACGGGGAAAAAGTGGCCTACGGCATTCTTGTCCAACTACGCTTAGAAGAAATTGTCCAGGGCAGTCAACTGGCCACCAGCGCTCGCCATCAGCTTTGTCAATTTTATGAACAGGTGGGCTTGCCCCTGAGTTTAGAGGATTTGGGCTTCCAAGAGGCCAGCTTGGCGCAACTCCAGCACGCTGCTACGGTTGCCTGTGCGCCCCACTCCGATATTCACCATCTGCCGTTTCCCGTGACGCCTGATCTGGTGCTAGAAGCAATGGTGTCCACCGTGGTCGGCTACAGTGCTAAAGTCTTGGATGGGAGTGCCCGCTAGATGGGGTTAGAGTGGATTCAGCCGGCCGATCGCCTTGGGGCATTGCCGCCCTACGTCTTTGCGCGTCTCGATGAACTGAAGCTGAAAGCCCGCCAGCAGGGACTGGACTTAATTGACTTGGGCATGGGCAATCCCGATGGCTCCGCGCCGCGTCCGGTGATTGAAGCCGCGATTGCCGCCTTTGAGGAACCCAGTTACCACGGTTATCCCCCCTTTGAAGGCACAGCGGTTTTCCGTCAAGCCATTACCCGTTGGTATCAGCGCCGCTACAATGTCTCCCTTGATCCCGATGGTGAAGCCTTACCCCTGTTGGGATCAAAAGAGGGACTGACGCACCTTGCCCTTGCCTATGTGAATCCGGGGGATGTCGTCCTTGTGCCAAGCCCCGCCTATCCTGCCCATTTTCGTGGACCTGCGATCGCCGGTGCTAACATCTATCCCCTCATTCTCAAACGGGAAAAGGGCTGGCTCATTGATCTGAGTGCAATTCCCAGTGACATCGCCCGTCAAGCCAAGGTTTTGTACTTTAACTATCCCAGCAATCCCACGGCGGCGATCGCCCCCCGCTCTTTCTTTGAAGAAGTGGTTGCCTTTGCCCGCGACTATCAAATCCTACTGGTGCATGATCTTTGCTACGCCGAACTGGCTTTTGATGGCTATCAACCCACCAGCTTGCTAGAGATTCCCGGTGCCAAGGAAATTGGCGTTGAGTTCCATACCCTCTCGAAAACCTACAACATGGCCGGTTGGCGGGTTGGGTTTGTGGTGGGCAACCGCCACATTATTCAAGGCTTGCGGACGCTGAAAACGAACTTAGATTACGGGGTTTTTTCTGTCTTACAGAAAGCGGCAGAGGTGGCCTTGAGCCTGCCCGATAGCTACATTGCCTCTGTGTGCGATCGCTATCGTCAACGGCGGGATTTTCTGATTCAAGGCTTGAATGAACTGGGCTGGCAACTCACCCCAACCCAAGCAACCATGTACCTGTGGGTGCCCGTACCCGTGGGCATGAGTTCGACAGATTTTGCCCTCAAACTGCTTCAGGAGACGGGTGTTGTTGTGACCCCCGGCAATGCTTTTGGCGAAGGCGGTGAAGGATACGTGCGCATTAGCCTCATTGCGGATTGCGATCGCCTCGGTGAAGCTCTTAAACGTATGGCTCAAGCCAATATTCGCTTCGATAGCTTAAGTCGCTAAACTCACCCCGACCTGACCATGACAAAAACGAATGCTGCCCGCCAGCCCTCAAGGCTCCTGATTCTGGGTGCCCTCGGTGTCGTCTATGGTGACCTAGGGACGAGTCCCCTCTATGCCTTTGAGGAAGCCTTCAATCCCCTTCATCTCCTAACGGTTACCCCCGCCAATATCTACGGCATTCTCTCCTTGATCCTCTGGGCGCTTGTCCTGATTCCGACGTTGAAGTATGCAACCTTTGCCCTGCGTGCTGACAATGGCGGTGAAGGCGGCATTTTTCCCCTGATGGCGCTTGTCCTCTCCCGAATTCGTCTCAGTCCCCACTGGCGGCGCTGGGTAATCATTTTCGGTCTGGTGGGGGCGGCCATGTTCTATGGAGATAGCACGATTACCCCTGCCATTAGTGTCCTCTCTGCCGTTGAGGGGCTAGAGGTGCTCAGTCCCCAGTTTGGGAGTTGGATCGTTCCCCTAACAGTGCTTATTCTTGTGGCGTTGTTTTGGTTTCAACATCGCGGTACCACCCAAGTGGGGCAGGTCTTTGGCCCGATCATGTTCCTCTGGTTTATGACCCTAGGCATTCTTGGGGCAATTCATATCTTTGAGCAGCCCACGATTCTGAATGCCCTCAATCCTTGGTGGGGAGTACAACTCTTTCACACCCATCCTAGCCAAGTGCTTCTCCTATTGGGAGTGGTGATTCTAGCACTGACGGGTGCCGAGGCCATGTATGCCGATATGGGACACTTTGGGGTCGAGCCGATTCGCTTGGCGTGGTATCGTCTAGTCTTTCCCGCCCTTGCCTTGAATTATCTGGGGCAGGGTGCTTTCATTCTCAAGCATCCAACGGCTACCCATAATCTCTTTTTCCAACTTGTACCTGCGTGGAGCGTCTTCCCCTTAGTCGTTCTCAGTACATTGGCCACCGTCATTGCGTCTCAAGCGGTGATTTCGGGAGCCTTTTCAATGACTGCTGCGGCTATTAAGTTGGGCTACCTGCCTCGGCTGCGCATTGATGTTACGGATGATCATCACCGTGGCCAAATCTATATTCCGGTGATCAACTGGCTGCTCCTAGTTACGGTTCTGCTTCTGGTCATCACCTTTAGAAGCTCATCAGAACTCGCGGGTGCCTATGGTTTGGCGGTTAACTTAACCATGGTGGTTACGACCCTCTGCCTGATGCTGGTGGCGCGGCACTTATGGCGATGGTCTATTCTGCAAATTGGCCTTGTTTGGGTCAGTATTTTAGTGATTGAAATGGCTTTCCTGATGGGAAATGCCCTCAAGATTCCCCACGGTGGCTGGTATCCCCTCGTTTTCGGTGGGATGATCTATATGCTCTTAGTGACGTGGCGACAAGGGCAGGTTCTGCTGCGGCAGCAACTCCTGCAAGCAAATGCTCACTGCTCCCTCAAAGAGCTGCTCAGTCAAGGGGTTGCACGGGTGCCGGGGATTGCTGTTTTCTTCTCACCACTTCCCCATACGATTCCACCCACCTTTATTCAAAATCTCCAGCACAATCATGTGTTGCATGAGCAGATGATCTTTATCCATTTAGCAACTGCGAATTTACCCCATGTGCCCTTGTCAGAACAATTGGCCTATACAGTTACGGATGTCGGTATTTATGAAATCATCCTTACCTCGGGGTTTCGCGATCGCCCCGATGTCCTACTCGCCCTTGAAACTTGCCAACGTGTCCTCAATCTCCCCCTCAACGAACCCATGAGTTTCTTCCTAGGCCGTCGGACAATCATCCCCACCCACGCCCCCGGCATGACCTACTGGCAAAAGGTTGTCTTTGCTTGGCTATATCGCAATGCTGAGGATGCCATGACCTACTTTCGTCTGCCCCCCGAACAAGTGGTGGAGCTTGGCATACAGGTAGAGATATAAAGCTGATAGCTAGTCACAAAAATTTACAGAAACTACTTGCACACTTAGAGATCAGAACTTTAGAATGACAACAAGTTATTGAATCTTACTGTATTAATCATGCCTGCTGCCATTGGAATTGACCTAGGAACAACGAACTCTGTAGCAGCGATTAAACTTGCTGAGACTGAGGTTATTACAGCAGATGACAATACACCACCAGAAAGAAAGCTAACCAGATCAATTGTCTCAATTTATAACAATGAGCTTGTTGTGGGTGAAACAGCTTACAATCAATTTCGTTCTAATCCAGCCAATGTTATCTTCTCGATTAAACGGCTAATGGGACGTGGCATCAATGATCCTGCCGTGCAGCAGCATATTCAGAACGTTCCGTACAAGGTGACACAGTTTACCCAAGGGACAGAGAATGCACTTTCTGTGTGGATCAATGAGCAGGAATTTTTACCTGAAGACATCTCGGCTGAAATTCTAAAAAAAGTCGTCAGAAATAGCCAAGAATATCTCAGAAAGAATCATATTGGCAACGATACTATCAATCAAGCAGTGGTCACTGTACCCGCATATTTCAATGACAGTCAACGCAGTGCAACCCGTCGTGCTTGTCAAAAGGCTGGTTTAACTCTGCTAGAACTCTTACCTGAACCTACAGCAGCAGCAATTTCCTATGGTTTTAAGCCAAACTCATCTGAGTTTAAGACAATCCTAGTCTATGACTTTGGCGGTGGCACCTTTGATGCATCGGTCATCCAAGCAACTGGTTCAATGTTTATAGAACTTGGTAAGGCAGGTGACCTGTGGCTCGGTGGTGATGATATTGATCATAAGATTACCCAATTTGTCAAAAGTAAAGTCACTGAGCAAGAGGGTCTAGATGACTTTGATCAGCAAATGAATAAAATGCCCCACTATCAAAAGCTCAAGTTTATTTCTGACCTAAAAAATGCTATTGAAAGGGCAAAAATTGCTCTAAGTAGCAAAGACGAAGTTGTTATCTCTCCTGCAACACCATTGTTAGATGATAATGGATTTGACATTCCCATTGAAGTCAAAATTAGACGCTCTGAACTAGAGGCAATGATCAAGCCTTATGTAGATCGCACTATTCAAATCTGCCATCAAGCTTTAAGTCTATCTGAGTTTTTCCCTAGCGATATTGATGTCGTTTTAATGGTAGGTGGCTCCTCGCAAATTCCCTACGTCCAACAGTCTGTACGAGAGGCATTTGGCAATAAGGTTGTCATTCACCCAAGGCCAATGTATGCCGTAGCTGAAGGAGCAGCTATTGTCGCTGCTGGCTTAGTGGATAAAACAACCACTGTTTCTCGTGATTACTGTATTGAACTTGAATCCGATCCGCGCTATAAAGTCATCAGTAAGGGAGAACAACTTCCTTGTCAAAAAATTGAGACCTTTAAGACAGTTGCAGATGATCAGCGGCTGATACACCTTAAGTTTTTCAGTCCCGATTTGGTTCGAGATCAATTAGACTCTGGTGAAGCTCAGCACCATGATGAACCTATAGGTGAAATGTGGTTAGGCTTAGATAAGCCATATCCAAAGGGTACTGAAATTGTTGTTACATTTGAGCTGAATGATAAAAACGAAAATCTTTCTGCTACGGCATGGTTAAAGAACGATCCATCAATCAGGGTCAGCTCATCGTTTACTCAAGGCCGAGCCAACGAAAAAATCTATCGTGAGCTAAGCCAGTCTATCGATGAAATTAACGCTGAAATAAGTTTAACGAAATATGGTCTGTCTGAAATTCAAAAAGAGGCATGTGAGGTAATATTTTTAGCTAATCAAATTGAAATTAATAATATTGAAAATCAGGATATTCTAGTAAGAGCCACAGAAAAATTAGAAGATTTCAAGTTTAATAATTCACCTGCAAAGATAAAAATGGACTCAATAGAAAATAAGTGCGATAACTTACTTAAGTTGTATGATTTTTTACTAGATGAGGATCAAAAGTTGCGCATACAAAACATCAAAGCATCAGTTCAAAAATCAATTCAAACTAAAAACTTATCGACCGAAAAAATAGAAGATGATTATAACAAAGAGATGAATCTATTGCCGAAACTAGTAAAAGGTTTGGAAATTATCAGAGAAGGTGCTATTAGCAGCAGCTCAACTGAATTATCTACTAGGTTTATTAAGTTATTAGAATTAATGCGACAAGGAAATTTTGAAGAAGCAGACGTAATCTATAGACAATCGATTGATGAATCTATTGGAATTATTGAACAGAATAATGAGGAAATAAAAATTAAAGGTGGTGTAGATAAGTCCAAAGTCCAATGAATATAGAACACAAGCAAGCTAAAGTAAACTTTCTGTGCCCAGTTTGTGAACATCAAATCTCTGGAGAAGAGGTTTGTCCAAATTGTGATGCCAGACTGGAGAATCTTATTTTACTAAATTCTCTAGAAGAGGTAGTAGAGAGTAAAGCGCAACAATATTCAACTAGAAAAACGGTGATTCTTCTACTTATCATTACAGGTGTATTATCGGCTTTATTCTATTTTCTAAATAGCTACTATGCAAGACTACTAACCCAAGTGACTAATGGTATAGAGCAAAATTCCATCAGCTTTACTAAGCTACCTATTGCTCAGGGTACAAAAGATCTTCAACCAAGGAGATACCATATTGTCCAACAAGGAGATTCATTATCTTCGATTGCCCAGAAATATCTTGGCAATGCTAATAGATGGCCAGAACTCGTTATAAAAAATCCTCACTTAAGCTCAAGAGTGAATCAGATTGATATTGGAGAAAAAATACGTATAGACTAGGCACTTAAAGGATAGATAGTATGTATATTTTAATTATTCTGTTTTTATTCATACTGTATCTTAGTTTTCAGGTTTCCTCTTATCAAAAATCTCGTTTTTTATTTATTAGTTTACTCAAAAAATTTCATGATGTTGATCCAAAAGTACGTGCTAATCCTTTTGAAACAACGTACCTAGATGAACTACTATCGGACTTAAAAAACAAAGTAAATCATTTTATTTTTCAAGAGAGTCAATCTTACAGAGATTTCAAGTCTGAGCTTATACAAGAGCTACAAAGAAAAAAGGATTTTCAATCTCTCTATTCTGAAATTACAAGATTAATAAATCAAAAATTTTATAAGAAAGCTGTCTCTAAAATAAAATCTGCAAGACAGTTGTATGCCATAGAAGCGCTTGATAGTTTACTGGATGAATGCAATAAGTATCTTTTGGCAGAAGAGCGCTACCTTGAATTAATCTCTGAAGCAAAGTTGCTTTTTGATCGTTGTGATTTAAGACTAGCTATTCAAAAGACGACAGAAGCAATAGCGATTATAGAGCGGGATGATGGTATTTCACTACTTGAAAAATTAACAGGTATCAAAAAATTATTATCAACTTATCAATCTGGTCTTAAGGCAGAGCAGAAATATAGATTTAGTGACGCCATTAATTTTTATAAAAAAGCTTACGAATCTAGTGAGTTTACTGAATTCATGGATCGTTTGACTGATTATAAGCATCGTTATCGCTTGGCTTATGTCTACATTAAAGCACGAGAATTTTCTAAAGCATTAGAGTATATTCAATCTAATAGAAGATTTCTAGATGAGGATGAGATTCTCTATTTAGAGGGACAGATTAGTTATCTGAAAAATGACCTAGACCAGTCACTTATTAGTTGGAATAGCATTCAAAAACAATCTGAATATCAGATTCAAGAAAAAATACAAGTAATTCATCAATTACAGCGAGAATTTTATTTGAATAAACTAGCCGAAATTGAGAATGAAATTAAGAAGTCTAATTACGACAAAGCATACCAGCTTAGTCTTAACTATCTTCAACTATCGGATGGGGGTAAAAGAAATCTCCCACAGATTGATTTATGTAAGAGAAACTTAGATCACCATATTATTCCTGTGCGGAAGCGACTTTTATTCACTAATGGAACCACAAATGAGATTTTTCAACACTGTGAGGAAGAGTTCTTAAAAAATCCATGTATAGAAGCACTTCATAATTTAGCAATAAGTTCTTATTATTCAGTGATGAATGGTGATTTCTCTAAAACTGAGCGATTTATTTCTGCTTGGATTACTAATATTGCTAATCTTTCTCGCGAAACTTCTCTGAAAAAATCTCTTTGGATTGATTTTGAGGTAGATATAAATACTCTCAAAGATAGACTCTTAAAGTTAATAGAATCCAGAGTGCTAGATTTGCAGAATGAGCTAGAAAATGATAAATATATGCGAATTATTAATGTGTTCAGATGTGATCTTGCGGCTTATGATCAATTAAAAGGTAATCTTAGAAGAGGTATTTATATTAACAACATCTGGTTGTCTCCTAGTCTGTACCGATTTTTGCGGTCTTCTGGCTGCTCAAAAGCTTCTTCAAACTTGAGTACTGACCAATACTACTACTCTGATTTAGGCATAGCAATTACTGCGTTTGAATATGGTGATATTGCAACTGCAAGAAAACTTGCTGATAGGAAGTTAGAAACTAATTCTAAAATACAAGAAGATGATTTATCTTACTCACACAAACTTTTCTATTACTATAATGGACTAGCTTACCTAAACGAGGTGAAAACTCAAGAAGCATTTTTAATGCTAAATAAGGTAAAGAAATTTATAACTAATTCCACTGAACTTAAAAAGAAAGTCAATGATGAACTGTTCAAGTGTTATTCAGTGGTTGCTGAGGATAGCTCTGATTTAGAAAAAACTGCTAAATTTGCAGAAGACTGGTTTAATCTCTTCGTTTCTGATGAATCTAAAAAGTATTATATAGAGTCTCATGTACGACTAATTTATAAAAACTATGCAAAATCTTTGATAAGTATTGATAAAGCTCTTCGTCAACTTAACGATCTTCTAAAAATAGATTCTAAAAGTTCCTATTTATTAGATGCAATTAAGGAGTTATCTATTCAGAAAGAGCTAGATTTAATTCATTCATTATTTCAAAGTAATAATATTGAAATGGTTGTCATCAAAGCTAGAAGCTCTCAGTATCCTGAGGTTAGGTATAAAGTTGCTAAAGTATTGGCGGATATTGCACTTGAAATTGTAGAAAATAAATATGCTACGTTTAGTGAACGCCAGCTAGCTTATCGGCTTATATCTGACGCTCGTCAAATTTATCCCCAGTTATTTGAGTAATAAGGAGTAACATGGATGATTGAAGTGAATCCATATAAAATATTGGAATTAAGTCCAGCGGCATCTCGGCAAGAGATTATGCAAGCTGTTGCCATTGCAATGAAAAAGCGAAAGTATTCAGCCGCTCAGATTGCTAATGCTCAAAGATTTTTAATGAATAGAGAAAATCGATTAATTGCTGACTTGCTTTTACCGATTTTACCAGATGCTGTTAGGTTTACCTCTTTCAATTGTGATTCTAGTAGTTCTAACTTGACGCAGTCTAAGTCATTAGATATTAGTTCTCCTAATGAGTTGAAAAATCTAGAATTTCTATTGGGTAAAATTAGTGATATATTAGAATAGATAGCCTATAAATTTTTATGGAGTCAAAAAAGTTCTTGATTTCAGAGGAGCAAAAGAAGAAGCTACTCGCATCTATATCTCAGTTAATGCGAGAAAATACGCAGCTATCTCAAAATATTCGACAAATTAATTCTTCTTATGATTCCAATTTAGGAGAGTTTTTGCTTGAGCTTTTAGAGATTTATGATTCTCTAGAAAACTTATCTGAGTATTTATCTGCTAATCCTGATCCACCTGCTGGATTTTTGCAGCGTTTACCACGCAATCTTACTTCTATCAAGAATCGTTTCTTCGCAGTTTTAGAATCCCAAGGTGTTTCTGAGTGCCAGTTAGAGGAGTATGAATTTAACCCGAATTTTTGTAGAGCTATAGATGTCATTCACGATAAGTCATACCCTGATAACAAAGTGGTTAAAGTGCTAAAGAAAGGTTACTTAGTTAAAGACCTAGTCTTACGTCCCTATGAAGTAATTGTGAATAAATTAAATGAATGAAGGACTTTGAATTTTGAAGTCTTAAGCACTCAAGCCTCTAGGTCTATTCCATCCTTAAAACCTTATAGCCACTGGGAGCATTTATCCCAAACGACTGTTCCATGCGGTTTCTGCATCCTTGAGCGCCTGATCAATGGTCTTTTGCCCCAAGAGAACTGCCTGTAAATTCTCGTAGAGGAGTCGTTGTAGTTCCTTAATGTCCCGTAGGGGGGGAATGAGAACCTCTGCTTGGTTCATTTGAGCAGCACTGACGGAGCGGGCGATGTCCACAGGGGTGGCATTTTCGCCAAGGGTGCGGAAGTAGGGATCTGCTAAGGCTGCTTGTGTAGAAGGCAGGACATTCGCTTCCTTAGCAAAGGCCAGTTGGTTTTCATTATTGGTGACAAAGAGGGCAAATTCTACGGCTAGTTCCGGATGGCGACTCTGGCGGGGGACAAGTAAATTCATCACGGCAACATTTTTCTTACCAGTGTCTCCGGTCAACTGGGGGGCGGGGGCTGAAACGGCTGCAATAGTGGGGGCATTGGTGGCGATCGCGTTCAAAAATTCTGGACTGGTCATCAATAGAGCCGTTTGTCCCGCTTGATAGAGTTCGATGCCTTGACGGTGGCCTTCGGTGAGCACCTGTGGCGGCAAGAGTCCCTGACGATAGAGATCCAGCCAATACTGAAAAACGGCTTTGCCCACCGCGGAATTAAAGGCAGCACGGCCTTGATCATCGACAAGCTTCACCCCCATCTGCACCATGGCCTGCATCAGTTCGGCAGAGTCCTCGGGCACCATCGTGATAAAGAAGGCGTATTTGCCTGTTTTCTCCTTCACGGCTTTAGCCACACTGGCGAGTTCGGCAAAGGTTTGGGGGGGGCGATCGACCCCAGCGGCGGCAAGGATCGCCTTGTTATAAATCGTTACCCGCGAGGTGAGGTACCAAGGTACGGCAAAGCTCTTGCCCTCTAATGTCGTGGCCTGCCAGATATTCGGTAGATAACGCTCGCGCACGGCTGGCGGCACATAGTCATTGAGATTGAGCCACGCATTGCGTCCTGCCAACAACGCGGCAAAGTCAGGGTTCAGGTTCACCACATCGGGAGCAGTGCCCGCTAATACTGCCATGAGAATTTTGGTCTGCATTGCCGTCCAAGGAATATCCACCCAGCGCACATGGACATCGGGATGTTGGGCTTCAAATTCCGCAATCAGGCGATGGAAGTAGTCAGTAAATTTCGGTTGCAGTTGCATGGTCCAGAATTCAATCTGGGTGCCTTGGGTAGGCGGCGTTGTTCCACAACTGGTGAGAATGGCCAGCCATAGCCCCACCAACAGCCCAGAGATGCAGCGTTGCCACGATCGCATTGCTGAGGACTCCTACAGGGGGGGGAGTTCAGAGGTACAGGCACGGCAGCGGCTCGCCTTGAGGGGTACGGACTCCAAGCAGTAGGGACACTCCCGTTGTTCAGGGGCAGGGGGCTTCTTGGGCAATAGGGGCAAAATTAGCTTCAAGAGAATAAACAAGCTCAGGGCAATCACCCCAAAGTCGAGTAAACTGCCTAAAAACTTACCGATCCGAATCCCTGAACCAACAGTCAGTTCCCGCCAGTCGCCCCCCGGAATCAGAGGATTGACCAAAGGCATGATCAGGTCTTCCACAACGGAAGTAACAATGCGGCCAAAGGCACCACCCACCACGACAGCGATCGCCAGATCAATGACATTCCCCTTTAGGGCAAATTCGCGGAACTCCTGCCAAAATTGCTTGACCTGTCGGCGGTTCAATCGCGCCATGCCCACTCCTCAACAAAAATTAACATTTATCTTCATCAATGACCAAAATTTTATCGATGCCGCTAGCCAACGGGCAAACTCTAGGCTAACATTGTAGATCCAGTCAGAAAGTGTTCGAGCGATCGCTGGTATGATTGCGTATGGCACCCACTTCTGCCCGCTTGATAACTCACTATACACCCCCATTTTCGTTAAAGGAGCTAGGAAAACACTCGCATGGTCAATCAGGAAAAAACGTTAGACGTGGGCTTTACGCATGCTGATTTTGCAGCCTTACTGGACCGGTACGATTACCACTTCAACCCCGGCGACATTGTTGCTGGCACCGTCTTTAGCATCGAACCGAAGGGTGCCCTGATTGACATCGGTGCGAAAACCGCTGCCTACATTCCCATCCAAGAAATGTCTATCAACCGGATTGACAGTCCGGAAGAGGTGCTGCAACCGAACGAAACCCGCGAATTCTTTATCTTGGCGGATGAAAACGAAGAAGGGCAGCTTACCCTCTCGATTCGTCGTATCGAGTACATGCGGGCTTGGGAGCGTGTTCGCCAACTACAAGCGGAAGATGCCACTGTTCGTTCTCAGGTCTTTGCCACCAACCGGGGGGGTGCCCTTGTGCGCATTGAGGGGCTGCGCGGCTTTATTCCCGGTTCCCACATCAGCACCCGTGTCAATAAAGAAGAATTGGTGGGTGAAGAGCTGCCCCTGAAGTTTTTAGAAGTGGATGAAGAGCGCAACCGCCTCGTCCTCAGCCACCGCCGTGCCCTTGTCGAACGCAAGATGAACAAACTGGAAGTGGGCGAAGTGGTAGTTGGAACCGTGCGTGGGATTAAGCCCTACGGTGCCTTCATTGACATTGGTGGGGTTAGCGGTCTGCTGCACATTTCCGAGATTTCCCACGATCACATTGATACGCCCCACAGTGTTTTCAATGTCAATGACCAAGTCAAGGTGATGATTATTGACCTTGATGCTGAGCGGGGTCGGATTTCCCTTTCCACCAAGCAACTGGAGCCAGAACCCGGTGACATGGTGAAAAATCCGCAGTTGGTCTATGAAAAGGCTGAAGAGATGGCAGAGCGCTATCGTCAGCAACTCCTGCAACAACAGCAGCAGGCCACCGCAGAGACCACTGAAGAAGTCATTGAAGACATTCCCGAAGCCACTGAAGACGATACGGCTGAGCCGATTCTTCAAGAAGCCTAGGATGTCCCTTGCCCTCACCCTTGGGGATCCAGCGGGCATTGGCCCAGAAATTCTCCTGAAAGCCCTAGCTCACCTGCCCTCAGACCAGTTAGGGCAGTTTTTTATTGCCGGTACCGGCCAAGTATTAGAGGAAACCTACACTCGCCTCTGTCAGCAGGGACAGGTGGCCATTGATCCTGCTCAGCTTCAGATTTGGGAGCATCCCCTCGATGAGAGGATTGTGCCGGGACAACCCAGTGTGGTGAGTGGGGCGGCGAGCTTTGCCTACTTAGAAACAGCTATTCAGCGGGCGATCGCTGGCGATGTGGCAGGGGTTGTGACAGCACCGATTTCTAAGGCCAGTTGGCAGGCGGCAGGTTATGCCTTTCCCGGTCAAACAGAAGTGCTGGCTCACTTTACTGGAACGGCCAACGTGGGCATGTTGTTCTTGGGGCGATCGCCTGTAACTAACTGGGTGCTGACCACTTTACTTGCGACGACCCATATCCCTCTGCAAGAGGTGCCCAAAGCACTGACCCCCGAACGTCTCAATGAAAAACTGGCGCTCCTTGTGCAGTTTCTGAGGGAGCGGCGGCATCTAGAGCGGCCTCGCATTGCCATTGCTGGTTTGAATCCCCACAGTGGTGAGCAGGGACACTTAGGCCAAGAAGAAGTGGCTTGGCTGATTCCATGGCTCGCAGCCGCCCAGCAGCAGTATCCCCATGTTGAACTGATTGGCCCTGTACCCCCCGATACCCTCTGGATTGGGGCTGCCGATGCCTGGTGGGGACGCCCTGCCCCGGCAACTGCCTACGATGCCTACCTCGCCCTTTACCATGATCAGGGGTTGATTCCCGTGAAGATGCTGGCCTTTCGGGAAGCGGTGAATACCACAATTGGCTTGCCCTTTATTCGCACGTCCCCGGATCACGGTACGGCCTTTGACATTGCGGGTACAGGGGTGGCAGACCCACAGAGTTTTCTGGCGGCGATCGCTTGGGCACAGACCCTGAGCGAAGGATCGGTTTTCCCTCTCACCCCCGCCTAAAGTGCCTTTGATAGAATGCAACTAGATAACAAACCAAACGGTCAATCGTTGGCATTTGGGTTGTTGCTGTATCGGGCAGAGTCATATGGGATTCTTTGATTCGGAAATTGTTCAACAGGAAGCACAACGCCTGTTTCAGGACTACCAGCAGTTGATGCAGCTTGGCTCCGAGTACGGCAAGTTTGACCGCGAAGGGAAGAAAATTTATATCGAAAAAATGGAAGAACTCATGGACCGCTACCGTATCTTTATGAAGCGGTTTGAGTTATCCGATGACTTTATGGCGCAGATGACTATTAAACAACTGGAAACACAACTTAGCCAGTTTGGTATGTCTCCCCAAACCATGTTTGATCAAATGCATCAAACCCTTGAGCGCATGAAAGCCGAAGTGGAACGCCAACCCTAGGGGAGACAGCGCGTGTTGCTGTGCAATTTGGATGGGGTGATTACGCCAGAGGCCTCGATTTCTGTGCTTGATCGTGGGTTTCTCTACGGCGATAGCGTTTATGAAGTGATTCGTACCTATCGGGGGATCCCCTTTGCCCTACCAGAGCACCTCGCACGGTTGCGCACCTCAGCGGCCTATCTCTACATGACCGTGCCGTGGTCTGATGAGTACATTACCCAAGAAGTGCAACGCACGTTAGCGGCTGCCCCAAGTGGAGAATATTACATTCGGATTGTCGTCACCCGTGGTAGCGATCGCCGCATTGGGCTATTGCCAGAACCAACCACCCAGCCCAGATTATTGATTGTGTTGATGGCGATCGCCCCCGAACCAACATTGAGTGAACAGGGAATTCGCCTGACCATTGCCAAGCGGCAACGCACGAGCACCGCTGCCCTTGATCCAGCAGCCAAAACGGGCAATTACCTCAACAATATCTTGGCGCTATTGGAGGCGCAGCAAGCTGGTTTTGACGACGCCCTGCTTCTCAATGCCCAAGGGCAGATGACCGAGGCCACGACCAGTAACCTCTGGATTGTCCGTGATGGTGTGGTCGAGACACCCCCCACCGCCGTTGGCATGCTCCACGGAATTACGCGAGCGACGCTGTTGCAGATCCTCTCAGACTTGGGCATTCCCCATCGGGAAGTGATTCTCACCCCGCAGGATCTAGGGAGAGCCAGTGAGGGCTTTCTGAGTTCCTCGGTGCGCCTGCTAATGCCGATTCGCCAAGTGGATGAGGTGATCTTGCCCGCCTGTCCGGGACCCGTGACTCGAAAGCTATGGCGCGAGTTATTAGCAGTCATGGAAAAGGCGGCTCTGACCTAGATACAGTCCTTTTCTAAAATAGGATTAAGTGTTTTCGTATAATAGCTTTTACAGTTTCCAGCGTTTGTCATCTTTCTGAAAGAAGCTTTATAAAGGTTAGAAATGAAATGATTATTTCGTATATCAAGCTACGCAACTGGAGAAACTTCCTTTCGGTTGATGTTCACCTAAAAGAGCGAATGTTCATTATTGGACCGAATGCTTCAGGGAAGTCCAATTTTTTAGATGCATTACGTTTCCTGAGAGATATTGCCAAGGATGGTGGTGGATTACAAAAAGCAATAAAAGATAGAGGTGGACTGTCAAAAGTCCGTTGTCTATATGCTCGACGCTATCCTGATGTAGAGTTAGAAATACACTTATCAGACAACACATCTGCAAGTGAACCGATCTGGAGATATGGAATTGGCATCAAGCAAACAAAAGGGGGGCAAAATTTGCCAATCCTATCCTATGAACGTGTCTTTAAGAATGGTCAACTCATTATTGATCGCCCCTCTAGCGAAGACAAAAAAGATACTCTACGATTAACACAGACTTATCTTGAACAGATTAATTCTAATTTTGAATTTAGAGAAATATCAAAATTTCTAAGTTCGATTTTATATCTTCATTTAATTCCACAATTACTCAGATATCCAGATGTTTTTAGTAGTGCCGAATTAGAAGATGATCCCTTTGGAAAAAACTTTCTAGAAAGGGTGATTAAAACACCTGAAAAAACCCGAAGATCGCGACTTCACAAGATTGAAGAGGCACTCAAGTTAGCTGTCCCACAGCTTAAAGAACTCAAAGACGTTAAAGACGAAATGGGCATTCCTCATTTGGAAGCAGTTTACCAACACTGGCGACCTAATGCAGGTAAGCAGCGTGAAGATCAGTTTTCAGATGGCACACTTCGTTTAATTGGTTTATTGTGGTCTCTATTAGAAAGTGATTCCCTACTCCTACTAGAGGAACCTGAACTATCTTTGAATGCAGGGATCATTGCCCAATTACCCTCTTTGATCTATCGTTTTCAGAAACAGCGCAAGCGTCAAGTGATTCTAAGTACTCATAGTTCAGATTTACTATCTGATAGAGGAATTGGTGGTGAAGAGGTGTTGCTGATGATGCCAACACCAGAAGGAACAAAAGTCGAACTATGCTCAAATATAAAGGAAGTGAAAAATCTTTTAGAGAGTGGTTTAACTATCGCTGATGTTGCCTTACCAAGAACCACCCCATCTGATGTTAGCCAACTTAGTTTTCTTCAATAATGTACTGTTCAGTTACTTTAGCCGTTGAGGATGATTTAAGTGAGACAGTTCTCCGTCAAATACTCTACCAAGTAAAATTTCCTCTGCCTGTCAGCACTGTCTTGAAGAGAAATGGTTACGGCTATCTTAAGCAAATTGCTGTTGGCTTAAATAATGCAGCAAAAGGCTCCCCCTACATTTTGCTGACTGATTTAGACAATTATGAATGTCCCCTCGCTCTTATCAATAGCTGGCTACCACAGCCAAAACACTCTAATTTTTTATTTCGAATAGCCGTACGGGAAGTTGAGTCTTGGGTATTAGCTGACCGTGAGCGCTTTTCTAATTTTCTAGGTATATCAATTGATTTAATTCCTGATAATACTGATAGCTTGCAAGACCCAAAAGAATTCCTAATTTCACTGACACGTAGATCTAGAAAGCGTTCTTTAGGGGATGCAATTGTGCCCAAGCAGGGCAGCACTGCCAAAGTGGGTAAAAACTACAATGCTACGCTGATGCAATTTCTCGAACATGATTGGCGAGCTGATGTTGCTGCGCAGCACTCCAGTAGCCTACAGAGATCACTGACCGCTATTAGATTATTTCAAGCTGATATCAGCAACTTGGGATGAATATTTTTGTGCTGGGATAGGAAGTTTTTCTTGACTTTCATCAAATGTCCTGCCAAAGGCGCGATCGCGAGGTGCCCTGCAACTGCTCATGGGTTTCTCGCAATAGTCGGGGAATCTCCAAGCCACTGGGACAGCGGGGCAAACAATCGCCACATTCAGTACAGCGGTTGGCAGGTTGACCGGGAAACCAATGCCCGGCACGACCAAACATTCCATAGCGATATTTGCCAAATTCTGTCATGTCGTAAGCGACGGCCAAGTTGTGCAGCCGCAACACTTCGGGAATGTGAATCTCCTCGGGGCAGGGCAAACAGGCATAACATTGTTGACACAAATCGGTGCCTAGGGTTGCCTGCATCACTGCTTGCAAGCGATCGCCCACAGCTTGCTCTTCAGTGCTCAGGGGTGCCACCTGATCGGCCACGGCTAGGGGAAAGGCCAACTCAGCAACAGTGGCCGGTCCAATACTCAAGGTGGTGATGGCAGGCTGACTCAGCAACCAGCGATAGCTCCAATGGAGAGGGTGAAAAGGCGCGCAGAGGTCTTGGAGCCGTTGGGAAGGCTGATAGAGTTGTCCCCCCTTATCGGCCGGAGAGATGATGAAAATGCCCATATCCCGTTCAGCGGCAGCGGCGATCGCTGGGGCATTGTGTTGCTGAAAGTAGGTGTAATGCAAATTAACAAAGTCAAATTGATTGCTGGCGATCGCCTGTAAAATCACAGACAGCGATCCATGACTGGAAAAGCCCAAAGCACCAATTACCCCCTTTGCTTGCAACTGCCGCAGCATTGCCATCCCCTCAGTGCGCAGCCATGCGAGATGCTCAGGGGTGTTGAGGCCATGGAGGGCAACACCGTCTAACCGTGAGACTTGGAGACGCTCAAGGGATTGCGCAATTTGCTGCTGGACGTGATCCGCATCTCCTTGGGGCAAGAGTTTGGTGGTGATAAAAACGGCGGGCTGACCCAATGCCTTGAGGGCACGACCAATGTAGGCTTCACTGGCACCGTAGGCAGCGGCGGTTTCAATATGGTTAATGCCGTGGGCGATCGCCCCCTCAATGACCGCCTGCATCACCTCTGGACTGCCCAAGGCACGCATGGTTCCAAGGGAAAAAACTGAGAGGTTCAGCCCCGTGCGACCAAAGCGGCGGTAGCGCATCCTAGCCTGCGGAGGAATCCTCTTCCATTCCCCGTCCCTGCTGAATAAAATCTTCGGGGCGAATCGAATCTAAAAAGCGGCGAAAGGCTTGGCGTTCTTCCTCGTCAGCATCGCGATCGACGGGAATCGAGGCATCGGCAACAACCGCTTCCATCACCCAAATCGGACAATCACAGCGCAAAGCAAGGGCAATGGCATCGCTAGGACGAGCATCAATCTCTTTACGAGTTTCTCCTTGGCGCAGTGTCAGCACCGCATAGTAGGTGTTGTCTTCGAGGGAGTGAATCACCACCCGTTCTAGGGTCATATTCCATTCGTTGAGAATGTTGACCATCAGATCATGGGTCATCGGTCGCGGTGCCCGTTGATTTTCCAAGGCCATTAAAATTGCCCGCGCCTCATTATCACCAATCCAGATGGGCAGTGCTCGCCGTCCAGCACCGTCTTTGAGCAACACAATTGGGGTGCGACGGTTAGTGGCATCGAGGGCAATCCCAGCAACGGTCATTTCAATCATGGCCACCTCAGCGAGCGCAATGGCGGTGCATTCCCTTCTATTATTAACATACAGTCCTTGTCACCAAGATGGCACACCCCCACCACTGTCAGACTCCCTATAGGGGAAGTCACGGAGGGGCAACGTGAAGGCATTCCTTGGGACTCCATGCTTTAGAAAAAGGCTGGCAGAGAACTATTCATGGGCAGTGGCAACCAGACCCTTTTTTGACGCTCGCTTCTCGGTACACTAAAGTTATCATTTTGGGTATTTAGACGGCTATGGTTGCTTCCCCGATCCCGATCTGCATTACGTTGGGTACGCGCCCGGAGGCAATCAAATTGGCACCGGTCATTCAAACCTTCCAGCGATCGCCCCTTTTTGAACCCTATGTTGTCCTCACCGGACAGCACCGCGAAATGGTGGATCAAGTGATGGCGCTGTTTGACCTGCGGGCAGATCGGGACTTGGCGATTATGCAGCCAAAGCAAACCCTGACCGAAATTACCTGCCGTGCTCTCCAAGGCCTTGAGCAACTCTATCAAGAACTCCTGCCCCGTCTTGTTTTGGTACAGGGGGATACGACAACCGCCTTTGCCGCTACCCTTGCCGCCTTTTATCAGCAGATTCCTGTCGGCCATGTGGAAGCGGGCTTGCGCACCGATGATCTCTATAACCCCTATCCAGAAGAAGCTAACCGCCGCCTGATTTCCCAATTAGCACAGTTGCATTTTGCCCCTACGGAACAAGCCGTCAAGAATCTTCAGGCCGCCGGGGTGACGGGTAGCATTCACTTGACGGGCAATACCGTGATTGATGCGCTGCTGCAAGTGGCCGATCGCCAGCCAGTGTGCCATGTCCCCGGCCTTGACTGGCAACAGTATCGGGTGCTCCTTGCCACCGTCCATCGCCGTGAAAACTGGGGTGCGCCCCTAGAAGACATTGCCAATGGCTTCCTGAAAATCTTAAACACGATTCCCGATACCGCTTTGCTCTTGCCCCTGCACCGCAATCCCACCGTGCGTGAACCCCTCAAAGCCTATTTGGGACATCATCCCCGCGTTTTTCTTACGGAGCCACTGGACTATCCTGCCCTTGTGGCAGCGATCAAGGGATCAACCCTTCTGCTTACGGATTCCGGTGGCCTACAGGAGGAAGCCCCTAGCCTCGGTAAACCAGTCCTAGTGTTGCGGGAAACCACTGAACGGCCAGAAGCGGTCACCGCTGGCACGGCTAAACTGGTGGGCACGTTTGCGGATACGATTGCAGCGGCCGCAATTGAACTGCTCACAGATCCAGTGGCCTACAATCGCATGGCGACGGCGATTAATCCCTTTGGCGATGGTCATGCGAGCGATCGCATCCTTGAGATTGTGACCCAGTTTTTTGCCCAGCAGACAAAGTAAGGAGCCACGGTCAACTGAGGATAGCAATGACAATGTTCTGGGCAGGAATTTTGGTCGCCAGTTGGCTGGGCTTGGTGCTGTTAACCGCAGAACTAATTCACGCTTGGTTTCCCAATGCCAAGGAATGGTCACGGAAAGTGGTTCACATTGGTGCGGGTCAAGTGATTCTCATTGCCTATGCCCTAGGGGTACCCACGAGTTGGGGAATTGTGGCCGCAGCGATCGCTGGCGTGGTCACACTGCTGTCGTACCGTATCCCAATTTTTCCCAGTATTAGTGGCGTGGGGCGGCAAAGCTGGGGCACCTTTTTTTATGCGGTGAGTATTGGCACATTAATGGCGCTCTTTTGGGACACACTGCCGGAATTAGCAGTGCTAGGAATTCTAGTGATGGCCTGGGGAGATGGCCTGGCTGCCCTTGTGGGGATTAACTGGGGACGCCATCCCCTGCCGCGAACCAGTAAAAGCTGGGAAGGAACCCTGACTATGTTCGGTGTGAGTACCGTGGTGGCGGCTCTATCCCTCACCCCCATTGCCGCCTTAGAGTTGCTCTGGATTGCCCCGTTGGTGGGTCTGGGTGCCACCCTTTTGGAACTGATTGCTTGGCGAGGAGTGGATAATCTCACAGTTCCCATCGGTAGCGCTTTGCTTGCCTATGGGTTACTCAATTTGAGTTGATGTTAGGAAGGGTCTTCTCAATAAACTGGCGGGCGATCGCGATCGCGTCTCCATTAATTTCATGGGCCATGGGTAGGGCATGAAAGGCTCCCTTGACTCCTGCGGCTTGCAGGGCTTGCCAACTGGCTTGGGCACTAGCAAAGGGCACCACCGGATCCGCTGTGCCATGGATCATCAACACGGGCGGTGAGGTGGCTGTCACCACTGGCGGGCGCACCAAATAGCCACTAAAGACCAATAATCCTGCCAAGGGCAACGTTAACCCCACAGCCAATGTCAGTGCTCCCCCTTGGGAAAATCCCCCTAAAATGGTGCGGCTGAGATCAATGGGTAAGCTGGCAATCCACTCTTGCAGTGCCGCTTCACTGGTGGCGAGATCCGTGGCTCGCTCATCGAGCAGTAATGAGCCACTGAGGGCATTGTGCTGATTCAGGTCATACCACATCCGCCCTTGGGGGACGTAGGGATGGGGAAAGGGGGCTTCCGCTGCATAGGTTTGGGCTTGGGGCGCCAGCAACGATCCAAGGGAAATGAGATCTGCGGCATTGGCACCCCAGCCGTGGAGCAATAGAAGGCTGTGATCTGCCGCGATCGGCGGATCGGGAAAGGTGAGAAATTGCAGCGTTGTCATGCTAAACGGGGTTGAGTTCCTTGGCCGGCGCCGCCACACTGGGATAGGTGAGGCTCGATTCAATCATCTCCCGACCCTCAGTGGACACATAGTCAAAGAAGGCCTGAGCCACGACCGACAGTTGTTTGCCCGCAGGATAGACCAGATGCCAGTGCCGCTGAATCGGGAAATGTTCGACATCGAGAATCGTCAACTGGCTGGACTCGCGATCGAGGGCTAAGCAATGATGGGACAGGACAGAAATCCCTAGGCCGCCGGCGATCGCCTGCTTAATGGACTCGTTACTTCCCAGCTCAAGGCGGATATTGATCGGCACACCGTGCTCCGCAAAGAGCTTCTCCACCGCTTGACGGGTACCCGACCCCTGCTCCCGCATGATAAAGGGTTCTCCCGCCAGTTCTTGGATCGGGATTTTACTGCGACCACTGAGGCGATGGTGACTGGGGGCAACCACCACCAAGGGATTATCCAAAAAGCGGTGGCACTCCACATCCACATTCTCCGGTGGGCAACTGGGAATATAGAGATCGTCCATATTGCCTCGAATACGCTCCACCACCTGCTCATGGTTGGTGACCGTCAGGGCGACATCAATCCCCGGATAGCGCTGGCAAAATGGCCCCAGCAGCCGCGGAATCACATATTTGGCCGTGGTAATGACACACAGCCGCAAGTGTCCCTGCTTGAGACCCTTGAGATTGGCAACGGCCATTTCAAACCGCTCAAGGCGCTCAAAGATGTCTTGGCAGGTGGCCAGCAGTTCCTTGCCGGCTTCTGTAAGATAGAGCCGCTTGCCCACTTGCTCAAAGAGGGGCATACCAACGGCACGGGTCAACTGCTTCATTTGAATCGAAACGGTGGGCTGCGTCAGAAAGAGTTCCTCGGCAGCGCGGGTAAAACTTCCGTGGCGAGCAGTGACCTCAAAAACCTTAAGCTGATGTAGGGTTGCTTGTTTCAAACCCATTCTCCTTTCGTCAGCGATAGGGCTACATAGACGAAATTCTATCAAATTTCGCGCCACGATAACGAAATGTGAAGAATCTCAAGGCAAGAATGATGATCAAAGGGCACTTAAATCAGGTAATGAGCGATCGCCTGCGGGGGGGAAAACACCTCTGGAACGAATGGCGGCGAGCTTATCCTCAGCTTACTGTAGATTTGAGTGAAATGAATCTTACGGGCATGGATCTGCGGGGCTATGACCTGCGGGGTTGTAATCTCAGCCGTGCCTGTCTGCGAGAGGTGAACCTTGCCCACGGGGATTTGCGCTTTGCTAACCTCTATGAGGCGGATCTGACAGCGGCTAACCTCGATGATGCCGATTGCCGAGGGGCGTTGTTCTTAAAAGTGGTCGGCGATCGCGCCACTGCCCAGCGGGCAAATTTTCAACTGGCTAACTTGCAGTATGCTCGATTGACCTATGCCGATTTCTCTTGGGTGACCCTAGAGCAAGCGGATTGTCGCCACAGCAATTGGTGTCAAGCAGATCTCAGCCATGCCCGCGCCGCTGCCAGTGATTTTTCCTTTGCACTGCTGATGGCAGCCAGTCTCAATGAGGCTACGCTGCGTTTTGCGCAACTGGTGCAGGCGTCCCTTGAGGGAGTTCAAGCCTATCGCTGTAACTTCTATGCCGCCAACTTAGCCTATGCGGGCCTGACGCGGGGCTATTTTTCCCATGCCCTGTTTGTGCGCGCCAACCTCAGTCATGCCATCTGTCGCTGGGCCAATTTTCGCCACGCTAATCTCCAGCAAAGCCAGTGTGAGCAAACGGATTTTCACTACAGCCTCTACGTTAGCTAGTGGTTCATCTTAAGCTTCTGACTGGAGCAGCGCCACCGCATAGGCTGCAATCCCCTCTTCGCGCCCCACTGGCCCTAGCTTTTCATTGGTGGTGGCTTTGATACTAATCTGGTCGCGATCGATTCCTAGGGTGGTTGCAAGGCGATCGCGCATCTGGTCGAGGTAAGGTTTGAGCTTCGGACGCTCCGCCACCACTACTGCATCAATGTTGCCCACTTGCCAACCCCGTTCGGCAATCAGTGCCGCCACTTTCGCCAGCAAGACTTGGCTATCTGCCCCTGCCCACTGCGGATCACTGGGGGGAAAGTAATGGCCAATATCACCAAGGCTGAGGGCCCCCAAAAGGGCATCCATAATTGCGTGAGTGAGGACATCGGCATCACTATGGCCCAAGAGTCCCAAGGTGTGTTCTAGTTTGACACCGCCTAAAATCAGAGGACGCTCGGGCACCAATTGATGGATGTCGTAGCCATTACCAATGCGGATTTTCATACTTGCTGCAGAGGACAACGAAGGGGCGATCGCCAATGCCACCGCCCTCTATTGTTGCAGAGTCTTTGACCTTGACCAACCTAGATATTCACTTCACTGAGTTGGCGGCACATATAGTCAAAGGGTTGTTCAACAATGCTGGTGTCTTCAATACCAGCAGCAGCGACGCGATCGCGCACAATCTCTTTCATGATTTGAATGCCGCGCACCGTTGGGCCAATGGGCACCCCAAGGGAGTTGTAGGTTTCCCGCAGACCTTCGAGGACGCGCTCGTTGAGGACATCCACATCCCCAGCCACAATGGCGTAGGTGGCATAGCGTAGGTAGTAGTCCATATCCCGCAGGCAGGTGGCGTAGCGGCGTGTGGTGTAGGCATTGCCGCCGGGTTGAATCAGTTCCGGCTGCTCTGTGAAGAGGGCAGAACCCGCTTCCTTCACAATGGCTGCGGCATCGGCATTGATCACTGCTGCCGCTTTAACCCGTACCGCACCGGAATTAAAGTAGGAGCGCAAACTGTCAACAGCATCGCGATCGAGGTAGCGACCGGTGGAGTCATAGTTTTTAATCAGTGTGGTGACGGCATCACGCATAGGTTTTTCTTACTCCTAGAACTGGTAAAACTAGCGTCAACCCGAACGCCAGCCGAAATTGCGCGGATCTAAAATCGTACTTAGCTTATCACGGTAGGGTTTCTCCCCCTTCGCTCCCGTTTACGGACTGTTGCGAACTATTACAAAAGTTCATAATTCTAGGGGTGCCCCACGAGGCGATCGCGCAAACGCTTAATTTGATCGCGGTAGCGGGCGGCCTCCTCAAAGGCCAATTCTTGGGCAGCCGCCTTCATTTTCGCCTCCAGGTCTTGGATCAGTTGGGGGATATCCTCTAGGCTCAGTTCCTGTAAGGTTTGGGAAGATAAGACGGGCACCGACTCGGCATTGAGGCGACGAGACACATCTAAAAAGGCCAAGATGGCATTGCTGGTTTTCTTGACAATCGGCTGGGGAGTAATGCCGTGGGCTTGGTTGTAGGCCAGTTGGATGGCGCGGCGGCGCTCCGTTTCTTGGATGGCTTTTTGCATACTGTCGGTGAGGGTGTCGGCATAGAGAATCGCCTGTCCGCGTACGTGCCGTGCAGCGCGACCAATGGTTTGAATCAGCGATCGCTCCGCCCGCAGGAAGCCCTCTTTATCCGCATCAAGGATGGCCACCAAGGACACCTCGGGTAAATCCAGTCCCTCCCGCAACAGGTTGACGCCAATCAACACATCAAAGTCCCCTTGACGTAGGGCTTCAAGAATCTCAATACGCTCAATGGCATTGATTTCTGAGTGCAGATAGCGCACTCGTACCCCCCGTTCTTGGAAGTATTCCGTGAGATCCTCGGCCATGCGTTTTGTTAGTGTTGTCACCAGTACCCGCTCTTGGCGATCGCACCGTAGGCGAATCTCCCCATAGAGATCATCTACCTGTCCTTGGGTGGGACGGACAAAAATTTCTGGATCCACGACCCCCGTCGGCCGAATAATTTGCTCGACAACTTGCCCTTCAGACACCGCCAATTCCCAATCGCCGGGGGTTGCCGAGACAAAGATACACTGCTTCACCTTTTGCCAAAATTCCTCCACCTTCAGGGGGCGATTATCCGCCGCACTGGGCAACCGAAAGCCATGATCAATCAGCACTTTTTTCCGCGCTTGGTCGCCATTAAACATCCCACGAATTTGCGGCACCGTCACATGGGACTCATCCACCACCAACAGCCAATCCTCAGGAAAGTAATCAATCAAGCACTCCGGCGGTTCCCCCGCTGCCCGGCCTGCAAGATGGCGTGAGTAGTTTTCCACACCGTTGCAGTAGCCCACCTGCCGCAGCATTTCCAAGTCATAGCGGGTACGTTGACTCAGGCGCTGTGCCTCAAGGAGTTTATTTTGGGCTTCGAGATGAGCCACTTGGGCTTGCAGTTCCGCTTCAATGGCGACACAGGCCGCTTCAAGGCGTTCGGCAGGGGTGACAAAGTGCTTTGCGGGATAGATATTCAGGCGTTCCACACTCTGCAAGGTTTCCCCCGTCAGGGGATCGACATAGCGAATCGCTTCAATTTCATCCCCAAAGAACTCGACGCGAATGATGCGATCCTCATAGGCAGGGCCAATCTCAAGCACATCCCCCTTGACGCGGAAGCGACCCCGCCCCAGTTCGACATCGTTACGAGTGTATTGAATGGTGGCCAATTGCCGCAGTAGTTGCCGCAGATCCGTTTCACTGCCCACCTCTAGGGGAATCGCTGCTTTGAGGTACTCGGCTGGAATACCCAAGCCGTAGATGCAACTAATCGAGGCAACCACAATCACATCCCGCCGTTCAAAGAGGGAACGGGTAGCGGAGTGCCGCAGCATATCAATTTCCTCGTTAATTGAGGCACTTTTTTCGATGTAGGTATCGGTAACGGGAATGTAGGCCTCGGGCTGATAGTAGTCGTAGTAGGAGATAAAGTACTCCACGGCATTTTCTGGAAAGAATGAGCGCAGTTCATTGCACAGTTGCGCCGCAAGGGTTTTGTTGTGGGCCAGGACAAGGGTCGGGCGGCCAAGGGCCTCGATAACGCGGGCGATCGTGTGGGTTTTGCCCGTGCCCGTTGCCCCTAAGAGCGTTTGGAAGCGATGTCCTGCCTGTACGCCGGCGACTAGCTTTTGAATGGCTTGGGGTTGATCCCCCGTGGGTTCAAAGGGAGCATGAATACGAAAGGGAGTGCTGGTCATTGCCCAATGTCTAAAGAATTCTTGCCTAGCTTTTAGGGTAGTCGAGGAATAGAGGAGCGAGCCACGCAACATCTTTTTCAGGAGCATTGAACAGGCTTGAAACGGTTAAAATCCCATCCCCGCGCATTTTAGAGAACAGCCGCGAGATTTGGTATTCTAAATAACAGTTTCTCGTGTATTGTAACAGTTAATTGCGCCAAATCTAAAGAATTGGTAAAAGCTTTGGCTCCCCCAAAATATCGGCAGTATCGTAGGGAAGCAAGATACCTCCTAACTGCGTCTTTGGCCCTACCCGCTTGGCGTAGGGTCTCTTTTTGCGGGAATTTCGCTAAAATCTGTGAATTCCCTACCGTAACCGCCATGGCTGGTGAAGTCGTTGAAATTCTCAGTGCCGATGATCTACGGCGCACTGTCACGCGCTTAGCCTCCCAAGTGGTGGAGAAGGCTCGCGATGCCCTCGACAAATTAGTGTTGCTGGGGATTCATACTCGTGGGGTTCCCCTTGCCAAGCTCTTGGGGCAACAAGTTGAACAACTAGAAGGGGTGAGCCTCCCCATTGGTGAGTTGGATATCACGTTTTATCGCGATGACTTGGATCGCATTGGCCCGCGCACACCGCGTCAGACCCTGATTCCCGTGGATCTCTCTGGGCGGATTGTGGTCTTGGTGGATGATGTGATCTTTAGTGGCCGCACCATTCGCTCTGCCCTCAATGCCGTCCATGATTACGGTCGCCCCAGTGCCATTTGGTTATTGGTACTCATCGATCGCGGGCACCGCGAATTGCCGATTCATCCGGACTTTACCGGTAAAGTACTGCCCACCGCTCGCGATGAAGTGGTCAAGGTACTCTTGCAGGGGATTGATCAGCGGGATGGGGTAGAGCTATGGAAACCCTATTAATCTTGGGAAAACTCAATGCCATTCATCTCAAAAAAAGAAGCATTCTTTCAAATGAAAGATACATGGCTCTTCAATGCCAATAGCCTTGATGCTGATTTATTTACGGAGCCTTTTATTGACCTGATTGTGACTTCCCCACCCTACAATGTGGGTCTTGAATATCGCTCAGTCAAAGATGATGTGCCCTACAGCGATTATCTGGAATTTAGTCGCGCTTGGCTGTCCAACTGTTTTCACTGGACAAAAACGGGCGGACGATTTTGCCTCAACATTCCCCTCGATAAAAACAAAGGGGGACAGCGCAGTGTTGGCGCGGATTTGACGGTTTTGGCTCAAGAGGTTGGCTGGAAATATCAGTCCACCATTGTCTGGAATGAGGGTAATATTTCGCGGCGGACGGCTTGGGGATCGTGGATGTCGCCCTCAGCGCCCTATGTGATTGCGCCTGTGGAGTTAATTGTGGTGCTGTACAAAGAGGAGTGGCGGCGCAAGTCCGATGAAAAGGCCGATATTACCCGGGAAGAGTTTATGGAATGGACAAACGGGCTATGGACATTTAGCGGCGAAAGCAAAAAAAAGATTGGTCACCCTGCACCGTTTCCAAGGGAACTGCCGAGACGATGTATCAAGCTCTTTAGTTTTCCGGGGGATATCGTCTTCGATCCCTTTTGTGGCAGTGGCACAACGCTGCTGGAAGCCTTTGCCAACAAACGAAAAGGCGTCGGCGTTGAAATTGATCCTCGATATGCGGAACTGGCAAAGGAGAGACTCCTGAATGAGATTACACTTTTTGATGTGATCAATCTATAGGACTTTTCGAGCTTGACAGGTTCTATTAGCCAAGCTTCTAGGTCAGTCGTGCCATTACATCTATCGCTATACCCGTTTTTCTAAGCCATCAGGGACATCAACGGAGAGGGGGGGATTCGAACCCCCGTTAGGTGTTACCCTAAACTTGATTTCGAGTCAAGCGCATTCAACCACTCTGCCACCTCTCCAAGGATCTCCAATCATAGCAAAGGTGAATGCCAAAGGCACACTTCACGATTGACTCCGTCACGCTTCGCGATCGCTCCCCCTCAAGGCAATTCTGGCGGCAAACCCCTTTAGGATAAAAGTATTCAGTCAACTTAAAACAACGACGGCATGGATATTAAACAGGGTTTTGTCGGCACCGTCGGGCAGACGCCGCTGATTCGCCTCAACTACTTTAGTGACCTCACGGGCTGTGAAATTCTCGGTAAGGCAGAGTTCCTCAACCCCGGTGGCTCTGTTAAGGATCGGGCTGCCCTCTACATTATTGAAGATGCTGAAAAAAAAGGCCTTCTCAAACCCGGCGGTACGGTGGTCGAAGGTACAGCAGGCAATACCGGCATTGGCCTAGCCCACATCTGCAATGCCAAGGGCTACAAGTGTCTGATTGTCATTCCCAATACCCAATCCCAAGAAAAAATTGACCTGTTGCGTACCCTAGGTGCCGAGGTGCGCCCCGTTCCTGCTGTGCCCTACAAAGACCCCAATAACTATGTGAAGCTCTCTGGCCGTATTGCTGCTGAGATGGAGAATGCCATCTGGGCAAACCAGTTCGATAACCTTGCCAATCGCCAAGCCCACTACGAAACCACTGGCCCTGAAATCTGGGAGCAGACCGATGGCCGCATTGATGCGTGGGTAGCAGCCACTGGCACTGGGGGTACCTATGCAGGTGTGGCTCTGTTTCTCAAGGAAAAAAATCCCGCCATTCGCACCGTAATTGCTGATCCCATGGGCAGTGCCATCTATAGCTATGCGAAAACGGGCACCCTCTGTAGTACGGGTAGTTCAATTACTGAAGGCATTGGCAATAGCCGCATTACAGCCAACTTAGCAGGCGCTCCCATTGATGATGCGATTCAAATTGAGGATCAAGAGTGCCTAGAGATCATTTATCAACTGCTGCACTACGACGGCCTCTTTATGGGTGGCTCCGTGGGCATTAATGTCGGGGCAGCGGTACGCCTCGCCAAGGAACTGGGTCCCGGTCACACGATTGTTACCGTGCTGTGTGATGGGGGTTCCCGCTATCAATCGCGGCTCTTTAACCCAGAGTGGCTGGCCAGCAAAGGGCTACGGGTGCCAGAGATTAAAAAACGTTAAGCCTTGGGAACAATGTCTAAAATAGAGGGGTCAGAAGGGGGCAAGTAGCCGCTAGGCGTGGGTGTGGACTTTTACGCGAAATATTAGCCGTGAAAAAGCAACGTTGGTTTCTCCTCTTTGCCAGCTTGGTCTGTGGGGTGGCGATCGCTCTCCATCCTGTGGCTGCACAGGCACAAAATCTCTGGCAGCGATTACTGTTGCAGGGGATTCAGGTCATCCAACTATCGAATATCTCGCCCCGCCAAGAGGTGGCCTTGGGGCAACAGATCCATGAGCAGATGCTCCGTCAAGGAATGCGCCTTGTTCGCAATCCCGCTGCCCAAAACTATGTGAATCGCATTGGTGAGCGCTTGGTGAATGTCGGCGAACGTCGAGGTGTGCCCTATCAGTTTCATATCATTCAAGACCGTCAAGTGAATGCCTATGCCACCATGGGGGGCTTTGTCTATGTCACTACCGGGCTGATGCTGCGGGCAGAAAATGAGGCAGAACTAGCCAGTGTCATTGCCCACGAAATTGGCCATATTGATCAGCGCCATGTGATTCGTCAACTGCAACAAATGGCGATCGCCCAAGGCTTAATGACGGCTGCCGGCTTGGATCGCGATCGCGGGCTACAAATGGCTATGGAACTTGCCTTTCGGCGTCCCCGCAGTCGTGAGCAGGAACTAGAAGCCGATCGCTATGGGCTAGGGCTATTGGCTCGCAGCAACTATGATCCACGGGCGATGGTGACATTTCTCCAGAAATTGCAACGGGAGGGAGGGGCACCGCCAACGATTTTGAGTACCCACCCTGCGCCTCGCGATCGCCAGTTGATTGCCGAAAATTTAATTCGCTCTGGCCTCAGCAATGAATGCGTGGTTACCCCCCAACCCCTGTGTGGCACCGATACCTTGGCCTATCAGCAACAACTGCGCTCCTTCTAATCTCCCCTAACTGGCCAACAGATTGCGCCAGCGCGCATAGCGCCCCAAGGCCGTCAGCGGAAAGTGCTGCTGGTAGTAGTGGTACTTCAAGTAAAAGTGGCAGGGAAAGCCGGTGCCGGTGAAGTAATCCTCATGCCATGTGCCATCGGCGCGCTGGGTTTGGAGCAGGTAGGCAATCCCCTTTTCAATGGCTTCTGTGGCATAGTCCCCCGTGGCATCGCCAGCGGCCAAAAGGCCAATAATTGCCCAAGCGGTTTGGGAAGCGGTGCTATCCCCTTTGCCCTTGAGGGAAGGGTCATTGTAGCTCCAGCAGGTTTCACCCCAACCACCATCAGCATTTTGACACTGCACCAGCCACTCAGCGGCACGGCGAATGCGCCAGCGATCGTAGCGAGGGGCAACAAGGGAGAGGGCCGCTAACACCCCACTGGTGCCATAGAGGTAGTTCACCCCCCAACGGCCAAACCAACAGCCTTCTGGTTCCTGCTCATTGCGCAAGTAAGCAAGGGCGCGATCGAGGGCACCACTGTCAAAGGCCAACTGACACCGTCCCACCATCTCCAGCACCCGTGCTGTGACATCAGCGGTATTCGGGTCAATCATTGCCTTGAGATCGCCGTAGGGAATAGCATTCAGCCAATCTTGGTCATTGTCCACATCAAAGGCCGCCCAGCCCCCCGGCCGACACTGCATTGAGGCAATCCAAGCGACTGCCCGTTCAATCGCTCGCCGTTTGAGGTTTTCATCGGGTAAGGTCACCGCATGAAGCGCCATCACCACCACCGCTGTATCGTCCACATCGGGGTAGAAGCGATTCTCAAATTCAAAGGCCCATCCCCCCGGCTGACCTTTTTTGTTTTTTACGTGCCAGTCCCCATAGTCAAGGATTTGCTTGGACAGCAGCCATTCGCCAGCTTTGACCAGGGCGGGATGATCGGGAGCAACACCGGAATCCACCATGGCGCGCATCACCAAGGCCGTATCCCAAACCGGGGAGACACAGGGCTGCACGCGATACTCGGTCTCGGTTTCAATGGCAAAGCGATCCACTGCTGCCATCCCCCGCTGCACAATGGGGTCATCCACAGCATAGTCAAGGGCACGCAACGCCAATAGGGAGTTGAGCATTGCCGGAATAATGCCGCCCCAGTCGCCACTGGCTTCTTGACGCTCGAGTACCCATTCTTCGGCAGCCTTTAGCCCCTGTTCTCTGAGGGGATTGATGTTCAGGGTTTCAAACAGTTTGAAGACGCGATCGAGGCCAATAAAGACATCACTCCAGTCGCCTTGGCGGGGCAGTTCCCAGACCACATTTGCCCGCCCTTCGGCATAGAGTTCATCGAGGGTAATGGGCGGATCCATCGCATAAACGGGCTTGCGATCCATAACAATCAACAGCGGCACCGTGCTGCTGCGTGCCCAACTAGACATTTCATAAATGGTGAAGGGGCTACCCTCTGGCAGGAGCATGATCCAAGGGGGCAGAGAGGGAATCCCCCGCCAGTCATAGCAGCCAATGAGGGCAAGGTGCAGTTTCGTAAAGATACGAGTTTTGCTAATGCCGCCGCGTGCAAGGATAAATTGCCGTGCCTTCACCAAGGCTGGATCCGTTGCGGGGACGCCCAAGAGCCGCAGTCCCATGTAGGCTTCCACACTGGTGCTGAGATCGCCACCATCGCCATAAAATAGCTCCCAACCGCCGTGATCTCGCTGATGGTTGCGCAAATACTGTTCCGCTTTGGCCAAGGGTAACCGCTGCTCGGTGCCCCAGATTTTGTGGAGCAGGATCACCTCTGCGGTCATGGTCACATTGGACTCTAATTCCGCCCACCAGTAGCCCTCGGCATATTGCTGTGAAAAGAGAAAGTCTTGGCTGGCGCGAATCGCCTGTTGGAGTTGCTTTGGGTCAATGGCAGCGGCAATTTGAGTTTGCATGATTCCTCGGCTGTTAGACTCTTGGTTAGTTTAGCGGGGGCGATCGCTCCCTCGCAAGCGGCACAGACTTGGGTTAGGATCAAGGCTATGTCTCTCCGTCAACACCAGCATCCCCTAATTCAGCGCCTCGCCGATCGCATTGAGCAGATTTGGCAGAGCACTTTGCCCTTAGCCCCTTACACCCTGCCTGAGGATCTCGGTTATGTCGAGGGCAAACTAGAAGGGGAGCGGCTAACGATTGAGAACCACTGCTACCAAGCGCCGCCCTTTCGCAAACTCCACCTTGAGCTGGCACGGGTGGGGGAAAGCCTTGATATTTTGCACTGTGTCATGTTTCCAGAGCCGCGCTACGATCTGCCGATGTTTGGCTGTGACCTCGTGGGTGGCCGAGGGCAAATTAGTGCCGCGATTGTGGATCTCTCGCCGGTGACGGGTCAGTTGCCCGCTGCCTATACATCGGCCTTAAATGCTTTGCCGAAAGTCAGCTTTAGTCAACCCCGTGAGCTGCCCCCTTGGGGACATATCTTCTCGCCCTTTTGCATTTTTATTCGGCCACAGGGAGACACTGAAGAGCAGCAATTTCTTGATCGCATTGGTGAGTACCTCACGCTCCACTGTCAACTTAGCCAACAAGCTGTGCCCACGGATCACCCGGAAGCGGTTATGGCCGGGCAACGGCAGTACTGCCATCAGCAACAGCAGAACGATAAAACCCGCCGTGTTCTGGAAAAAGCCTTTGGCAGCGCTTGGGCAGAACGCTATATGACCACTATTCTCTTTGACTTGCCCCCTGCTGCCTAGACCCCCTCGAGGACTCTTTCGGCAATGAACCGCATCAGCCAGTGAACCAGTCAGATTAAAAGAATAAGGAAACATTGGAATGGTGACTCGTCAGTTAGTGATCAATACCTTAGAAAACCATCGAGAATCCCTTAAAAAATTCGCAGTAAAGACCCTGCTGCTGTTTGGTTCAGTGGCACGGGATGAAGCTCACCCTGAAAGTGATGTTGATTTGTTAGTAGAGTTTGAAAGGCCTGTTGGATTATTTACTTTCATTGAGCTAAAAGAATATCTGGAGGAAATCTTAAACTGTTCTGTTGATTTGGGAACACCCCAATCTTTACGTTCAAGACTTAGGAAGGAGGTATTAAAGGAGGCTATTCGTGCCTTCTAGGGAGCTACGAGAACGCCTACAGGACATTGTGGATGAGATTGATGAAATTCAAGTGATGGTTGCTGATCTTAAATTTGAGGAGTTTTGCCAAGATCGGCGTACTGTAAAAGCAGTCCTCTATAGTTTAGCTGTCATTGGGGAAGCTGCTGCCAGTTTATTACCAGAGGCTGCTGAGCTATATCCGCAAATTCCGTGGCGACAAATGCGAGGCATGCGAAACATTACAATACATGAGTATTTTCAAGTCGATCTATCCATTGTTTGGGAAACAGTGCAGTCTGATTTACCGGCTTTGTATAGTAGCTTGAAGGAATTGATAGGGCGCTGATCCAATCTGACAATGTGGCACTGGCAAACCACTGACCTCGGGCGCTTTCTCACCTGCGATCTTTTGCAGGGGTTTTCCCATGGTTTCTTTACTCGCGATTGGCAAGGACAAGACCTGAGCACCCTCACCGCAGCCCTAGGCACGACAGCAACACCGCTGCGGACACAACAGGTGCACGGCGATCGCGTTGCTTTGGCAGCAGACGTTTTGGCCAATGATGAACGATTAGAGGCGGATGCCCTTGTGGCCACAGGGCCTGATCAAGCCCTCTGGGTATGTAGTGCTGACTGTGTCCCCTTGCTAATTGCCGATGTCGCCAGTGGCCGGGTTGCGGCGATTCATGCGGGGTGGCGGGGGACAGCGATCCAAATCTCTAAGGCCACGCTCCAGCAGATGCAAGCATGCGGCAGTGATCTTGCCAATTTACGGATTGCCATGGGGCCTGCGATTCGCGGTGAGGTCTATCAAGTGGGGCTGAATGTTGCCCGTGCCTTGGCGCAAACCCTTCTTGAGGGGATGACGGAAACCACTGACCGCGATGATCTTTACCAGCGTCTTGCTGCCCTAGACCCAGAGATGATCTTTCTTGATCCAGACCCTGAGCGACTGCGGGTGGACGTGGCACGGGTGAATCGTTTGCAATTGCTGCAATTGGGGCTAAGGGACGAGCAAATTGCCCTGTGTCCCCACTGTACGTTTCGCGATGCTGAGTGCTTTTTCTCCTATCGCCGTGAACACCTCAAGCAGGTGCAGTGGTCGGGCATTGTTAGTCGGTGAGTATGATTGGCATTGCCACGGGAGAATCCATTGCCCGTGCTTGGGGCGATCGCCACTGCCAGCACCCCGACTTTCCTGCCCTAGTCTGTGTTCTTGGCTTTACGGAAACGGCATGCATTCCCGGAATCTCGGCGGCGGGTCAAACCCCCAGCGATCGCCGAACCACAGCCCTAGCCGATGGCGAGTTCCTGCTGCGAGGCATTCAACCCCACTACCACTATCCCCTGCCACCCCTGACGGCGGGTGCTTCCCCTGCTCTGATTAGTCGTGCCCTCATTGAGGCTTTGGCGTTGCCCCTCTACGTTTTTGATGCCGGTTTACCTCTGCCGCGTCTGCCCGAGATGATTGATTTGGGGGGTACACCGGCTCGCTGCCTAACGACGGGTCAAGCGATGACAGCCCAAACCGTAGCGCACCTCTGGGAACAGGGATGGTCTTGGGGAGCCAAGCTCAGCAGCCAATATCCGTGGCTGATCATTGCTGAATGTGTTGTGGGCGGCACAACCACTGCCCTGGCTCTCTGTGAAAGTTTGGGGATTGTCGCTCGCGATTGTGTAGGCAGTAGCCATCGCCAGAGTAACCATGCACAAAAGTGGCAACTCGTTCAACAAGGGCTTGCCCATCTCCCTGCCGATGCGGATCCTTTCACTTGTGTAGCGGCAATTGGCGATCCGATGCAGGTGGTGGTTGCCGCTATGGCCCTGCGGGCAAGTCAAACCGGTGGTGTGTTGTTGGCGGGGGGGTCACAAATGATAGCGGTTTATGCCTTTGCGCGGGCGATCGCCCAGTGGCGTCAGCTTCCTTGGTGTCCCGAACAAATCGTGGTGGGCACAACCCGTTGGCTGCTTGAAGATCAAACGGCTCAGATTCACCGCTTGGCAGAGCGTGTGCCGTGTCCACTGATTTACACGCAACTGGATTTCAGCACATCCCGTCATTCTGCCCTGCGGGCCTATGAACAGGGGTTTGTCAAGGAAGGAGTTGGTGCCGGTGGCTGTGCGATTGCGGCTCATCTGCTGGCGGGCTGGAGCAATTCAGACATGGTGCATATTATCGACAGGTTGGGCGATCGCTGGGCGAAGGGGATGTGATCTTCTTCATTGGGGAAAAGGGCGAATTTACTGGGGATTGAGCCACTCGATACTGCCCGGAAGCTGTCTTAGAATATCGGTTTCAACCAAGATGAGGCGATCGCTCCGCCCTGAGCGACCGTACACAGGATATTTGCCTTGATGTTTTTTTAGGGCATCTGTAGGTTGGGTCACTTGAACGGCGGGATCGACATTCTTTTGCACGAACGCTATCAGTGCTGCGCGCTGCACCAAAATAAATGAGTTCAACGTTTGAAAGGCAATATAGTCTGAGTAACCGCCAAACAACCAACCTTGATCACGGACCCCCTGCAACTCTATCCAAGTGTATTGATCTTGGGGCTGCGGGTCTTGCCGTTGAATCTTCTTGACTGCCTTGATGTCCACTTTCAGGGACGCATTCCCCTTGGTCAAGAAATAGTCCCAGTGCTCATGGATATCAGCAGCTTCGCTCGCGGGGTGAACTTGAAATCCCTGCTTGCGGGCCAGCTCTAAGAAGGCGTCCTCTGCCTTGAGACCACGTTTGAGATTTTCGCCGTGACGGTCATACTGGTTGGGTTTCATGGCTCAGGTTCCGCTCGGCCATCTGCTCTCGGCGGTTCACTCATCGCCAACTGACAGGCGGCAAGACTGGCACTGCTGTACATCTGCTCTAGGGTGGCCATTAACTGCGCCACTTCACTGGGAACCTCATGGGGAAAGGGGGGTAACACTGAAAGCACCGCATGGGGTTGACCACTGGGGACAAGCACCACTAACTCTGGCGGTAGGGGCTGACGATATTGGCAAAAGGGAGCATCGGTTTTCGGCGGCTCATAGAGGGGTGGGGGGGTGGGCACCATAGAGGGGGTAGTCGCCGTTGCCCGATAGTGGCGCAGGCGTTGGAGAATCTCATCTTTGGTTTTGCCCCGCAATTGAAAGAGTAAAAAGGGGTCTTCGTTGAAGTATTGCCCCAGCAAGTAATAGACTGCGCCAATATGTTTGCAGGGATTCACCGGGTCAGGGCAATTGCAGCGGCTATGGATATCGAACTTGGTAAAGGGAAATAAACTCAGTCCAGCTTGGGTAAAGACTTCTTCAATACTGGGGGGCAGTTCACCCGCTAGGAGCTTCGCGGCATAGAAGGCTTTTTGTGCCATGCCATCAATGGCATATTGCCACTGCTCTTCACTAAAGGCATCCAAATGCAGTTTGACCTGATAGGGTTCGGGAGCCGTGCCTTGAACTTGGGCATGGACTTGGTTGCCCTTGAATTCCAGGGTGAGAACTCGTCCTTCACGGACATAATTGCGTGCCCGCTCTAGGCGGCGGCGCCAGCCAAAGGACTCTAGCACACCAATCCAGCGTTCACTCCACCAATGTTGGCGCCCTTGAGCACTGTCGCGATCGCCCGCTGCGACCTCAACGACGGGTTCAGAGGCTACCGTTGTCGCCGTAACATCAGGGGTGGCGGGAGAGGACTGCTGCTTTTGCTTTTGTTTAAGACTGGCCGCTTTGCGGGTAATTTTGAGAATCTGAGGCTGTTTCATGGGCATATCCCACGGCTATTCTTTCTATCATAGGTTGCTGGCCTAGAGGATGAGGTCAATTTCCCAGGTGGTAATGTCCCACGTTTGGATCACGTACTTGTCTTGGTAGTGGCGAATCAACCAAAGGTGGCGATCGCCCGTAAAGCCGAGGCCATCAATCGCCTGTTCACTTTCAGCCGTGCCGACAATTTCACCACTGTGGGTCACTAAATTCAAACTATGGCGACCCGCCACCACATAGCCCCAAGGCGTCGCACAGAGAAATTGGGGACGAAACCGCAGCCCCAAGCGTTGAATCCGCCAAGGCCGCAAATGCAGGAGCATCAATAGAGGTTGCTGTGGATGATCTTCAAATGCCGCTAGTTGCCATGGCTGGTGGTGGGCCGGGGTAAACAATGTCAGGTGGGCAGGCAGTTGGGTGGATAGCCGCCAGTGTCCTCGGCGGTCAAAGAGTTGAAAATGGGTGGTGGCATGTTCCGTCTCAGGATGTTGCGATCGACCAATCACCACGCCATAGCGACGATTGAGGAGAAGGGTATCCACAAACGTCTGTCCCTGCCATCCACAACGGAGAGTCCGCTGCCCTTGACCATTGATCAGTTGAACATGAAGCTGTAATTCCGCTGCTGCACTATCAATCTGGGTTTCTGCACACCAATAACCAGTGGTGTCAATGGCTAAGCGGTTCAGAGTAGAGCGAAGATGACAGTCTAGGGGGATAAGCTGGTCATGGATGCAGAAAAGCTGCGGCGGCAGCACATTGATTCGCAGCCAAGCACTGACTTCACCGCCATAGAGTTGAATGGGCAGCGGTGGTAGCGGCCATTGACCCATCGCTTCGGGAACAGTCTCCCCAGCTTGCCAAGCCCAGAGGCGATCGCCCACCACCCCATAGAACTTTGTGGCTGTACTGGCAACCTGTTGGGGCAGTATCGCTAAAGAATAGCCTTGAGGTTCCCCCAGCCAAACCGCCGCCGGTGACCTCGAAAACAGTAGCGGCTGCTCGTGACGCTCTGCTTCGATCACCTCTAGGGCTAGTTGCACCGCCATCGTCATTTCCGCTGCACTTTTATAGCGGCGCTGCGGGAGTTTATCCAACGCTTTAGCAATAATGCTCCGCACCAGAAAGGGCAGTCCCTCAGGCAGGGTATAGGGTCGGCTGAGGTGGGCAGCCATGAGTTCAGCAGGTGTGCCGTGGAAGGGGCGATCGCCAACGATCATCTCGTACATCAGAATCCCCACTGCATAGAGATCCGAAGCGGGCATCGTCTGACCATAGAAACGCTCCGGCGCCATATAGGCAGGGGATCCCGTTTGACCGCTGCCCTTGACATCCTCAATGAGGCGTGCGACACCAAAATCGGACACCTTTGCCTGCCAGCCCGTAGCAGTCACCTCCAGCAGGATATTTTCCGGTTTGAGATCGCAGTGGAGAATGCCGCGATGATGGGCATAGGCCAAGGCTGCCAGCACATCCAATATGAGGCGCAAAGCAGTGGTCAGGGGTAAGGCCTGTTCTTGCTCTAGGAGCGATCGCAATGTCCCCCCGGCACAATAGTCCATTACCAAACTGCGGCTCACTTGGGGGCTATGGTGCACGCGAATATAGTCAATCGCCTGACAGCCCACCACATGGGGATGCTGAAGCGTCAGGAGAAAATTCAATTCCCGCAAAAAGCCACGGGTCAGCAATTGCCGCTCGTTGAGCACCTTAATTGCCACAAGGTCACCCGACTCGCGATTGACCGCCAGATAAACTTGTCCGTACTGGCCTTGACCGGCTAGATCCACCAGTCGGTAACGGGAGGTTTGGGCAGCACGAGCCGTGGCCAACAATGAGCCTCAACCATCAACGAAAAACATTTCTCAGAATGATTCGGGATCTCGCCCCTGTCAATGCAGAGTCAGCAGCAAAATGAATTGTCCCCTAGGAGAAGAGGATTTCTAAGGGCACCTCTTTATTGTCCTGTTCAATACTCCCCACTTCATGGATACGCTTGGCCAGATCCCGTGCCCGCTGATAACTGCTAATGTCCCCTTGTTCAAAGAACAGCCTCGCCGCTGTGCGCAAATCCTCTACTGCTCCCTTGCGATCGCCAAGGGTGGAGCGGGCAACACCGCGATTGTGGTAGGCCTTAGCATAGTTCTCATTAATGCGAATGGCTTCGGAGTAGTCGAGAATCGCCGCTTCGGCATCCCCTAGACGCTGATGGGTCAGACCGCGATTGTAGTAGGCCTTGGCATGGCTGGGATCCACTTGGATCACTTGGGTATTTTTCTCGATTTCCCGCAAGCAATCCAGCACTTCTTCAATTTGTTTTTGCTCGGTGTCAAGAATGCGGGTGTAGTCGTGGAGATCCCGTGCCCCTTGGTTGAGTTGCATGACCTGTTTCTGCACATCCTCAAGGCGATCGCGCACCTGACTCAGGGCAAGGGTAAGGCTGCCCAACTCTGACTGCTGCTGCCCTTGGGAGGCCACTAGTTCAGCAATTTTGGTCTCCTGTTGCTGCACAAAGGCTTGGAACTGGTCATCTAGTTTTTTACGGCTCACTAAGTTTAAGCCCACCGCCAACGAAAGGGGCAAAGGGGCGATCGCTGTCAAAATGGCCTGTTGGGTCGCAGCCGCCGCCACTGACAACACAACCGTTAACCCTGTTGCGCCCCATTCTAGGGGTGCTAGCCCCCTGCGAGATGGCGTGTCATGGGAATTCAAACTACGGTCTTCCATAAATGGTGCCTCCCTGAGGATGAAAATGAAATGGTTGGTTAGGCATCCGACGTATTGGCGAGATATTGCCCCACCTGCACTTGGGTATCTTTCAACTGTGTAATCATCGTGCGGGTAATCAGCTTGCCCGCCTCCACCAAGACGCGGCCATCGAGGGGGTGCAAAATATCCTGCTCAGCCCGCCGCCCAATCAAAGACTCAATATCTTCAACCGCGTTGACATACATCCCTGAGGGTAGCTCCACCACCACCCCCGACCCCAGTACCCGTGCCTGACAGGCCAAGCGAGAGGTGGCATTCGCTGTTGTAATCACCTCAAGGGTGCGTTGCTCACGCTTATTGATCGGGGAGAGGCTCTCCATCCCCTCTTTGATATAGACATGGCAGGTGGCACACATCCCGCGCCCGCCACACTCCTTGAGCACATGGAGTTCAGAGTCCAATAGAGCAGACAGCAAATTGTCATTGGTATTAATCGTGGTTTCCCGCGAGATGGGTTCAAGTTTGACAACTTTGGCCACTGCTCTTTTCTCCTTTTAATGACGCATAGAGAGTTACTTTAGGATCATACTCAAGCGGCTTGAGCGCGACATAGCCGCTCCATAATCGTGTCATGATCCTGTCCCTCTTGCAGCCAAGCCTTGGCTGGTTCGACCCGCTCCCGCAAGCCCAAGACAAAGAGGTTACTGGTTGCCCCTAGGGTTTCACAGGCGGTTTGCACACAGTGGAGATCGCGACCGGTCAGTTGGCTAAAGAAGGATTCTAAAATCCCCGCTTCAGCAGCGCATTGGGGCTGACCCGTATTTTTGGGAGCCGCCGCCGCAAAGGGGGAGTCCCACGTTTTCACCACCAAAAAGCCCTGTTGGTAGAAGCTGACATCGAGATCAATCGTGCCCCAACCGTGGGTCTTCCAGCATTCCTTGAGGCACTGGAGAAACTCCACCATTTCCATTTCCGCAAGGGGACGGCGATAGTACTCACTGACATCCTCGACAAAGCGGCGATAAAAGTTCTTACCCCACCAGCGACCACAGTTAAAAAGCACGACCCCACAGGCTTGCCCCACTTCTTGATCGAGACCGGCATAGATGGCTTGAAGCAAAATATCGGGTAGGGCAATCAGACGGGCACCTTTGCGGTTTTCAATCAGACCCGCTTCAAAATCCCCCTGCACATAGGCATCGGCAGCGTAGTAATTGCCGGGGATGACGGGGTCTTTGACCAAATCAGCAACGGAGATCATAGGACATCCTCATTCGTAGGCATAACAAGCACGTTCAGCAGACTTCCAACCCTAACCTAGGCGTGGACAGAGACCACCGCTGGCAAGCCCACAAGGGTCGCTTGGGCGTGATCCAACAGCGGTAAAATTAAGTCCTGCTCGGCGTCAGTAAGCATTTCCTTGAGGCGGGCACTGAGAAGCTCATGGCAACTGCTCCATAGGGTTTGGGTTTGGTGGGCGCTGACCACTTCCGTGAGCCACTCGAGGAGCCGATGCTGCAAAAACTCGGGGTTATTCAGCAGCATTGCCATGGCGGCATAGCGTAGTAGGGCGATCGCTTGACGCAATACTTGCTCAAGGGTTTGGGGATTTTCGGTGGGGTATTTCTTTTGCAGGGCGTCGGCCACGGGCTGAAAGATTTCAATTTCATGATCCCGCAGAAATTCATAGGTACTCAACCGCTGCTGGAGTGACTCGATGTGGTGGCGGAAGACTTTGATGTCCACATTGCTGAGGTAGTTTTCTTCGGCTTTGTAGTAGAGATTCATTAACTCGGTGTGCATAGGGGTCTCCTAAAACAGGTTTGATAAGTCTGAGAGGGTGACTTCGGGTTCGACGGGGACAGGGGGCGGCGCTTCTACTTTGCTCACTTGGGCAATCACGGGTTGACCTGCCCAAGGCAGACTGGCACAGAAGTCTTTGACCGATAGGCGCCAGAGGCACAGACTCGGCTCGAGGGAAATGGCCTGATCCGGACGCCCTTCCCAATTGAGTTGGCGGAAGAAGGTTTCTACTGACCAAGCAGCCCAAGGGGTGGCAGGGGCAGCAACGGGGGGAGCCGCCATTTCCTCCGCTGGCGGGGGTGAGATCGCAGGCAAGATGACCCCAATCCCTTCCCAGTTCATGTGACCAAAGAAGTCCTTGACGCGGTAGCTGGGCCATTCTGTGGGACTCGTGGGGGCGATCGCCCCTTTGACCTCAAGACCCAGCCAATTGACCCGCTGCCAAAATTCGCCAACTTTCAGGGATTGCCAATTGAGTACCACAGCTTCCGCCACCGACTGCGGGCGCACCAAGCCCAGCCAGTTCAGTTCCTCAAAGAATTCAGCAACGGCTTGCTGTTGCCAATTACCGTTTAGGTTTTTCATAGACCAGTTCTCCACTGCGGAGCCGTTTTTCAATATCTTTGGCGGAGGCTCCTTCGTTTTGCCAGAAGGCAGCGGCATCAATGCGATCCTGCTTACCGAGAAGGAACTTGCAGTAGGTTTCTCCCATAGCGTAGCACTGGATTTCAATACAACTGAGTTCTTTTTGAATCAGGCCACTAAAGAAACCGGCAAAGAGTCCTGCGTAGAGGTGGCACACAGGTCGGCCAACGTCCCCTAAGGTACGCGCCACAACAGAGTCAAAGATATTGATAAACATGAAGCCGTGTTTTTGCTCGCTGAGATCCACTTCCCAGTTGCCCCAGCCTTGGGTTGTGCAGGGCCACCACCAAGCTTCGAGGACATAGGGGAGCCGCATTTGCTTGATCCCCTGCTCATAGCCATATTCCGTGGGAAACCACTCTTGGAAAAAGCGGGCATCACGGCGTCCCCATTCTTCACCAATTTTGTACATGACGACGCTGGAAGCAGGGCCAACTTCCTCTTCAAGGCCTTCAATGAGGCCAATGATGAAGTCTTCGGTGACTAGGAGGTTACGGGCATTGTTCCAATCGGTATAGGTACCGCGATCGCTATCGAATTGAAAGAAGTCCCAAAAAGCGTAGTGATGGTGGCGTTTCGGGTATTTTTTGCGCAGGAGATGGTTAACACCGTAGCGATCGCCAGCGGTGGCTTGGGGTCGGGAACTGGTCATGGTCATAGGGCGACTCCATCAAATAGGGTCAAGAATATCGACAAAGACAATCGGAAACTCAAGTTAAAAAAGCATAGAGGTAATCATTCAGCAAAAAGCAATTAGATTAGAAACACATCATGGTTAAACACAAAGCAAAGAATTCCACCCTCCCCTGCTTCAGCATTGCTGCTGCTTAAATCATGACCGATTTATCTTTTCGGGGGCAGTTGTTCTTAATTGAATTTAGTAATCCTGTTACCGCCCTTAATGTTTAATCTAAGTGGTTCGTTTTGATGCTTCCCTCCGTAGGAATACGGATTTACAGGGGTTGAATGTGCCTTAAAATGTGAAATCTTATGAAGACAGACACGCAGGCGCTGACCTTTCAACAAAAAATTTATTGGCTGGTGAAGCAAATCCCCGTAGGATATGTCGCTACCTATGGCCAAATTGCCGCCCTGTGTGGTTGGCCACGGCATGCGCGCTACGTGGGCTATGCCCTTTATCAAGTGGCACCGAATTCTGACATTCCGTGGCATCGGGTGGTCAATGCCCAAGGCAAAATTTCCTACGCGCCCCAACGCCAAGGGACGGATGAATTACAGCGCTGGCGCCTAGAGGCAGAGGAGATTATTTTTGAGGAGGGCGATCGCATTAACTTGAGGCGCTACCAGTGGCAACCGTCGGTTATAGTTGATGAGCCGTTGATCTCGACATAAAACTCAGCGGTAGGGCAAGTCGCCTCGAAATTTCGCTTACTATGTGCTTCCCTTGAGACAAAAGCTTTTTAGCGGTTTTTTGACGCTCATCCCGCTAACGCTAGGCGTATAGCAGGAGATTCCCCGTTCACAGAATCTTGACTAGATGACCCGAAAGTCATCCCCGCCAGAACCTCTCTAGGGGCGTTTTCAAGACGGTGCGCCCCACCGCCAATCGATTCCGCAACACGAATGCAGCGGCGATATCCCTAGGCATTGAACAGCCACAGGGATACTCATGCCAACGGAGTGATAGCGTTTTGCGGACTGCTTCGCCACAGTTGGGACACTCTTGAGAGGTGCCCGCTGCTTTCTCCTTGACAACCGCCTTGCCACGCTTGCAGGCCACCCAAGGCAACACCGCGTTCAGGAATTGCCCATGACCCGCATCCAGCATGTGCTTGCCCAGAGTCCCACGACTGAGGCCAATCAGATTCAAATCCTCAACCACAATCACGTCAGCGGAATCGCAAAGCTGGTGGGCAACCTTGAAGTGAAAGTCCCTGCGGGTGCGGGCAATCTGTTCATGCAGCTTCGCCACCTTCCGTTGAATCTTCTTCCAGTTGGCTGACCCAATCTGTTTTCGCTTCAGTCTGCGTTGCAGCAATTGAAGCTTGCGTTGCATCTCTACGAAAAACTTGGGTCGTGCGAGTTGAAGCCCATCCGAGGTGGAGAGAAAGTATTCCAAGCCAACATCGACGCCAACCACATGACCCCCCAATGGCGGCTCTGGGATGGCAATATCAGCCTGAAACGTCAGCAGCAGGTAATAACCAGAGGCGCGTTTGAGCACCCTCGCTTGCTTAGCGGTAAACCCCTCTGGGTAAGGCCGAGACTGACGAATAGCCACCCAGCCCAGACTCGGTAACTTGACTCGTCCGGGTGCCAATGGTTGCTTGCCGAGTTGGGGGAAAACGTATGACCGCATCTGGCCAGGTTTCTTGAACCGTGGAAACCCGGCTCCCAACTTCTGCCGTCGCTCAAACGCTTGGTCTAGCCGCTTCAAGACTTGCTGCAATGCTTGGGCGTTAACTGACACTAAATCAGGGTTGGTCTGCCTTGCTTGAGTCAATCGTTGGCACTGCACGTTGAAGCTGGGATAGGGGGCATCCGCTGAGATGATGTACTCGCTATGCACAGAGCAAGCGTTAACCAGACATTTGCGCGAAGCAATCCAGTCTTTGCGTTCCCTCAGCGCATCATTACTCGGCGACACACTTCTAGATCGTGGTCGATCTGCTTGGCCTGCTGCTGGGTTAGTTTGAGTTTGTACTCGTACGTCAGGGTGATCATGAGTGGATGATAGCTATTAGTCGCGCCCGATTTTCGGTGCTAGCTCAATCTATCCAGCAACCATCTGAGATTGAGTGACTGCCGCCGCTTCGCACGGCCTACGGCCTACACCACTACCTAAGCGCTTTGCGGTATAGGCAGAGCACTGCGGCGAATTTTGGTAGAAAAGAGCCGTATTTGAGATAAATTTGCAATAATAAGCAAAGGAGGACATTACCTTCTTGTTCTTCCTAATGTCTGCCGATCGCCTCAGAACATCCTAGGAGAACGCTATGCAACAGCAGTTACGAGGATGTTATCCATGGCAACAATTGGCTTGTTTTACGGCACCCAAACAGGCAACACCCAAATGATTGCAGAAAAGATTCAAGCGGCTTTTGCCGAGATAGCCGCTGTTCAACTTTACGATATTGCATCAGCCGACCCTACTGACTTTGAGGCCTACGATCGCCTAATTATCGGCTGTCCCACGTGGAATGTTGGGGAACTCCAAGCTGACTGGGATGGCTTTTACGATGAGCTAGATAGCATTGATTTTAGTGGCAAAAAGGTTGCCTATTTTGGTGCAGGGGATCAAGTGGGCTACCCCGATAACTTTGGCGATGCCATTGGTATTCTTGAGGCTAAAATCAGTGAACGCGGTGGAGTAACCATAGGGTACTGGCCAACTACGGGCTACGAATTCAACGAATCCCAAGCGCTGCGGGGAGATCAGTTTGTGGGACTGCTCATTGACGAAGATAACCAGTCCGATCTGACGGATCAACGAATTCAGCAGTGGGTAACGCAGCTCAAGAAAGAATTCGGTCTATAGGTCTTTTAGAGGTTTTGGGGCAACTCATTGAATCAGGGTAAGTGATGGGTTGCCTCTGTTACTAATAATGATAATCATTACCTTTTGGTATTTCAGCAATGGCAGTTCTTCTGAACTCACTAGTTAATCTCTACACGAGTAGAGGTAAGAGTTACCAAGTTTCTGAACTATCCCCCAAGGCGTCTCTTATACTCCACGACCGCATTTGGTTCATTCAAACAGGCATCCTTGAGATTAATCTTGTAGACAGCGACGGTAATCTTTGCTTTGTTGGACTGGGTACCACAGGAATGACAGTTTGCGGCTCCTCTCATCTTTGTTACGAAATACAAGCCCTCAGCCCAAGTCGCCTCCTTTCGTTCACATCCCCTGAGCTACGTCAGTCTTCCGATTTGCAAGAACTTATTTGTCAAGGACAGCAGTATCGACAGCAATATAGTGATCTCTTTTTGAAGGCAGTTCATTATCCCAGTGCTTTAGAGCGATTGTATGCAGTGTTAGTTGTGCTAGCTCAAATGATTGGCATTAAAACATCCACTGGTGTTCGCTTGTCTGTGCGGCTCACCCATACTCAACTATCCCACTACACAGGCATCAGCCGCGTTACTGTAACTCGCTTGCTCCACCGACTAGTACAGCAGCAACGGCTATGTTGGGGGCGAGATCGCCACTTGATTCTCCTAGGGAAATGCTAACCCCGCAACAGAGAAAGACCAGTTTTAATGTAATTTAGCCAAGAGCGCTTCTTCAATTTCCTGCCGCAGGGGGTCTGGCTCAATCTCCACCAGTTGCTCAAGGGCAAAGGCCTTCACCAGTAAATCCCGCGCTTGGCGCTCATCAAGGCCACGACTGCGCAGATAGAAGATATCCTCTGCCGCCAGTTGACTGACAGTGGCACCGTGGGAGCATTTGACGTTGTCAGCCACAATTTCCAGTTGGGGCTTGGTATCCACGCGGGCTTTGTCGGACAGTAGCAGCGTGCGATTGAGTTGGCTAGCATCCGTGAGCTGCGCTACTTGGGGCACAACAACGCGACCATTAAAAATACCGTGGGCGCGATCGCCAAGAATGCACTTGTGAATCTGTTCACTGCCGCTATGGGGAGCATTAAAGAACACTGCCGAGTGGGTATCCATAATTTGGCTATCCATGGCGATCGCCAGTCCTTTGAGAATTGTCTGGCTGCCACTACCTTGGATCTGCACCTGCCAATTGTGGCGGCTCAAGCATCCCCCCAAATCAATGGCGTGCCCCTCGTAGTCACTGTCTTGGGCTTGGCACACCGCTGTACAGCCAATGTGAATCGCTGTTGGTGATTGGTGTTGAATTCGCACATGGCGCAGGCGGGCACTGACCTCTAGGGAGAGTTCCGTGACACTGTTGGTAAACTGTTGATCGCCTGTTAGGGACAAAAAGCGTTCAATCAGGGTAGCTTGACCGTGGGCAGCCACTTCAACCGAGAGGCGGGGTGAAACAACGCTCTGCTGCTGCCGACTACTGACACAAAACACTTCCACTGGTTCCGGCAGAGACCCCGTGAGACGCAGGCAAACGCGATCAGCCAGCATGGCTGTATTGAGATCACTAAAGACCTCTGGCGGCGCGATCGCTGGCAGGGAAGGGGGCAATAGCTCAACCCCAGCGGCATTCACACGGGAGAGTTCTCCGCAAAAATAGCCATCAATCAGAACAATTTGCGCAACGGTTGGAAAACTGCGCTCGCACAGCAGATGCCGCACTTCGGCAACAATTTCCGGATTGAGGGGGGCAATGGGTGCTTGGAAGGTTCGCGCACGTAAAGCCGATAAATCTGTAAAGCGCCAGTCCTCATCACGGGGGGTAGGCAACGTTTGCTCATGGAGGCGATCGCGGGCTGCTTGGCGGAGTGCTTCCAACTCAGCATGGCGCGGGGGCGGTGCGAGGTTTAATAGGTCATTGAGTTCATTCGTGCGACTGGCCTTGGGCAGATCCGCTTGATCAGAATTGGCGTTGACTGTAATGGTCATGATACAGCCCCCTCCTCTTCACGAACCCAGTCATAGCCCCGTGCTTCGAGTTCGAGTGCCAGTTCCTTCGAACCAGTGAGGATAATCCGTCCCCCCTCCATCACATGGACATAGTCGGGCACGATGTAGTCCAGCAGCCGTTGATAATGGGTAATCAGGAGAATGCAGTTATCGGGGCGAGTAAGTTGGTTGACGCCATTGGCAACAATGCGCAAGGCATCAATATCAAGACCAGAGTCAGTTTCATCAAGAATGGCAAGGGTTGGCTCCAGGAGTGCCATTTGCAGAATTTCGTTGCGCTTTTTCTCACCGCCAGAGAAACCCTCATTTACCCCGCGATTGAGGAAGCCTTCATCTAGCTTCACCAGTTCAATTTTCTGCCGCACCAGATCATCAAAGTCAAAGGCATCCAGTTCGTCGAGGCCTTGGTGCTTACGCTTGGCGTTGTAGGCCACCCGCAAAAAGTCGAGATTGCTCACCCCCGGAATTTCAAGGGGGTATTGAAACGCCAGAAAGACGCCTTCACGGGCACGCTCTTCAGGGGGTAAGTCCAAGAGATTTTTGCCTTTGTAGAGCACTTCGCCACCGGTTACAGTGTAGTCGGGATGACCCGCGAGAATTTTGGAGAAGGTGCTTTTGCCGGAGCCATTAGGCCCCATGATGGCATGGATTTCTCCCGCGCGAATCGTCAAGTTCAGGCCCTTGAGAATGGGGGTGTCCTCCACACTGGCCGTCAAGTCTCTCACTTCTAAAATGACTTCGCTCTCGGGACGAATCACGCCTTACCTCCCTTGCATCGTTCATAATTTTTTAATGTAGCGCAGCGGGCTGGCGATCGCGATTGAGTTTCTTGGCAGAGGAGTATTGAGCACAACAGCACGCCCAGAACCGGCACCGCTGTTAACTAATGCCCACAGGAGCAACGCAACCAACTGCTATGACACTCTCAACAGCCACAATTCCCGAACTTGAACGTCTCCATCAGCAGGCCAGCCGCTGGCAATCCCTCGCACCACGAGAGCGCATGGGCTATCTCCAAGCGATGAAGACCCTTGCCCGTCGCCATGCTACAGAATGGGTGAACTTGGCCTGTCAAATCAAAGGCATTGATCCCCAAGGGGTTTGGGCAGGGGAAGAGTGGACAACAGGCCCTTTGGGACTCATTCTCCAGTTGGATCACTATCTCTATGCCCTGCGTCACGAAGCCGCCCCCCCAGTGCCCCGCTGGCGAACCGCCCCCACCGGTCAGGCGATCGCTGACATTCTGCCGCGCAATTGGCAAGAGCGGCTATTGTGGTTTGGGGTGAACGCCGAAGTTTGGCTGCAAGCCGATCAACCCACCAGTCAGGGCAGTGCCTACCGTAACCCACCGCCGCCGGGAGTTGCTGTGGTGCTGGGGGCTGGCAACACCACATCATTGTGCTTGGCGGATGCCCTCTATCAACTGGTGGCGGCCAATCGAGTGGCACTGCTGAAGATGAATCCCCTCTTGGCGCCCTTAACGGACTGTTTTCGCAAGATTTGTGCGCCCTTGATTGAGGCGGGTTTCCTTGAGATTGTGGAAGGAGATGCCGCCCTAGGGGAAGCCCTCTGCCATCATCCGTTGACGCAGCACATTCACATTACCGGTTCCCACCACACCTATAATCGCCTTGTTTGGGGAGAAACGGCGGCGGAGCAGGCCATTCGCAAAGCCCGCCAACAACGCAAGCTAACCAAACCCGTGACGGCGGAATTGGGAAATGTCACTCCCCTGTTGATCGTTCCCGGGGAATGGACAGCCGCAGAACTGACCTACCAAGCCCGCCAAGTGGCCAGTGCCCTTGTCCATAACGCCAGCTTTAACTGCATTGGGGCGCAAATCCTCGTCACGGCTGCCGGATGGCCCCAGCGAGAAGCATTCCTCAATGCCCTGAAGGCACAACTGCAAGCGATTCCGCCCCGCCCTGCCTACTATCCGGGGGCGATCGCCCGCTATGAGTCGTTTCTAGCGGATTATCCCCAAGCCACGGTGCTGAGTCCCGCTGTCGAAGGCACGATTCCTTGGACCCTGATTGAAGGCCTCACCCCGACGGCCAATCCCCGCATTTTCCAAGAAGAGGTCTTTTGTGGTCTGTTGGCCGAGGTGCAATTGCCCGTGAGTGATGCTGCCGCCTACCTCGCCACTGCTGTACCCTTTGTCAATGAGCGACTTTGGGGTACCCTCGGCTGTAGTCTAATCATTGATCCGCGTACTGAGGCCAGCCATGCAGAAGCGCTGGAGCAGGCGATCGCCCAACTGCGCTACGGTTCCATTGCCATCAATGCCTGGGTTTCCTTAGCCTATGGGTTGGGCTGTACCCCTTGGGGGGCCTTTCCCGGACATACACCGGCGGCGATTGGCTCTGGGGTGGGCGTGGTGCACAATAGCTTCCTGTTTGACTATCCCGAAAAAGCTGTGGTGCGGGTTCCCTTCCATTTACCGGTGACGCCCCCTTGGTTCTACGGCCATCGCAGCCTACCCCAACTGGCTCAGGCGGTCATAGACATTTACGCTGGCGGCAATCCCTTGGGTTGGCTGTCCCTTTTGATGGCGGCGATGCGGGGCTAGGCTGACAGCCGAACGGTGACGGTTGTCCCCCCTTGGGGCAGGGTCAACTCCTGTGTGCGGGTTTGGCCTTGGGCTGTCACTGTTAAACGATAGCGACCAAGGTAGCCGCGTCCTTGCCATTGGCCTTGGGCATTGGTTTGACCAGTCACCCTTGTCCACCAGTCCTCAAAAAGGAGTTTACGGTAGGCGATCGCCGCTGGCTTGGCGGAAAAGTCTTGGCGATAGAGTCCGGCTTGGGGACGCCAATGGTTCCCCGCCCAAAAGCCCCAAAGTAAAATTTCCTGCACTGCGGGGTGGGCAAAACCAATGCGGTAAATCTGGCGCAGGGTCTGGGCTTGTTGTTGTTCGTCCGCCAAACTCACACTCACTTCCGTAATTTTCAAGGGCAGATTGAACTGGGCAAGGGTATCAAGGGCACGCTGCATTTTGGCCTCATCCAAGGGATATTCCAGATGGGCTTGAATACCAATACCGCCAATGGGAACCCCTTGCGCCAAGAGACTCCGAATCTGCTCAACATAGTCGTTCAGGCGATCGCCCTCAATGATGCCGTAGTCATTGACATAGAGAATCGCATTGGGATTGCCCTCACGGCACCATTCAAACATCTCCTTGACAATGCCCTCACCGAGACGACTACGAAAAAAATTGCCATGGAGCATTTCATTATTGACATCAAACTCATTGATGCGACCGCGATAGTGGCGACAGACGGTAATGGCATGATTTTTCACCGCTGCGCGCAATTGCTCCGGTGGTAGCGCCTTCAACCAAGGGGGATTAAACTGCTCCACTTCCCAAAAGAGAGTATGCCCCCGCATTGGCCAGCCCTGCGCCTGCACCCAGTTGAAGATAGTGTCAGCCATGGTAAAGTCCAGCTTGCCCTGCTCTGGCTCCAATTGATACCATTTGAGGGCATTTTCATGGACGGCAGCATTGAAGTTTGTCTGAGCCGTCTGCTTGTACCAAGGGGCCGCCGGGGGTGGGCTGGGGCGAAACATCTCCGTGTCGAGGGCAACACCAAAGGGGAAGGCGTGGCTTTGCTGCACCAGTTGGACGCGGGCATTGGGAATCGGACGGCCTTGGGCATCCTCAACGACGACAGTAAGGGGCGCCTGTCGCAACTGCTCAATTTTCTGGCTGAGGGCATCAGTGGCCACAGAAGAGGCAGAGGTACCGCAGGCAACCACTAAAAGAGCGGCCAAGCAACTCAACCAGAGAAAACGGCGCCAGTTCAGCATCGATGATGACCTTTTGTAACGAGAACTTCAGAGGGATTGCATCCCTAATGGGTCACTTGAATCCCCTGTTGGCGCAGTTGTTCCACAAAAAACTCTTCTAGGGTGGGGCGAGCAAGGCGCAGTTGGAGGATTTTGCCCCCCATTTCTTCAACAAGGGTGAGAAAGCGTTGTAGGGGAATTTTGATCACTCCTTGCCAGCGATCGCCCTGAATTTCTAAGGAATAGAGCCATTCCTGAAGGCCATCCACATGACCCCCTTTGCCCACCACATGGTAAGCTTCGCTACTGCCAAGGAGTTCATCCACACCGCCTGCGCAAATCAGTTGCCCTTGCGCCAAAATGCCAATGCGATCGCAAATGGCCTCGACATCCGCCAAGACATGGCTATTAAAGAAGATGGTCTTGCCCTGCTGTTTTAAGGAAAGAATGATCTCGCGAATTTGGTAGCGGCCAAGGGGGTCGAGACCGGACATGGGTTCGTCCAAAAAGACCACTTCAGGATCGTTAATCAGGGCCTGCGCCAACCCCACCCGCTGCACCATCCCCTTCGAGTAGCGGCGCATTTGCTTTTTGCGGGCATCCTTGAGGTTGAGGCCCACCATTTCCAACAGTAGAGGAATGCGTTCCTTGCGGGTGGCAGCACTGAGGCCAAAGAGTCCTGCCGTAAACTCTAGGAACTCCCAAGCGGTTAAATAGTCGTAAAAGTAGGGGTTTTCAGGCAGGTAACCAATCCGCTGTCGCACGGCGCGATCGCCCAAGGGATGTCCCAACAGCGTACCCTGACCGGCACTGGGTTGCACCAGCCCCAAGAGAATCTTCAGTAGGGTGGTTTTACCGGCACCATTAGGCCCCAGCAGGCCAAAGGTTTCCCCTTGGTGCACTTGCAGCGAAACGGACTTGAGGGGCGTGAGCACTGTCCGCAGCCAAAATCCGCTACGGTAGGACTTTTGTAAGTTCTCAACCGCCACCACAGGGGGGCGATCGCCCGCAGCGTCAGTCACCATACCGGGGATTCACCTCAGGAAGAACGAGGGCGATGGAAATGCAAACCCACCAAAGCATCATAGAGAAAGGGCAAGAAATTCCCTGGTTCCAATATACCAAGGGTTTGTTTGCAGCCGTGGGCATCGAGGAGGGGTTTGACGGCGTAGTAGGCTGGCTGCACTTTGTACCAAGGGATATTCGGCCAGAGATGGTGGATGAGGTGATAATTTTGGCCAAAAATGAGAATGTTTAGGAGGCGGCTGGGATAGACCCGCGCATTGTGCCAGCGATCGCGCTCAGTATGGGGACGATGGGGAAAATAGTCAAAAAATAGCCCCAACATCAGACCCACCACCCCAGCGGGCAAAAACCAATAGTTGAGCACGTAGTCTAAATAACCATTAAACGCCGCAAAGGTGACAATGCCCACCAGCGTCAAGCGACTGAGAAACCACTCGAGGAGTTCGTACTTCCGCCAAAGCTGCCGCTTAAAAAAGAACACCTCATGGTAGAAAAAGCGAGGTGCAATCAGCCACAGCGGTCCCCCCTTGGAAACGTAATGGTCGGGATCGTTTTCCGGATCATTGACATGGGCATGGTGCTGCATGTGCACGCGGGTAAAGACCGGGAAAACAAACCCCAACATGAGGGCACTGCCATGACCCATGATCGCATTCATGATGCGGTTACTGTGGGCAACATTGTGGGAGGCATCGTGGATCACTGTGCCCATGAGGTGCAAGGCCAGCATATTGGCCACAAATGAGACCCAGCCCGGCCAGTGACCCTGAAAGTAGCCCCAAGTGGATAGAATGGCGATCGCAAATGCGGCAAAAAACATCACTAAGGTGGGATTAAAGCCCACTGGGGGACCTAAAAATTCCTTGGGAACCGTGGCCGAGATCGCTGCCTCCGTGATCATCCGCGCGGTCGCTCCTCACATTGTTGCAAAATGTTACCTTCATACTATGTAGGCTAATCAGCGGTACAAAATCAAGTCGCACGATCCCAAAAGTGGGTCACCGCCCTTTTCTCAAGGATGGCCCTAGAACCGTTGCTCTAGTGGAGCCACAATGCTACAAACGCTGCGGATTCAGAACTTTGCCCTCGTTGCGGAGCTAGAGGTGACCTTTCAGCCGGGGTTAAATGTCCTCACGGGGGAAACTGGGGCAGGCAAGTCAATCCTCCTCGATGCTATTGATGCCCTCCTTGGGGGGAAGCTCTCGGCACGGCAATTGCGATCGGGGACAGAGCAAGGCTGTATCGAAGCCATTTTCACCCTGACCCCCCCAGTGAGAGACTGGCTGGCCACCCTAGAAATTGATGCTGAAGGGGATGAGGTAATTTGTAGCCGCGAGTTTAGTCTCAAGGGGGAGACCTTTCGCAGTCGCAGCCGCGTCAATGGTGTGCTCGTGAATCGCCAACAACTTCAGGAATTGCGGCGGCACCTTGTGCGCCTGACAGCTCAGGGACAGGCAGTACAACTGGCCAGCACCTCTCAACAGCGGGATTGGCTCGATCGCTATGGGGGCGAGGCCTTAATGACCCAGCGGCAACGGGTGGCAGACGCTTATCGGGCATGGCAACAACGGCAACGGGAATTGCAGGATTTTGCCGCTCAGGAACAGCAACGGCTCCAGCGACTCGACTTACTGCACTTTCAACTCCAAGAACTGCTGCCGGCTGCCCTAGAAGACCCTGCAGAACTAACCCAATTGCAACAGGACTACCAACGCCTCAGCCATGTACAGGAACTGCAAAGCCAAAGCCAACAGGCCTATCACCTCCTCTACGAAGGGGAACCCAGTGTGGTGACGTTACTAGCCCAAGCCCAAGGGGCACTGCAATCCATTGCCGACTGGGATCCAGCGCTTCAGCCGATGAGCGAATTGTTAGAGGGGGCGATCGCCCACACCGAAGAAGCCGCTCGCCAACTGCGCAGTTATGCTGATCGCCTCGATGCCGATCCAGCCACACTCGATGCCCTAGGTCAGCGCATTCACCAATTACAACGCCTGTGTCGCAAGTATGGTCCTGATTTGGCCAGTGTCATTGCCTATCGCGATCGCATCCAAGCAGAATTAGCTGCCCTCAGGGATGCCTCTACTAGCCAAGAGCACCTAGAAGCAGAAGTTGCCCAACTGCGGCAAGTCCTTGAGCAGGCCAGCGAGCACCTCCATGAATTGCGGCAAAAGGCAGCCGAACGCCTAGAACAAGACCTCCTGACCCACCTTTGCCCCCTTGGACTTCCCCAAGCCCGTTTTACGGTGCAGTTAACGACCACGGAAGCCAGTAGTAGCGGCAGTGATGAGATTACCTTTCTCTGGAGTGCCAACCCCGGTCAACCCCTGCAACCCCTCGGGGAGATTGCCTCTGGCGGTGAAATGAGTCGATTTTTACTGGCGTTGGAGACCTGCTTGACGACACAGCAAACACCGAAAACGTTGATTTTTGATGAAATTGATGTCGGGGTCTCCGGCCGCGTCGCCGGGGCGATCGCCGAGAGTTTAAGCCGATTGGGGCAAACCCATCAGGTGTTGTGCGTTACCCATCAATCCTTGATTGCGGCAGCGGCTGATCACCACTATTTGGTGCAAAAGGACATTGACCCCAGTACCGCCACAACGGTAATTCGTGTGCAATACTTAAGCGATGAGGCACGTGTCCAAGCCCTTGCGGATTTAGCGGGGGGCGATCGCTCGGCGATGGCACTCTCATTTGCTAGCGGCCTGTTGGCACAGCAACAACGCCCCTTGCCGCCCAACGCCGAAGGAATTAGCATGAAAACTTGACGGGTTGATCGCTACATCCTTACAGTAAAATAAGTTTGATAGCAACATTACCGTTTGGCCATTCTCAATGCAGCGTTCTTCCTATCCTACGGGGGGGGATGAGTTAATGACCATTGATCAGGTGCAGCAAACTCTCCGCCGCTCCCGTGCGTCTATTTATCGTTATGTCAATACCAATAATGAAACCATTAATCCCCCCTTTGATCCCCAACGTCTCAATCCAGAGCATCGCAAAAGCCGTCGTGAACCGCTGCTGTTTCACCCCAATGAAGTGGCTCGCTTTGCCCGTGACGTAATGGGCATTACTACCCTCCAAGTGGAATTAAAGACGACGCCCCCCAATCCCACCGATGATCTCCTCAAGGAAATTCTCGGGGAATTAAAGCACATTCGCGAGGTTCTAGAGCGGGTGGAGAAGTTACTAGGAAGCTAGGCAGGTATAATACGTCTGTTTCATTTGCGCATTGACCACACATGGGTTTGCAAGCACCACGGGGAACTCGCGATATTTTGCCCGCTGAGCGGGTCTATTGGCAGTATTTAGAAACCATTGCTCACCAGATTTTAGATCGCGCCGCCTACCGCGAAATTTGCACTCCCATTTTTGAGCAAACCTCTCTGTTTGAGCGGGGCATTGGTGAAGCCACCGATATTGTCAGTAAGGAAATGTACACCTTTAGCGATCGCGGTCAACGGTCGCTGACGCTACGGCCAGAGGGCACGGCGGGGGTGGTGCGCGCCTATATTGAGCATGGTTTGCACAGCCAAGGCGGCGTTCAACGTCTGTGGTACCTAGGGCCCATGTTTCGCTACGAGCGGCCACAATCCGGTCGCTATCGCCAGTTTCACCAGTTGGGGGTGGAAGTTTTAGGCAGTGCCGATCCCCGTGCCGATGCCGAAGTCATTGCCGTGGCCTTGGATATTTTGCAAGCCCTCGGATTGAAGGAGTTAACCCTGATGCTCAACTCCGTGGGCGATCGCGAGGATCGCAGTGAATATCGTCAGGCCTTGGTGGATTACCTCACCCCCTACAAAGCAGAGTTAGATCCCGATTCCCAAGAACGCCTGCACCGCAATCCCCTCCGCATCCTCGATAGCAAAGACCCCCGCACCCAAGCCATTGTCAAGGAAGCGCCTCGGCTGTTGGATTATCTCAGTCCGCGATCGCGCGACCATTTTGAGCAGGTGCAATCCCTCTTGCAGGATCTGGGCATCCACTACCAGATTAATCCTGCTCTTGTGCGCGGCCTCGACTACTATACCCACACCGCCTTTGAATTTCAGGATTTGAGTTTGGGCAATGAGGGAACCGTCTGTGGGGGGGGGCGCTACGATCACCTTGTCGAGGAATTAGGCGGACCCGCCACTCCCGCCATTGGTTGGGCGATGGGACTGGAACGATTGATTTTACTCCTGCGCGATCGCCCCTTGCCACCACGGGATGAACCCTACCTTTATATGGTGACCCGTGGTGAAGCTGCCGAACGCCAAGGCCTGATTTTGGCACAGCAATTGCGGCATCAAGGCTACACGGTAGAAGTGGATCTCAGCGGCAGTGCCTTTGGCAAGCAGGTGAAACGCGCCGATCGCGTTGGTGCTACGGTGTGTCTAGTAATTGGCGAGAGTGAAGCGGCGGATCGCACGGTGCAAGTGAAGTGGTTGGCCTCTGGAGAACAGGTCTTGGTTCCGCAACAGGAACTCTTGAGTGAGACTTGGCGATCGCGCTTCCTTGCTACCTCATGATGGCCTACTTTCTCATTAGCCACGGCAGTCCTGCCCCTGAGCCACAGCAGGCGATGGCATTCCTGTGCCAGCAACTCACCCCTCTGGGCATCGTCGGTTGGGGAACCCTTGAAGGCGCGCCACTGCCTGAGCAGATTCGCCAATTTAGTCAGGAAGCTCAACGTCAGGGGGCTGAGGGGATGGTGATCCTGCCCCTCTTTTTATTGCCGGGCAACCATGTGGTGGTGGATCTACCGCTGGCGATCGCGGCAGCCGACTCCGCGCTTCCTATCAAATTGCTTCCCTTCTTGGGGGAACAGCCGCTTTTTCAAGCATGGTTACAACGGGCGATCGCCGATGCAGCCGCCGATATTCTCCTTGGCCACGGCAGTCGTCGGTCTGAAGTCCGCCCTTGGTTTGAGAACCTGTGTCAGACCTGTGGTGTGCGTCCAGCGCTACTGACGGAAGTCGGAAGTTTAGACCATGCGATTGAGACGCGGATGGCTCAGGGCTATACCAGGAGCAAAATTTATGGCTACTTTCTTTTTGGTGGCAAAACCGTTGATCAGGTCCACAGCCAACTGGGAATGCTGCAAGTCAGGTATCCCCACCACGCCGTTTCCTTGGTGCCAGCCATTCAACCCACCCCCACCTTGATCAACGTTCTTCAACAGATTCTTCAGGCAGTGCCACTAGTGGAGCCTGTTGTATGAGTCAAGTCTTTCTCTGTGGCTACTATGGCTATGGCAATGCTGGGGATGAAGCCCTCTTGGCAACGCTCCTCGAACAGTTGCCGCCCCACGTTTCACCGGTCGTCCTCAGCGGCAATCCTACGGCCACAGCAGCCCGCTATGGCGTTGCTACCTGCGATCGCCGCCAGTGGCAAAAAGTGCTACGCACCCTACAACAGAGCCAAGCCTTCATTTGGGGCGGTGGGAGCCTAATTCAGGATGTCACCAGTTGGCGCAGTCCCCTCTATTACCTTGGTTTGATGACCCTTGCACAGCGCTTTGGCTGTCGCACCATTGCTTGGGCCCAGGGGATTGGCCCTCTGCGATCGCCCCTCTATCGTTGGTGGACACGGGCACTTCTGCGGCGTTGTCTCGCGGTCACGGTGCGCGATTCCGGCTCAGCGGCTCTCTTGCGGCAGTGGGGCATTCCCCATCAACAGGGTGCCGATCCCGTGTGGCTGATGTCAGCACGTCCTGTTCTACCCGCCAAGGACAAGGCGCCCATTGCTGTGTGTTTGCGTCCGCATCGGCACTTGACGGGCGATCGCTGGCAGCTTCTGAAAATGGCCTTGCGGCAGTGGCAGGCAGAGACGGGGGTGCCGCTTTTGCTGTTGCCCTTTCAGCCCCAACAGGATTTGCCCTTGGCTGAGGATCTCTATGGGGCATTGCTGCCTGAGCAGACGCAACTGGTGTCCTGTGAGGATCCCCGCGAAATGAAGGGACTGTTGGCAACAACGGCGGGGGCGATCGCCATGCGCCTCCATGCCCTGATTATGGCCGCCAGTGTGGGCTGTCGCTGCTTTGCCCTCAGCTATGATCCCAAGGTGAGTTACCTCATGGCCGATACGGGTATGGCGGGGGTTGAACTAGCCGCATTGCCCCCTGACCCCACTGCTTTGATTCGCCAATGGCAACAGACCTTCGCAGCTCCCGTGCCCAACTATCAACCCTACCTGCAATCGGCTGCGGTTCACAAGGCAGTACTCAATCTCCTCTAGGCCAGCGCCCCAGCAAGGATAGGATAAGATCAACTCGATGCGTCGTTTTATTGCGGCAACCCCATGAGCGAATTCCACCGCCGCTACCCCACCGGCAGCATTGTCAGTGATTTAGTGCAAATTCATGACGGCCTCTTTATTGTCAAAACCACCCTCCTTGTCGGCGATACGATTCTAGCCACAGGGATGGCTGCGGCACCGACTTTAGAACAGGCGGAAGATAGTGCCCGCCAGCGTGCTCTGCAACTTCTCGGTATTCACCTCCCGGTGCAGACGGAAGCGGAACTGATTCCCCGCACCCCGGCAGCCCTCGAGGCAGCGCCTTGGTCAGAGGCCGGCAATACTGATCTGCTCTTGGAACCCACCACTCCTCCCCATCCCCGCCGCAGTAAGCCAGCGGTCAAACCTGCCAGCGAGAAGCCCGCCACCAAGCGCGAACCCGTGGATCTAGCGGATGAAATTGCCCAAACCACCGTGGAAATGAAACGCTTGGGATGGACAGAAGCCCAAGGCCGTGCCTGTTTACTCGAACGCTACGGCAAGCGATCGCGCCAGCAACTGAGCGATGAAGAACTCTTGGATTTTCTCCACTTTTTGCAGCGTCAACCCAGTGCCGGGGAGCCGTCGTTTTAGGTCTTCAAATTTGGCAATCAAGGGCAAGAAAAATTTATACTCTAGCGAAAACTTAAAGAAAAGCTATAGATTTTCACGCCAGCCCTGATCCCCCCCTTAGCTTCTTTACCATGAAGAAGTTGTTGCTGTCGAGGAAAAATCCGTGCTGGGTCCTTTTCATGTCTCACCCTTGACCCTGGGCAGTGATCCGAGTGTCCGTCGCCAGTGGATTTTTCGCCTCGTGCTGCTGATGACGGTCTTTACCCTCTTTTTGATGGCGGTGGGCAGTGCCACACGGGTGATGGATGCCGGTTTAGCCTGTCCCGATTGGCCATTGTGCTTTGGCACGCTGGTGCCGCAAATGGATTTGCAGATCTTCCTAGAGTGGTTTCACCGCCTGCTGGCCACCAGTTTAGGGCTGATGGCGATCGCCTTTGTAGGATTGAGTGTGGCTTGGCGGCAAGCTCTGCCCCCTTGGGTGCCCTCTGCTGCTGTGGCGGCACTGTGCCTTGTGATTTTGCAGGGGATTCTTGGTGGGCTGACGGTGACGGAGTTGCTGCGCTTTGAAATTGTTACGGCTCACTTGGGCACAGGACTGCTCTTCTTTTGCCTGTTGACCGCCATCACTGTTGGCTTGGCTCCCTTTCGGGGCACGGGAAACGCCCGTTGGTTGCGGATAGCCGCAGCGATCGCCGCGCTATGTGTCTATGGCCAAAGTTTGTTGGGGGGCTTGGTGTCTTCACAGTGGGCGGTGCATCAGTGCCTCTATGGCGATCGCCTGTGTGTGGTGCTCAATAGCCATCTAGTCGGTGTTGTGCCAGCCACCTTGAGCGTCTTGGGGGTTGTGATTGTGGCGTGGCGCAGCCCAGCCTTGGCTCCCCTATTGCGGCAACTGAGTGTCTCACTCCTGCTCGTGGTGGCTCTGCAAGTGGCCTTGGGCTGGAGCACCCTACAACTAAAGCTACAGGTGCCGGCACTCACCGTTGCCCATCAAATGGTTGGCGCCACCCTCTTGGGGTTGTTGGTTGCGATTTCCACATTGGCGTGGCGCGATTGCCAAACCGGTTCCCTGAAGCATGAGTTTTGAACGATCTTGAGGCTCGCATGACATTCCTAGCCAGACTTTCCTCCTCAACGGGGGATCTTTCGACAAAATTAGTGGACTATGTCCAACTCACCAAACCTCGGTTAATTCTGCTCTTTTTGATTACGACTGCGGCAGCAATGGAAGTGGCAAGCCAAGGTCAGGTGGCTCCCCAATTGCTGCTGATAACCCTTGTCAGTGGTGCCTGTGCGGCGGCGGCAGCCAATACCATCAACTGTCTCTATGACCGCGATATTGATGCAATCATGGAGCGGACGCGCCATCGTCCTTTGCCGGCAGGTCGGGTGGCCCCTTGGGAAGCGGTGTTTCTAGCAGTGCTCTTGGCGACAACGGCCTTTAGCCTTTTGGCGGTCTTTGCCAATCTCCTGAGTGCCTGCCTTGCGATGGCGGGAATTGCGGTGTATGTGGGGGTCTATACCCACTGGCTGAAGCGGTCTTCGCCGCAAAATATCGTCATTGGTGGTGCGGCTGGGGCGATTCCCCCCTTAGTGGGTTGGGCAGCGGTAACAGGAGAACTGAGTTGGGCGGCTTGGGTGCTGTTTGCCATTATCTTTATCTGGACGCCGCCCCATTTTTGGCCGTTGGCGATGCTGATCCAAGAGGACTATGCCCGTGTGCGGGTGCCGATGCTGCCCGTGGTTGATGGCGATCGCGTGACGGCACAGCAAATTTTCCTCTACACTTTGGCACTGGTGCCCACCAGTCTGCTGTTGATCTACCCTTGCGGTGTCGTGGGTTGGGGCTATGGTGTCGTGGCGATCGCCCTTGGCAGTTGGTTTATTTACCGCGCGTGGCAGTTGACCCAAGCCCCAGAGGACAAAGAACAGGCACGCAGCCTCTTTAAGTTCTCGATTCTCTACATGATGCTGCTGTGTGCCGCCATGGTCGGCGATCGCATCCTGTTGCCCCAATTGCCCGAAAGCCTCGATGCCCTTGCTTGCCTCTTGGGTTAGGCGTGCCCCAACTGTTGCAACCACTCAATGAGGATCGGGTTCACCAGCTCCGGGCGATCGTCATGGGGACAATGCCCCGTATTCGGTAGCCGTTCAATGCGAATCGGCAGCCGCTCTTGGTGGGCTTCAAAGTGCTTCGCCCCTGAGACGGGTGTCCAAGGATCCACCTCGCCCCAGAGCACCAGAATCGGCACTTGAATCTCCGGCAGCAAATCCACAATTTTCGGTCCCGGCGGTGCTGAAATCACACGGGCAAAGACTTCCTTGGCGCCAGCATCCATAGCAGGCCGATGCAGCAGTTCCACCAATTCATCGGTAATAGCCTCGGGATTGGCATAGACTTGGGTCAGGGTTTTGCGGATGCGCTCCGGCTGCCGAATCTGGTGAAAGATCAAATGACCAATACCCGGCGAGGCGACCAAGGTGCGAAAGATGGCCGTAAAGAGGCTTTGCATCCAATTCAGTTCATTGGGACGGTGGTTGAGTCCGCCGGCACAGTTGAGAACACTCACCGCCCGGCAGGTGTGGCCATAGCGAGCCGCCATCATCAGACACAGCAGACCACCGATGGAATTCCCCACCCAAACCACGGGTTCGCCAATGTGGGCTTGCCAGAAGTCCGCCAGTAGCTCGGCCCACAGATCCAAGCTGTAGGTTAAATCTGGTTTTGCCGAGGCACCAAAACCAAGTAAATCAAGGGCATAGACACGGTAACCTGCGGCGGTGAGGGCAGGGATATTTTTGCGCCAGTGACCAATAGAGGCACCAAAACCATGCACCAACACCACTGGGGCACCACTACCATTGACGCTGTAGCGAATGCGATGGCCGCGCCAAGTCCAATCGGCGGTGGGAAAAGCTGCGGTGGCTGAAAGCGTAGAGGTCATTCTGCCCATTCCCGAAATGTATTACTTTTAGGATAGCGATCTTTAAGTTTCGTAACAATTTTATGGCAACCGCACTGATTACCGGGGCAACGGGGGGATTGGGGCAGGCCTTTGCCCAAGCCTTGGCCGATCGCCAGCACAACTTGATCCTAACGGGGCGTTCCCTCGACACCCTAGAGGCACTCAAGACGCGCCTGAGCCAAAAGGTGTCGGTGGTGTGTATTCCCCAAGACCTGAGTGAACCCGCTGCCGCCTGTCGCCTCTATGGGCAGATTCAAGCCTTGGGGTTAAGCGTAGATCTGCTGATCAATAATGCCGGTTTTGGGGATTATGGTGCCTTTGGCGATCGCGATCGCCAGCAATTGACGGCCATGCTGCAAGTGAACATCACAGCACTGGTGGAACTCACCCATCTCGTGCTCCAAGAAATGCGCCCCCGCCGCCAAGGCACGATCATCAACGTTAGCTCCATTGCTGCTTTTCAGCCCCTGCCCTATCTCGCCGTCTATGCCGCCAGCAAAGCCTTTGTTCGCCACTTCAGCGAAGCCCTGTGGGCAGAAGTCAAACCCTTGGGTATTCGGGTACTCGCCGTCTGTCCCGGCCCCACGGCCACTAACTTCTTTGAGCGCGCTGATATGACCCGCAACCCGGCTCTCATTGCCCAACAGGATACCCCCGAACAAGTGGTGGCCGAAACCCTTGCGGCTTTGCAAACCGATGTGGCCACGGTTATTCCCGGTCAGCCCGCCAATCGCTTCCTTGCCCTTACCGGTCGGTTGGTGCCCCGCCAGTGGTTGGTACAGCAGTTAGAACCCCGCTTCCGTCCACCCGCTCAATAGGAGCAAGCCCAAAAAGGAGCCACTGTTCCAGATGCCGTGGAGAATCATGGCCGCACCAATGTTTTGCGATCGCCAGTAGATGTAGCTGAGCACGGTTCCTAAAACTGTCAAGGGCAACAGGTCAGCTAAATTCAGGTGGGCAATGGCAAAGAGGAGTCCTGTCAGCCCCATTGCTGTGCCGAGGGGCAAATAGGATTGTACCGAACGAAAGAAGAATCCACGAAAGAGAATCTCCTCAAAGAAGGGTGCCATCACCGCCACCATGACATAGAGCAGGGCAAAGGTGGTGTAATCGCGGCTTTGTAAAATAATCTCCAGCAGCGGATTGCCACCCCCTTGATTTTTCAGCAGGGCTTGACTAATCAGCGAACTGACCACAACTAAGGGCAGTGCCGCCAAATAACCGCCGATCCCCCAACGCAAGGCACCCCCTAACCCCCCTTGCCAACGTAACCAATCCGCGGGGCGCTTACCAAAGGGACGCAGAAAGTACCACAGCCAGCCCAAGCCAGCAACCATCATCATCCCGTAGCTCACTAAGGCATACAGCGTTTGCGCCATGGCAGAGCGCAGCGGCAATCCCATGCCAATCAGGGAGCGCACTAAGGGCATGAGCACCAAACTAATGGCAAAAAAGAGGGCAAACCAGATCACCATGCCTTCCCAGAGGGTTTCCCAGCCCCATGTCACGGGGGTCAGGGGTGGCAGAGTGTTCCCTTGATGGCGGCGGCGCAGGTGTTGATAGATCCAGACAATCCAAAGCACAATCCCAATCAAACTTCCTAGCAAAGGAGTCGTGCCAATCAGGGCAAGGCGATAGAAGGCTGCTTGGGCGCGATTTTGTTCTGCGGTGGTCAAGGCCATCAGGGCATCGGATCGCTGTTGCAGTTCATAGAGGCGTTCGAGGGCGCGATCGCGAAACCAACCTTGGAGTGTATTCTTAATCAATGGTTCGGCCTCTGGCAGCAATTGCGGGGGATCCGTCCACAACCCCATTAGTACTTCTGCGGTACTGCGGGTTGCCCCTTGAGCTTCATTAATGAGAAGTTGCCATGTGTTGAGGGCGCGATCGCGCTGGCCGGCATCGGCATAAAGCAGTCCCAATTGAAGACGCAGACGTTGGTTTTGTGGCGTGGGCGTGGCCAGTACCTCTTCATAGGCTTTGATTGCGCTTTCCACATTCCCCACAAGGCGATCGCGGGTGTCAGCATCCCCTAGCCCCTGCCATTCGCGAGCTTGCAGCGACAAATTCGTTTGAAAGAGGTTAATTTGCCCTTGGGTTTGGGGTTCGAGGTAACTACTGAGCAACGACACCGTAATCAGGGTAGCTACCACCACACTGAGGGCAGCAAGCACCAACCGCTTTAGAGACATAGGGCAAAGCTGACAAGGGACTCCCCAAAACCTTAGCGGAAAGCGACCCAAGGGATCAATCCTGTATCCCCTATGTTAGAAAAAGGCTGTGCTTTAGTTGAATACAATGAGTGGCAATGACTCTAAAATATCCTTGGCTGTTACTTTTATATTGCTTTTTTCTTTGCCATCAACGGCACTGATTCAAAGATACTTTGGTTTAATTGGTGTTTTTAGCTACATTTTCCTTATTGCATTAGGGCTTTTATTCCTTCTAACGTTTAAGTCTCAGATTTTCTCTTTTGTTTCTAAATTTTATTTGGCGATTCTAATTTTTATTATTGGTTTGGGGATTGCTTGCTTTTGGATTCTCTATCCCCTAGAAACGGCAGGCCTGCTTGGACGGGGGAGCGATCGCGATGAAGCATTAAATATTGCTTTTTGGGAGTTTATACAGGGACGATACCCCTATTTGGCAACCACTCATCTTGGTGGTAAGATAACGCCACTACCCGGTGCTATTCTCATCGCTTCACCATTTATTCTATTGGGTAACAGTGCTTATCAAAATCTATTTTGGATGGGAATATTTCTGATTTTAACGGGAATATATCTGGAAAGCCATGTCTCAGCTATCATCATGTTCATATTTCTATCAGTGTTATCATTGGCGTTTCAATATGAGTATATTTCAGGTGGCGATCTGATTGCGAACAGTATCTATATTTTAACAGCCATCTTTCTACAAACGAAAGCCTTATCCTCTCACTCCCTCATTGCCAAGGCTGCTACAAGTCTTTTTACTGGTATTGCCCTAGCTTCACGGAGTAATTTTTTGACGTTACTGCCTCTACTACTCGTTCTTTTTTGGCGCTCTGCGAGCAGGCGAACAGCTTTGACTTCCTTATCTGCCTCTGTACTGATATTTCTATCTATGGTTCTGCCATTTTATCTTGTTTTGCCAAAGGCTTTCCCACCCTTTTTTGCGGGCAATAAGTTGAGTGAACTCAATGCTTTCATACCATTTGCCAGCACTGGAATCATTTTCTTGACACTATTGACATCGGTTTTGCTCTCCCTTCACTTAACCAAGGTGCCCACAGTACATTTGCTACGTTCTTTCATGATCTACTGTGCAGTGGTTCAAGCTCTGCCCATGGTGTGTGGGGTTCTTCTCATGAGTATTCTCAACCAGCAGTTAGACTTCAGTTTTCTATATCATCGCCACGGCCTGATGTTCCTGTTCTTTGCTCTTTGGGGACTGTGGCCACAGCTCTTCACGCAAAATGCTTCTCGGGACAGTGTTCTGTCTCCCTAGGCTATAGCGGCAGTACCCTTGCGGCATTTATGATGGAGACTTGTTGCGTGAACATCAATTCTATGGGTATTGATCTGAGTCGTATTCCTGCCCAACCCAAGCCGGGTGTTGTCAATGTGCTAGTGGAAATTGCTGGGGGCAGTCGGAATAAATATGAGTTTGACAAGGAAATGAACGTCTTTGCCCTCGATCGCGTGCTCTATTCGGCAGTGACCTATCCCTATGATTATGGCTTTATTCCCAATACGCTGGCGGACGATGGCGATCCCCTCGATGGTCTAGTGATCATGGATGAGCCGACGTTTCCGGGATGCGTGATTCCTGCCCGTCCCATTGGCATGCTGGAGATGATTGACAGTGGCGATCGCGACGAGAAAATTCTCTGTGTGCCTGTTGATGATCCTCGCTATGCCGAAGTGAAATCCCTCAAGGATATTGCGCCCCACCGCCTCGAAGAAATTGCTGAGTTCTTCCGCACCTACAAGAATCTGCAAAAGAAAGTGACTGAAATTCTTGGCTGGCAGGATGTGGATGCGGTGCAGCCCCTTGTTGAAAAATGCATCAAGGCCTATAAAGGCTAGTGCCTAACCAGCACACGCTCTAAAAAGAGGCGGGTTCGCTCCTGTTGCGGACGACGAAACAGTTCTTGGGGCGATCCTTCCTCAATAATTTGGCCATCGGCAAGAAAGACGACACGGCAAGAGACTTCACGGGCAAATTGCATTTCGTGGGTGACCACCACCATGGTCATGGCTTCTTCCGCCAACTGGCGCATCACGGCGAGGACATCCCCCACTAGCTCAGGATCAAGGGCAGAGGTGGGTTCGTCAAAGAGGAGAATCTCCGGTTGCATGGCCAAGGCGCGGGCGATCGCCACCCGTTGTTGTTGCCCCCCGGAGAGTTGCCGAGGATAGGCATCCCGTTTATCCAGCAATCCCACTTTGGCCAATAAACTTTCAGCCATTTCAATAGCCACGCGGCGGGGGAGTTTGCGCACAAGGATCGGTGCTTCGATGATGTTTTGCAAGACCGTCATGTGGGGAAAGAGGTTAAAGCTCTGAAAGACCATACCCACATCGCGGCGAATCACCCGCAGTTGTTGCGGCGTTGGCACTGGGGGCAGGTAATGGCCGAGAATGAGAATTTCCCCCGATTGGTATGTCTCCAACCCATTCAAGCAGCGGAGCAAGGTGCTTTTGCCAGAACCACTGGGGCCAATGAGGGCAACCACCTCTTGCTTAGCAACGGTGAAGTTAATGTCCTTCAGGACGTGGCGATCGCCAAAATATTTATTGAGGTGGCGGGTTTGGATCACGATTTCTGGGGCTGCCCCACGCTGAGTCATCGCTGCTTCCTAAAAACCGTTATGCTGACTAAACAGATTATCCCCATCGCCAATTGGTTAGGCTAGGGTTATCAATATAAGGAAGTGCTTCTCCTTGCTCCCCATGATACGGTGGGAGAACACAATTCTATGATCGATCGCTAAACTTGAGAGTGCCGAAAAACCCATCCCGCAGCATCTGCTATGTCCACCCTTGTCATCGTTGAATCCCCGACAAAAGCCCGTACCATTCGCAAATTTCTGCCCCCGGACTATCGCGTTGAAGCCTCGATGGGTCATGTCCGTGATCTGCCCCGCAGCGCTGCTGATGTACCCCCTGAACTCAAGGGGGAAGAGTGGGCAACCCTCGGGGTGAATGTCGCTGCTGGCTTTGAACCCCTCTATATTGTCCCCAAAGACAAGCAAAAAGTTGTCAAAGACCTGAAAACGGCACTGAAAACCGCTGATGAACTCCTGCTCGCGACCGACGAAGACCGCGAAGGTGAAAGTATTAGTTGGCACTTGCTGCAACTGTTGGAGCCAAAGGTGCCCGTGCGGCGGATGGTCTTCCATGAAATTACGGAAGAGGCAATCCAAGAAGCCCTGCGCAATTGCCGCGATGTCAATCAACAACTGGTGCGCGCCCAAGAAACGCGGCGTATCCTCGATCGCTTGGTGGGCTATACCCTGTCGCCCCTGCTGTGGCGGAAAATTGCTCCCCATCTGTCGGCGGGGCGGGTGCAGTCGGTGGCAGTGCGTCTATTGGTGCAACGGGAGCGGGAACGGCTGGCCTTCCGCAAGGGGCAATTTTGGGATCTCAAGGCCACGCTGGATCAACGGGGAACCCTCTTTCCAGCCCGTTTGGTGAGTGTCGGCGGTCAACGCTTGGCCACGGGCAATGATTTTGATCCGGCTACGGGACAGGTCCGCAACCCTAATGCCGTCTTGCTCTTGGATGAGGCGGCGGCCAATGCCCTGCGCGATCGCTTGCTAACGGAAACGTGGACAGTCAGCGAACAAGAGGAGCGCCAACAAACCCGCAAACCGGCTCCCCCCTTTACCACCTCGACCCTGCAACAGGAAGCCAACCGCAAACTGCACCTCTCGGCACGGGATACGATGCGCATTGCCCAAAAGCTCTACGAAGAGGGCTATATCACCTATATGCGTACTGACTCAGTACATCTGTCGGAGCAGGCGATCGCTGCCGCTCGCAGTTGTGTGGAAGCCATGTACGGCAAAGCCTTTTTGTCGCCCCAGCCGCGCCAGTACACCACCAAAACCAAGGGCGCCCAAGAAGCCCACGAAGCGATTCGCCCTGCCGGTAGTCAGTTTCGCACCCCCCAAGAAACCGGCCTTAAGGATCGGGAACTGGAACTCTATGAACTAATCTGGAAGCGCACGGTGGCCTCACAAATGGCCGATGCCCGCGTCACCCTGCTAACGGTTTCGATTACGGCGGGGGATGCCCTTTTCCGTGCCCACGGTAAACGCATTGATTTTCCCGGCTTTTTCCGTGCCTATGTGGAAGGGTCGGATGATCCCGATGCCGCCCTCGAAAGCCAAGAGGTGATGTTGCCCCTGATGCAGGTGGGGGATATTCTCCGCTGCCAAGCCCTTGAAAGCGTCGGTCACGAAACCCAGCCGCCGCCCCGCTACACCGAAGCTAGCCTTGTTAAAGCCCTCGAACAAGCCGGCATTGGGCGCCCCAGTACCTACGCCACGATCATCAGCACAATCCAAGACCGCGAGTATGCCATTCGGCGGGGCAATGCCCTTGAACCCACCTTTACTGCCTTTGCGGTTACGGCACTGCTGGAGAAATACTTCCCCGACTTGGTGGACATTAACTTCACGGCGCGGATGGAGCAAACCCTTGATGATATTTCCACGGGGGAGGTGCAGTGGCAGCCCTACCTTGAATCCTTCTACTTGGGTGAAAACGGCCTTGAGCAGCAGGTCAAAGAGCGGGAGCGCACGATTGAGTCCACAGAAGCACGGGCGATCGCCCTGCCGGAGCTGAATGCCGAAGTGGTGGTGGGTCGCTTTGGGCCTTTTGTCGTCTATCAAAATGGCAATGGCAGCGAACCGATTAAAGCCTCGTTGCCCCAAGATGCCACCCCCGGTAGCCTCACCCGTGAACAGGTGGAGCAACTCATTCGCCAAAAACTAGAGGGGCCCGACAAGCTGGGCGTGCATCCTGAGACGGGGGAACCGATCTTCTTGCTAACGGGGCGCTTTGGTCCCTATGTGCAGTTGGGGGAAGCCACAGAGGCCAATCCAAAACCCAAACGAGCTTCCCTACCCAAGGGGGTCAGTCCCGATGAAGTCACCCTAGACTTGGCGATTACGCTGTTGTCGCTGCCCCGCACATTGGGGGTTCATCCCGAAACGGGCAAGCTGATTCAGGCCAATCAAGGTCGCTTTGGTCCCTACATTGTCCATGACCCTGAGGGGGAAAAGGACTATCGCTCCCTTAAGGGGGAGGATGATGTCTATACGATTACCCTAGAGCGTGCCCTAGAGCTACTGGCAACCCCAAAATCCAGTCGTGGCCGTGCCAAGAAACAGGTGCTAGCGGTCTTGGGGAATCACCCCGAGGATGGCGAGCCGGTACAAGTCTTTGATGGTCCCTATGGCCCCTATGTCAACCACGGTAAGGTAAATGCCTCACTGCCGGAGGGGGTGACCCCAGAGACCATCACCCTTGAGCAAGCCCTGCCCCTGTTGGCAGAAAAAGCACCGAAGAAAACCCGCCGCAGCGCAACGGCCACTGCCCCGAAACCAAAATCAACCACCAAAAAGACCACTACAAAGACGGCCACCAAGACCGCAAAAACTAGCCGCCGTAAGTCAACGGAAACCTAGGTGAATTCTCCCTTTGCTGCTGAAATACTCCTCTTTGAGCGATCGCGCCCCCGGCCAGAGGCACTGCGCGTCATCTATGGCTTTCCCAATACCTACAGCGTTGGCATTACCAGCTTGGGGTATCAACTGGTGTGGGCACAACTGGCCAGCCGTCCTGATGTGGCGGTGAGTCGCCTCTTTACCGATGTGCAGGAGCCACTGCCTCGAGATCCGCAGTTGGTCGGCTTTTCCTTCTCGTGGGAGTTGGACTACGGCAATCTACTAGCGCTCTTGGAGCAGTTGGGCATTCCCATTTGGCAGCGCGATCGCCACGATTGCCATCCCTTGGTCTTTGGCGGTGGGCCGGTGCTAACAGCCAATCCCGAACCCTTTGCCGACTTTTTTGATGTCATTTTGCTCGGGGATGCCGAACCGCTTTTAGATCCCTTTCTGACGACAATGGCGCAGGTGCGCACTGCCCCGCGATCGCACCAGTTAGAAGCCCTTGCCCAAGTGCCCGGCCTCTATGTCCCCAGTCTTTATGCCGTCAGTTATGCCAGTGCCACAGGCCCGCTGCAAGCGATTCAACCCCAAAAGTCCACGGTACCCGCCACAGTGGCCAAACAAGTCCATCGCGGCAATACCCTTGCTGCCTCAACGGTGGTCACCCCCCTTGCCGCTTGGGAAAAGATCTACATGGTAGAGGTGGTGCGCAGTTGTCCAGAGCTATGTCGCTTTTGTTTGGCCAGCTATTTGACCTTGCCCTTTCGCACACCCAGCCTCGAAACACTGATTCCTGCCATTGAGCGGGGGCTAGCGGTCACCGATCGCCTAGGGCTTTTGGGTGCCTCGATTACCCAACATCCCGAATTTCCCGCCTTGATTGAGCATCTCGGCCAACCACAATTTGACCATGTGCGGGTGAGTTTAGCGTCTGTGCGCACAAATACGGTCACTGAATCCCTTGCCCAACTCTTGAGTCAACGGGGCAGTCAATCCCTGACGATCGCCATCGAAACGGGGTCTGAGCGTCTGCGCCAAGTGATCAACAAAAAGCTTGAGACTGAGGAGATTCTTGCTGCTGCTAGCCATGCCCAAGCCGGCGGCCTCAAGGGGCTAAAGTTTTATGGCATGGTGGGACTGCCCACAGAAACCGATGCCGATGTCGAAGCCACAGTGGCTCTCTTTCGCCAATTGAAAAAAACAGCGCCGCGCCTGCGACTCACCCTTGGCTGTAGTACCTTTGTGCCCAAGGCTCATACTCCCTTCCAGTGGTGGGGCGTGCAACCCGTGGCCGAAAAACGCCTCAAGTTCCTAAAAAAAGAATTGGCCAAATTGGGGATTGAGTTTCGCCCTGAATCCTATAATGACTCGCTGATTCAAGCTTTAATTTCACGGGGCGATCGCCGGCTTGCTCCCCTTTTAGAGCAGGTGCGCCACTATGGCACGTCCTTGGGCAGTTATCGCCGGGTATTTAAGGAACTGCGCGGACAGTTGCCCGATTTTGAAGCCTACGTCACTGCCAATTGGCCAGAGGAGACGATCCTACCGTGGCAGCATCTCCAGAGTGGCCTGCCCACTAAAACCCTGCACAATCATCTGCAGCGAGCGATCGCCTAGACCAGTCTGGGCTGATACAGCCATTGCAACAAAACAGCACGACATTGCAAGCACTCCAACTGTGCTAGAAGCTCTGAGATGTCCGGACTCCCGAGCCGAAACCTGCCCCCCGCCTGGGGAATCTTCGCCCTTGGTGCGAGTTCAGCAACAAAGCCCCACACTCTTTGATTAGAGAAGGCACTATTGACTAGCCAAGGCTGCTCACTGATCGGGGTGATGGCTTGAATGGCATCGGCGGTAATTCCCAATTCCCGTGTCAAGATTTGCGGCACGATCGCGATCGGGTCTTGATCCGACCCTACCACAATTCGCCGCAGTGCTCCGTCTATACCGCAAAGCGCTTAGGTGGTGGTATAGGCCGTAGGCCGTGCGAAGCGGCGGTGGGCGACCAGAGGGAGCAGTCACTCAATCTCAGATTGTTGCTGGATAGATTGAGCTAGCACCGAAAATCGGGCGCGACTAATAGCTATAATCCACTCATGCTCACCCTGACGTACGAGTACAGGCTAAAACTAACCCAGCAGCAGGCCAAGCAGATCGACGACGATCTAGGGTGTGTCATCAGTTAAGCCAGATAACAGCGGCAGCGAGATATATCGCACCTAAAAAGTTTCGCGCTGTCTTATCGTAACGTGTGGCAATCCCTCGATACTGCTTGAGCTTGGCAAAAAAATTCTCAATCAAGTGCCGAGCTTTGTACAGTTCTTTGTCATAACCACGACGCTGTTTACGACAAGACTTGGGCGGAATGACAGCCTCGCACCCTTTCTCCGCTAGCCCTCTTAGCACCCGCTCATCTGCATCATAAGCTTTGTCCGCCAGTAATGCTTGTCCTTCTTGAACAAGCTCCAGCAGCACATCTGCTCCCGCTAACTCGTGGACTTGGCCTCCACTCAAATAAAACCCCGTCGGATGACCTAAGGCATCACACAGCGCATGAATCTTTGTACTCAACCCACCTTTACTGCGCCCAATCGCTTGGTCTACAAGGCAGCCGTCTTCTTGTTTTTGTGGGCAACTCCAGCACTGTGCTGATGCGCCCGTACGAGGGTGGCATCAATCATGGCGTATTCATTATCCGCATCTTCGGCCAAAACGTTGAAGACCCGCTCCCAAACCCCTGTTTTTGAGCATCGAGTATGGCGGGTATGGATGACTCGGAAGTCGCCAAAGCGTTCTGGTAAAGCTGGCCACGGGATGCCCGCACGATAGCGATACAACACGGCGTCGACAAACAGTCGATTATCTTTAGCAGTACTGCCCACATGCTCCTCACGTCCTGGCAACAAGTCTTTGATTCTTTCCCATTGGTCATCTCGCAGGGCGTACCGATGCATGATGGACTCCTGATGAATGCTGACCTCATGTTACCTCAGCAAAACACTGCCCCGATGGTCAATCTATCTGATGACACGCCCTAGATCAAGCGTTTGAGCGGCGGCAGAAGTTGGGAGCCGGGTTCCCACGGTTCAAAAAGCCGGGTCAGATGCGGTCATATGTTTCCCCTAACTCGGCAAGCAACCATTGGCACGCGGACGAGTCAAGTTACCAAGTCTAGGCTGAGTGGCTATTCGTCAGTCTCGCCCTTACCCAGAGGGGGTTACCGCTAAGTAAGCGAGGGTGATCAAACGCGCGTCGGGTAGCGTTAGCGGGATGAGCGTCAAAATATGGGGTATGTGGTCAGTCGGCTGTTAGGTCGTGTATTCAGCGTTGATTTTCACATAGTCGTAGCTGAGGTCACAGCCCCAAGCCACACCCCGACCGCTGCCGTGGCCAATACTCACTTCGATAACAACGGGATGGTCAACGGATTGCTGACCACTGGCATCAGTACTGGCGGCTGCTTGATTGACCAAATAGGTATTTGCAGCGGCGCGATCGAAGGGTAAGGGTTGACCTTGGCGCATCATGGCAATCCCCCCAACAGAAATGGCCAAATTACTGGCATCAAAGGGCACCCCAGCGCGGCCAGCAGCAGCGGCAATGCGTCCCCAGTTGGGATCCCGGCCATAGATGGCTGATTTGACCAGCATTGAACCCGCAATGGTTCTGGCTACTTGACGGGCAGCGGCATCATCACTGGCACCACTCACCTGAACTTCCATCAAACAGGTCGCACCCTCGCCATCACGGGCGATCGCCTTCGCTAAATGGATACAGACCGCCGTTAACATTTCCTCAAGGCGGGTGGCCGCTGCGCCCGGCTCCGTAATCGCAGGGGTACGCGATTGTCCATTGGCCAAAGCAATCACACTGTCATTAGTGCTGGTATCGCCATCAACGGTAATTTGATTGAAGGAGCGATCGCAGGCACGTTGGAGCATCTCCTGCCACAGATGGGGCGACACAGCAGCATCGCAGGTAATAAAGGCCAGCATCGTTGCCATATTCGGGTGAATCATCCCTGACCCCTTGGCCATGCCGCCAATGCGAATGGTTTGCCCCTCCCACTCGGCTTCGAGGGCAATTTGCTTGGGCACCAAGTCTGTGGTCATAATGGCTCGGGCAGCCGCCTCTCCGCCACCATCACTCAAGTTTGCCGTTAACGTTGGCAGTGCTTGGCGCATCTTTTCAAGGGGAATGGGTTGACCAATGACCCCCGTCGAGGCCACGAGCACCATCTCTGGACTTACCCCCAAGGCCGTTGCCACCATATCTGCTTGGGCTAAAACCGCTTGCCAGCCCTGTTCTCCCGTAGCCGCATTGGCCTGACCCGAATTACACAAAATCGCCTGCGCCGTTCCCTTGGTTTGTAACCGCTGACGACAGTAGGTGACCGGTGCCGCACACATGTGGTTCGTCGTAAATACCCCAGCGGCGATCGCCGGCACATCGGAAACAATCAATGCCAAATCCGGTGCCCCTGAAGCTTTGAGTCCTGCCGTTATTCCCGCAGCCCGATAGCCTTTGGCGGCAGTCACACCACCCGTAATCCGTTGCCAGTGGCTCATAGCGTCGTCAATAAAAGAGTCGTTGCGATTATATCAAGGGTCTTTCCCAAAACAGCCACTATTAACGGTTTTTGCAGAAGTCTAGGGGAAGATACGACTCAAGGGGAGCAGTTGTTCAGTGTTGTTTAGCCCGTATTGCGCATACCTGCCGCCACACCATTAATCGTCAAGAGGGCGCCCCGCAGCAACTCACCCCGGCCATAGCGGGAGCGGAGAATCGCCCCAGAGGTGGTTTGGCTGTTGTGCTGGCGCAGCCGTTTCAGCAGAGATACTTGCAGGAACCCCAAGGGAACAATGGTGCGATTGCGCAGTTGCACCGATCGCTGGAGCGCCGGATCCCCATCAAGTAGCCGTTCATGGCCAGTAATCGTGAGCACCAGTTCTGTGGTCAGGCGATGTTCCTGAGCAATCTGATCGTAGAGGCGGAAGAAGGCTTCACGGTTTTGGGGTTGGCTGAGTTCTTGGACATAGTAGCGGGCAATCTCTAGATCCACCTTGGCAAGGGTCATCTCAACTTTCGAGATCACCATGCGGAAGAAGGGCCACTTGTAGTAGAAGTAGCGCAACAGGGAGAGATGCTCAGCGGGTTTTTCCTCAAGGAATTCCTTCAGGGCAGTGCCTACACCATACCAAGCTGGCAGCAGGAAGCGGGTTTGCGTCCAACTAAAGACCCAAGGAATTGCCCGCAGACTCTCAAGGGTTTTCTTGCCTCCCCGCCGCGTGGGTCGGGAGCTAATTTGCAGTTGGCTAATTTCTTGGATCGGAGTGACTTCGTTGAAGAATTCAATGAATTCTGGCTGCTCATAGATGAGATGGCGATAGCACTGGCGCGATCGCGTGGCCAACTCCTCCATGATCTCGTGCCAAGGCTCAATTTCATCAATGCTACTGCGCAGCAAACTCGCTTGAATCACGGCTGTGGCCACTGTTTCGAGGTTAAAGAGCGCCAATTCCGGCAACGAGTATTTAGAGGCCAGCACCTCCCCCTGCTCAGTAATCTTGATTCGTCCTTTAATTGTTTGCTCTGGCTGCGCCAAGATCGCCGCATAGGCAGGGCCACCCCCGCGCCCCACTGAGCCACCCCGACCGTGGAAAATCCGCAGTTGGAAGCCAAAATTCTCGGCAATTTTTTGCAGCCGTTGTTGTGCCTTATAAATTTCCCAGTTGCTACTGAGGAAGCCCGAATCCTTGTTGCTGTCGGAATAGCCGAGCATCACCTCTTGCAGAAAAGGGGTACTGTGGCTGCCCAAATAGCTGTGGCAAAAGGGCAAAGAAAAGAGTTGCGTCAGCACTGCGGGGGCGTGTTTGAGGTCTTCAACCGTCTCAAAGAGGGGAATCGCCTGTAGGGTACTGGTGCCTGTGGCGGGATCAAACAGTCCAGCCTCCTTGGCAAAGAGCAGCACTTCTAAGAGATCGCTGACCTCGTGGCTCATGCTGATGATGTAGGTATCGCACAGATCGGTGCCAAATTCCTGCTGAAGTTGCCGCACCATGCGGAATGTTTCAATGATTTCATTGGTGCGATCGCTAAAGGGGAGTTCCCCCGGAATCAAGGGGCGACGGGTCGAGAGTTCACTGAGGAGCCAGCGCGTGCGCTCCGTTTCTGAGAGTTCCGTATAGGGACAGGGGAGAATGCCCAAATAGGCGGTAATTTCATTGAGCGCCTCAGCGTGACAGGTGCTTTCTTGGCGAATATCCAAGGCTGCCAAGTTAAAACCAAAAACCTCGACTTGGCAAATCAGATCATCCAGTTCGCGGCAGGCCAGTCCCGTTTCCTTGAGGTTGCGCTGAATCAGCAGCAGCTCTGCTAAGAATTCTTGACCGTGGCGGTAAAACTGTCCATTATTTAACTCTTCCGCCTCATTGCGGCGAATACAGTAGGTTTGCAGCGCTCGGTTGCGATCGCGGGTATTTTGCAGCCGTTTGAGCACATAGGTGAGTTTCAGACGGTAGGGTTCCTGCCGATAGCGCACCGCATACTGGTCATAGATGCTAGGCAGTTGGCGTTGATCCTGCTCAAGGGAATCCAGCAAATCCGGCAGGACATCGCACCAGTGCAGCGACAGGCTGAGCAAATTGATTAAGCGCTCAACGGATTTAATATATTCCTCAAGGACTAGGTTGCGCTGATAGCAGGCGGTTTGCCACGTTACTTCTGGTTTGACGTAGGGATTGCCATCGCGATCGCCCCCCACCCAGGAGCCAAAACGACAGAAATTGTGCCGCGGCGGCTGCAAATAGGGAAATGTTTCATGGAGCGATTGCTCAAGGCGGCGATAGAGCTTGGGAATGACGGCAAAAATCACCTCTTTGAAGTAGTGGAGCGTGTATTCCACCTCATCGAGAACCTCTGGCTTAAATTGGTGCAGTTCATCGGTGCGCCACCAGAGGCGAATTTCTTCCATCAGTTGTGCCCGCAGGGTTTGGGCGTTCCAGTCTGTCAGGTGCGGAGAAGCCCCCTCTAGCACATCCAGTTGCTCTAGTAAGCGGGCAACCCGTCGCTGCTTATCACGAATCGTTTGCCGCACAATCTCCGTCGGGTGAGCGGTGAACACCAGCTTAATGTCCAGTTGATCCAAAAGCGTTTGAATATGGCGCGGCGGTACATTTAGCGTATGCAGCCGCGGAAAGAGCCAAGCAAAGGAACCGTATTGCTGGGTGGCGGGAATGGCTTCGTAGAGACTATGCTCTAGGCGTTCACTCGGTCCACTGCGCACATCCGTTGCATTGGCCGCATTATGGGGCAAGGGAAAGCCTTCACCACTGACACCGGAAATCGGTTCACTCATGACACTGCGGCGCCGCAATCCCTCTTGAGCCGCTCGTTCGCGATTGTATTGTTGTTCGTAGTGCTGCTCGACAATGTTGATAATTTGAAAGTAGAGGTTAAAAGCACGCGCCGCTCTGATCGCTTGATTGAGTTCGAGGGATTCAATGACCTTCAGCAGTTCCCCTTCTGGGGCATGGAGCGCATGGCCTTCTGGCGAAGAAAGAGCACCCAAGCGCCGCAATAGATCAACCAATTCTTGACCGGATTCTGCCGCCAAGACATCCACCAAGACCTCTTCCACCAGTCGCAAACGTTCCTGTAGGGTGCGGGCTGCTAAACTTTCACTTTCAATTAAGCGATCGCGATTGGTCACATCGAGGACTGATGTCATATTTACCCCAGTCTGCAAACATAATACTCCCTACTTTACCCAATCCTGAGCCAGGGCGGTACAACAATTGATAACAGGCGCATTAAGGATTTGTTAACAGTTCTAATCTTTTTTGCTGCTGAGAATCAGTTCTAGGTGTTGCAGGCGATCGCGAACGCCATAATTCACCAACGTAACGTTTTGCAGACGTTCCAACCAGCCAGCAGTGATGCCATTGAGATACTGAAGTAGTGGCCAACGCTGGCTTAAAGGGGCAAATAATTGTGGCCAACGGGCATAGACCAGCCCACGAATTCCTTGCCGCTGAAGCAGGAGGTTCTCCGGCAACCAAGACACCTTTTTATTCTGGCTAGGGGACAGTACCGATAGGGAGGATGCCAAAATCAGGCGATCGCCCTGTTGCTCATAGGCAGCGGCCACATCAGAGACCAAGCCTTCACTGGTTTGCGGGTCAAGAATTAATTTCACCCAAGCGGTGACGGGTTCTTGATTCAAGACCAAGCGATTCACCTCATAGCCATTGGCTCGGGCCAGATCATCCAGTTGTTGCAGCACAGTTGCCGCCTCTGGGGTATTGCGCGTCTGCCACCACCATTGCCACTGTTCATCGCCTTGGCGCCAAAGGGCAAGGCTAAAGCGATCGCTGGCCAAGGGAAAAATTTGCCTCGTCACGTCCAGCGGTATCTCTGCTGTCAAATCCCACAGCAGTTGGCTGGCAATATCATCCCCTTGGGGAGTTTTACCAAAGCGGTAATCCGCCAAAGCCTCAGTGAGTTGACGATAGCCCTCTGGCAAGTGGGAACCCGCAACCACCAGCGTCGGCATCGGTTCTTGGGCACGCAGGAACTCAAGGTCAAGGGACTCAGAAGACAGTTTCGGATCACTAGTGCGGTGCAGCAGCGTTTCCAGATGCAGCTCGTTGTTTTGCGCCTTCACGGCCAACAGCAGGCGATCGTAGGTGGGTGCGAGGTCGCGATCCTCACGACTCAGGGATTGCAGGTTGGCATAGTAGAGGGCCGTAGGTTGAGCGTCTAATTGAGGTCGCGCCGCTTGATAAAAGCTCAAACCCGCCAGATTGGCATCCCCAGTCACGGCTGACCCCAAGCTAGCGGTCATAGTCTCCACATCGGCAGCGAGGAGCAGGCGATCGCCCAGCCGTGCCGTCACCAAGTCCTTGCCCACTTGGAGGGGGATATTTTGATAGACTTGCGCCTCAAAGGGATGGCTCTGCCAGTAGGTCTCTAAGAAAGTCGTTGCTGCCTCTGGGCGCTTCAGGGGGAGAATCCACAACTGCCGCGGCGATGGACACACTTCCGGGCAGGGAAACTGAGCAACCGTCACCCCCTCTCCCACCCAAGTACTGACCTCAGACCACGACCAGCCCCAATCAGCTAGTTGGGATGTCCCAAAACGCTCCCACAAAAAACGGAGGGGATCGCTACTGGGACGTTGATTGAGCTTGAGGACACTTTGGGCTTGGCGGGGGACAAAGATCAGGTCATCGCTATCAGCAGCCAAGGCTGGCTGGCCACACGTGAGAACCAACCAGCAGAGGATAAAGACCAAAAACGATGACCATAGCGATCGATGGTGCGGTTGCATCAGTGCCCTCAATGTGGCAGGCCAAATTAACGGTTGGTGACAGTGGCCACATCCCGCGAGGTCAAGCGCTCATAGGTCGCGCGCATTTTCAGCCCCGTCAGCACTTGGAACAGACCCGAACCATTATCGGAACCCGGATAGTCACGGTGCTTCAGCAGCAGTTCGGTCATTTCGCCATAGTGCTTGGTAGAGGTATTACTCAAGTGGCTTTCGATGTAGATCAGTTCATCGAGTTTCTCAAAGCGACCGTCCACTTCTAACACTGAAACGGGGTGGCCATAGTATTCATCAGGCCCGTAGCTGAGGCGAATGCCCGGATAAGAGCAGGTGAGCTTACGACCGCAGGGAATCCAAGTAATCGTCGAGCCTTCATCAAAGAGATAGACTGGCTCAAAGCCGGGGATGCCTTCCCGTTGCAGCATCCGTACCCGCAGGATATTGCCGACTTTTTCCTCTTTGACTAACTGGGTCGGCAGAATTTGCAAGACCACATCAGCGTACTGCTTTTGGGGATCGATATAGGCCATGAAGTCGGGGCGACGGGCATTGATCGAGGCAATCACGTCTTCGTAGCTGTGACCCCGTTCGGCCATGTCGCGCTTGATTTTCCAAGCAATTTTTACGTCGTCGCTGATGTCGAGATACACACTGAAGTCAATCAGCGATCGCACCCGTTCATCGTAGAGGGGATGCAGCCCTTCAATCACAATCACGTGGTTGGGATCAACCCTCTCTGGCGGATCAATCGTCCCCGTTTCGTGGTTGTAGATGGGTTTCATGATTGATTCGCCATTTTTGAGAGCCTTGATCTGCTCATACATCAGATCAAAGTTGTTGGCGCGGGGATCAAGAGCCGTAATCCCCGTTTCTTTCCGCTGCTTGCGATCCAGACTGTGATAGTCATCCAAGCAAATCACAGTCATAAACTCTTCGCCAAACAGATCGGCCAGTCGGCGCAAAAACGTTGATTTACCACAGCCGGAGTCTCCAGCAACGCCGATGAGAACCACACGGTCTGGCTTACTGCTCATAGCTGACGATTCCCTTTGCTCGTAGAAGTGGACATCCCCTGATGGGGTGGTTCAGTATTCCCTTACTGATATTACAAGGGTGGTGTCCCTCTGTGATAGTTTTTTGTGCAAAAAGAGGAACATTGCCGTCCCTAGGGGGGATCGGTGGTTGCCCTAGGGAAGCGTTTAGGATACACTAGTAGATTGCGAAAGTTAGTCCTAGGGATCATCATGGCCTGCCCCAAGAAGAAAACCTCGAAGTCCAAGCGCAGTATGCGCCGTGCGGTCTGGAAGCGCCAAGCTGCCCTTCAAGCTCAACGTGCCCTCTCGATTGGCAAGTCTATTTTGACCGAGCGCGCCCAAGGCTTCTACTTCCCTGAAGCTGAAGAAGAAAACGAAGACGAGCAGGAGTAATCCATGGCCACCCCCACGGAGCCAAGCCGCACCCCAAAACTGGAAACCCCCAAGTACGGCTTTAATACCTTTGCTGAGCGGATCAATGGTCGTGCTGCCATGGTCGGCCTTGTCGCTCTTTTGTTATGGGAATATTGGACAGGAGAAGGCTTGCTCCACTGGTTGGGCTGGGTCTAGGGGACGCATTTAGCACGTTTTTGCATGATTCCCTACAACCTCAGTGACCCCCGCCTCTTTGGCATCATGGTTGGGGTCATGTTTTTGATGGTGGTCAGCCGCCTTGTGCTGGTGGCCGGCTGTTTTTCGCTGGTATATGTTGTCGCTCGCTGGACGCCCCTGCGGAAACGGCGAGTCAATTTGCGTCCCTACCAGCGGGGACAGTTTTGGCAGGAGTTTGGCTGGTCGCTGGTGACAGCGGCTATTTTTGCGTTGGCGGGGGCGATCGCCGCAGTGATGTGGCAGCGGGGCTGGACAGCGGTTTATCTGGAGTTAAATTCCCTTTGGGACTATATTTACTTTCCTTTGAGCATTGGCCTTGTGCTACTGCTCCACGAAACCTATTACTATTGGCTCCATCGCTGGATGCACCAACCGAAAATTTATCGCCGTGTCCATCGGGTGCATCACCATAGCATTGTTGCCTCGCCTTGGACGGCCTTTTCATTTCATCCGTGGGAAGCGCTCCTACAGGCCATTTTCCTGCCGCTGATTATTGTGCTGGTGCCGCTGCACCCCTACGCGATCGTGATTCAGCTCAGCCTGATGACGGTCTCCAGTGTGATCAACCATCTGAATTTAGAGATTTATCCCCGTGGCTTTGCCGAGCATTGGTTGGGGCAGTGGTTGATTGGCGCCACCCACCACAGTTTGCACCACAGTCAATTTCGCTGTAACTATGGCCTCTATTTCACCTTTTGGGATCGGTGGCTGGGGACGGAGAGCCGCGATTACCTGCCCCTGTTTCGCGATCGCACCCAAGGCTAAGGCAACGATGAATTCTGCATAGGCCACTTGGCGAAGACGTAGGACAGTTTGTCTGGTTCAGTGGCAGTGAGATGGTCAAGGCACTTTCCTTTCCGATGATGGCGGAGCGGCAACATCCGCTGATCCAACCGTTACTCACCCTTGCCGATGAGGAGTTGATCAAGGCCTTTCAGGATGAGCGCGATCGCGGCTGCTACTTTGTTGCCCTTTATTGTCGCTATGCCGCCCTTGTCTATAGTGTGCTGCAGCACCACGGGCGATCGCCGGTACAAGTGGACTATCTTTTTGCCAAGGTCTGGCATGGCTTATTTTTCAGCTTTGACCTTGTGGAGTTTACCCCTGAGGGTGTGAAAGTCGGTGACGAGGAAGCTCGCTCCCTGCGCAATTGGATTGTCAACCGCACCGCCACCCTGATTCAAGAGGAACTCCCCGGCATTGAGCACATTACCTATGTTCTTCAGGATGCGCCACCGCCCCTTTGGTGCTATTTGGAAGCCAGCCTTGCCTACCTGAGTCCCCTGAGCCGCCTCGTGCTGGTGACCACCCAAACCTTTCACTGGAATCTTGAGCGCGTGCGCGCCTACCTAGAAGTTCAAGGGGAAACCTACAGCCTTGAGGAACTCAACCAGCATTTAGAAGAGGGGCTAGCACGCATCGTAGAGTATTTACCGCCGGATATTCGCCAAATTTACCTCATGCCCGATCTCGCTGCCGAGGAACCCCCCGCTGTTCAACCGACTCTCGAAGAACTCTTTCCCAATAGCGTTGAGGAAGTGGGCACCCACCTTGAGAGTGCCCCAACGCCAAGCGTGATCAGCAGTGATGTGAGTAATACAACGGACGCTAGTATTGATAACCTACTGGCCGAGTGGGAGCGGATTCTCTCCGGCTAAGATGATTCTTCCTCGGATAAATCTCACAATGATCTGGGATAAGCCCAAGACCGTCCCTTCTATGCTAGACTCAATTTATTGAGAAAAATTTCTAACAAGGTCTGACGTTCATGGGTCTGGGTGTCATTGATTTGCCGACATTTTGCCTTGAGGGCACTGTCGAAGAGGTCTTTTATAAGAAGGGACTGCCCAAGGTCGTAATTTTGAAAACCCTCACGGGAAGCGTCTGGATCAAGCTGGAGAAGTCACTGCGGCGCGAATTAGTACACCCCCCCAAGGTGGGCGATCGCCTGCGGCTAGAGGGAACGATCAGCGATAAGTACGATGGCTGGGTCAAGCAATACAAGGCCAGTCATTTAGAATTTTTAGCAACGGCTCAACCCTCAGCGGCAAAGAGTTCTCAGCCCTGTAAGGTGCTGATTTGTCAAAAATCCTCTTGCTGTCGGCGGGGGGCCAAGGAACTGTGGCAAGAACTAGAGGCACAACAGCTCCCCATTGCCCTGAAGGCGACGGGCTGTATGGGGGAATGCAAACGGGGGCCAGCAGTGGTCGTCCTGCCCCACAAGAAACGGCTGACGCGCGCCAATGCCCAACAGATTCGCGAGCTAGTTTGCTCGACTGAGGCTTAGGGAATTCAGGACAACGGCAATCGAACTCACGGCCATACAAGCGGCAGCAATGCCAGGGGTGAGACTGAGTCCCCACAGGGGTAATCCGACACCGGCGGCAAGGGGTAAACCGACGATATTGTAGGCCACTGCCCAAAGAAGATTCTGCTGAATTTTGCGGAAGGTGGCACGGCTAAGGGTGAGCACAGCGAGCACATCCTCTAGATGATTGCGAGTGAGGATAATATCCGCTGCTTCAATGGCTACCTCTGTACCCGTACCAAGGCTAATCCCTACCTGAGCTGCTGTTAGAGCTGGCGCATCATTCATGCCATCCCCGACCATGGCCACTGTTTTGCCCTGGGCTTGCCAACCTTCAATGAGGGCAAGTTTTTGTTGCGGCTGAAGATCGGTGTGCAGATGCGTTGGCGGTAGGCCGAGAGGTTCTAGAAGTTGCTGTGCGGCTTTGGCGGTGTCTCCCGTCAGTACATGGATCGCATAGCCTTGGGCTTGTAGAGCTTGAACGGTACTCACTGCCTCTGGACGCAGGCGATCGCGAAAGGTCACGACGGCCATCAACTGGCGATCGCAGGCCAAGGCCACATGGGTTTCCACGTCTAGGGAAGGGCAGTCAACCCCCTGCTCACGCAGCCAACTGAGGCGACCCGCTTGATAGTAATGTCCCTCAATCCAGCCGCTGACCCCCAGTCCGAGGGCAGTTTCCACCTCGGTTGCCGTTGCTCGCTCTCTTGTCTGGCCGATCGCAGCCCACGCCTTCTGAATCGCCACTGCAAGGGGATGGCGGCTCTCACGCTCTAAACTGGCCAGCAGATACAGCACCTCTTGAGAGGAGTGAGCGCCATAGAGGTTGATCTCGGCCACCGCCAGTTCACCGGTCGTCAGTGTGCCTGTCTTGTCAAACACAATCGTGTCCAACTGCTGACTACGCTCAAGAACATCGCCGCCTCGAATAATTAAGCCTTTGGCAGCGGCGTGACTGGTGCCCACAAGCAGCGCGATCGGCGTAGCAAGCCCAAGGGCACAGGGACAGGCAATCACCAGCACACTCAAGGCTAGCTTTAAGGGCAATAGGGGTGCACTATTGGTCATTTCTGGGAAGACATGGGGGGCGATCGCGCTCCAAAAGAGTGCCGTTGCTGCCGCCAAGGCTAGCACCCCATAGCCAAAATAGCCGGCCACCACATCTGCCATTTGCTGCACCGGTGCTTTGCGATTTTGTGCCTGCACCACTAGGTCTAAAATCTGCCCTAAAAATGAGGCACGGCCACAGCGTTCCACCCGCAGAGTGACCGCAGCACCAACATTGCGACTGCCCGCTAGAACTGCTGCCCCCACCCTCTTGGCCACCGGCAGAGATTCCCCCGTGAGCATGGATTCATCCACTAAGGTTTCCCCGGTTACAATCGTGCCATCAGCGGGAAAGGGTTCTCCAGCATCGACCCACAGCCAGTCCCCCACTTGGATACGACTGACGGGAATAGGCCAGCGATCGCTAGCGGTCAAACTGGGTTGCCACAGCGCCTGTTTTGGCTGAAGAGCAAGGAGCGATCGCAAGTCCCGTTGTGCCTGTTGACGTACCCGTTGCTCCAGCGATCGCCCCAGCAAAATAAAGCCAAGGATCATCACCGGTTCATCAAAGAAACACTCCCATCCCAAGGCCGGCCACAGCCACGCCACCGTACTAGTGAGGTAAGCCCCCAAGGCGCCAAGAGCCACTAGCGTATTCATATTCGGGCGACGTTGGAACAGGCCGATCATTCCTTCCTGCAGAATCTCCCACCCCGGTAGGACAAGGGCAATGGTCGCTAGCCCCCAGTGCCAGATCATCGCCTCTAACATCGGCCAGTGCCCCGGCAGCAAATCAATCCCGTGGCCGACGCTGGAGAGAATCAGGAGCACAAGGGCGATCGCCAACCTTGGCCAAGAGGTTTCCTCAGAGGCTGTGGGCAGTTCCAAAAGGGCATTGTCTTCTGCAAGGGTGGCTTGAAAGCGACCTTGGTTGAGGCTCTCGACAATAGCGCTGGGGGTTGTCTCAGTCGGGGAATAGCTGACAACGGCGGTTCCCGTGACCAGATTGACTGCCGCAGCATCTACACCCGGCTGCTCTTTTAACTGGTTTTCCAGCGATCGCACGCAGCCAGCACAACGCAAGCCGCTCACCCGCAGGATGGCTACCTCAGGGGCGTGGGAATCAAGACTTGAACTTAGGGACACGTCGCACCCTCTCCAAAAAGAACTACGTTCAAACTCCTAACTGCGTCCCCACCGCCTATTGTGGCACGTTGGCTTTGGGATGTCAGGGAAAGGGCGGGCTATCCTAAAGGAGTGAGGTTTTCAAAAGAGATGCAGACAATAATGACTGCCAAGGAGACGGGCGATCGCTATTTCACACCGGAAGAATACTTTGCGTGGGAAGAGCAGCAGTTAGAAAGGCACGAGTTGATTGATGGTTACGTGTATGCGATGGCGGGTGGTACAAGAAACCACAGCGATATTGCTGGTAACTTTTTGTTAATTATTAAATCCCACTTACGGGGTAAAGGCTGCAAAACCTATACTTCTGATTGTCGCGTGAAGATTTTCGAGACATCGAATTTTACTTATCCTGATCTGAGTGTCACCTGTGACGATCGCGATCGCCAGAGTCCCTTTTTCATCACCTATCCCTGTCTCATTGTCGAGGTGCTCTCACCCGCTACCGAAGCCTACGATCGCGGCAAAAAGTTCGATCTCTACCGCCGTAACCCCAACCTCGTGGATTATGTGCTCGCTAGCTCAGAGGAAATGGCGATCGACATTTACCAGAAAAATGAGGTGGGGGATTGGCTGCTGCGCTGCTACCGCGCGGGCGATCGCGTCGAATTGCGGAGCATTGATCTCAGGGTGCCCATTGAACAGTTTTATGAAGACGTTGACCTCTCTGCCCCCGCCGTAGATACCACTGCTCCGTGAAACAGCGAGCAGCTCTCCCTATGGACGCTGAGGCTATCGAAAAAGCAAAATTGGGTATTCTTTGAGAAGAGAGTAAATTCAAGGGGTACCAGACATGTTGCCGTTAACGGTGAGTCGCCTCTGGACAATTAGCCGTAATGTTTTCAATGAAACACTGCGGGAGCGGGTTCTTTACGTCACTGCTGTTTTTGCCATTGGCCTAGCCTTAGCGGTTGTGATTTTGGGACAGGTGTCAGCAGGCACCCAAGACAAAATTAGCCTTGATGTGGGGATGGCAGGAATTTCCCTCTTTGGTTTGCTGATTGCTGCCTTTGTCGGGGGTGGGCTGCTCAATAAAGAAATAGAAAAGCGCACGATCTTGGTGATGTTGGCGAAACCCATCAGCCGTGCGGAATTTATTATTGGCAAACATTTAGGCCTATCGGCGGTTCTGCTGGTACTGGTGGCACTGATGACGCTGATTCTGTTTATTCTGATGAGCTTGAATCAGTTTGCCTATCCCGCAGGCCCTTTGATGGTGACCTCTTTCTACATTGCGCTGCAACTCGCCCTCTTGACGGCAGCCGCTTTGCTTTTTGGCAGTTTCACCAGTTCCTTGATTGCCACGCTGCTAACGGTGGCACTGTACTTTATGGGGCACTTTAGCCAAAACTTGGTGATCCTCAGCCAAAAGATGGAGAGTGATGCCGTACGGCAACTGATGCAGTTTCTCTATCTGATCTTTCCCGATTTATCCCGCTTGGATTTTAAGAATACAGCGGTCTATGGCATGCTGCCCTCTGTACCGGAACTCGTGGCCAATGCCTTTTATGGCGTGATTTACACAGTCGCATTGCTGGCGATCGCCACTTGGATTTTCTCTCGTCGCAATTTTTAGCAAAAACTCGCAGCCAAGCCGTGCAATTGTTCCCCCAATGGGCTATGATAAAGCTCTGGGAATTTTTGCCCGTGTAGCTCAGTGGTAGAGCACACCCTTGGTAAGGGTGAGGCCACGAGTTCAATCCTCGTCACGGGCTTTGTTTGGCAAATCTCACGGAACTTTCCATCTCTGGTGGGGTAGTTTATCGCTGTCGCAACCAGTAAATGATTGCCAGCACAACGGCCAAAAGAACGACTGTACGGCGTAACAGCAGGGGGTTAACCGTCCGGGCAAATTTACCCCCCAAAAGCCCGCCCAAAATGGTAGCGATCGCCATCCCCAAGGCAACGGGCCACACCACCTCCCCAGACACCACAAAAAATGCGGCAGCGGCAACATTGATCCCAAAGGCTAAAATTTGCTTCAAGCCATTGAGGCGCGTCAAGCTTTCCCCGAGAACAATGCCCAGCACGGCGAGTAGAATCACACTCACACCCGCACCAAAATAGCCACCATAGACCGCCGCTAGAAACACTAGAGGAATGGCTCCCACTTCAGATACGGCCGGCGCACTGATCCGCCGCAGCAACCAAGCCCGCACCTGCTCCTGAATCCCCAAGAGGACAGCGGCTAAAAGCAGCAAATAGGGAATCAAGGCATTAAACAGTGCCTCATTGGTGTGCAGCAGTAACATTGCCCCTGTGATGCCCCCAGCCACTGCACTGGGAAAGAGCCAACCAAGGCGCCGTTGCTGCCCCTTAAGATCCTGTCGTTGCGCCACTGTCGCCCCCAAGTAACCGGGAACTAGAGCAACTGTGCTCGTGAGATTGGCAACCACTGGCGGCAAGCCGATCGCCACCAAGGCAGGGAAACTAATCAGTGTGCCCCCACCGGCAATGGCATTGACAAAGCCCGCCGCCAGACCCGCAACGGTCAGTAGTCCGATCTCGCTAATCATGCCCCTGACTAACTAGAGCCTAGGCAAGGTAGCGTTGGATGGTCTCGCGGTACTGACTCTTGGGTTTCATGCCGACAATCACCTCTAGGAGTTCTTTGTTTTTGAAGAGTTGAATCGTCGGTGTACTAGTCACTCCCGCTTGCTCGGCGATCGCGCTGTCTTCAGTGATGTCAATTTCAATGAGCTGTACTTTGCCATCGAATTCGTCCACCAGCCGATCCAAAATGGGCTTGAGGGTATGGCAGGGGCCACAGGTGGGGGAGACATATTTCACCAGCAGCAGGCGATCGCTCTCGTGGAAGAGTTTACGCAAGGCATAGCTGCCGCGGTGCTTAATGGCATTGGGATCAAACTCCTGTTCTGGGGATGTAGTGGGTTTCGTCGTTTCTGCGGGTTTGGTCTCGGTTTCCGTTTGGTGAAACTCCTGAATTAGCCCCCGCGCCGAGAGCCAGCGTTCTGCATCAAGGGCGGCCATACAACCACTACCTGCCGCTGTTACCGCTTGGCGGTATTCATGGTCTTGAACATCCCCTGCGGCAAAAACCCCCTCCACATTTGTTTGTGTCCCGTGGTGGGTGACGATATAGCCGACGCTATCCAATTCCAGAAAATCCTTAAAGAGTTGGGTGTTGGGGGTGTGACCAATGGCATAGAATAGGCCGCGCACCGGCAGGACGGATTCTTCCCCTGTGGCTTTATTGATAATCCGCAGACCCGTCATTAAATTGCCATCGCCAAGGATTTCCCGTGCCTCGGTTTGCCAGTGAACCGTAATTTTAGGATTGGCAAACACGCGATCCTGCATCGCCTTACTGGCGCGCATTTTGTCACTGCGCACAAGAAGATGGACGTGGGAGCCATATTTAGTGAGATAGACTGCTTCCTCCGCCGCACTATCGCCGCCACCAATCACCGCCAACTCCACATCCTTGAAAATTGGCGTTGCCCCATCACAAATGGCACAGGCGGACACTCCCTTGGTCCAATACTGCTCTTCACCGGGGAGATGGAGTCGTTTGGCCGTGGCACCCGTACAGATAATGACGCTGTGGGCATAGACCTGCCGCTCTGCTGAGCTAATGAGAAAGGGGCGTTGACTAAAATCCACCTGAATCACATCTTCCGTAACCATTTCTGTGCCCCAGCGCTCCGCTTGCGCCTTCATTCGTGCCATCAGTTGGGGCCCTTGAATGCCTTCGGGAAAGCCGGGAAAGTTTTCCACTTCGGTGGTGGTCATGAGTTGTCCCCCCGGCAGCCCCCCAACTTGATAGCCTTCAAACATAAAGGGCTTGAGGTTGGCGCGAGCCGCATAGATGGCTGCTGTGTAGCCTGCAGGACCAGAACCAATAATGACAACGTTTTCAATCCGTGGCGGTGTCATGGCTAAAACAAACTCGAAACGACTATGAGTTATTTGATTTTAGCTTGATTTTCCGTGGCAAACAAGGGGAGCATCTTTGGGCATAATGAAACGGTTAGGCACGCTCCTTGGCTGTGTACATCAAGCAGTTAGAACTCACGAATTTTAAGTCCTTTGGCGGCACAACCGTGATTCCGCTGCTGCCGGGGTTTACGGTCATTTCAGGCCCCAATGGCTCAGGCAAGTCAAACCTCTTGGATGCGTTGCTCTTTGCCCTTGGCCTTGCAGGGTCTAAGGGGATGCGGGCAGAACGATTGCCCGATTTGGTGAACCATAGCCAAACGCGGCGCGGCCATAGTGTTGTCGAAACGCGAGTCACGGTGACCTTTGCACTGGATGCCGACACGGAATGGCGGGTGACACGGCGACTGCGGGTAACCAAGCAGGGCACCTATACCTCGACCTATGCAGTCAATGATCAACCCTGTACGCTGAATGAACTGCACGACCAGTTGCAGGCGTTTTGTATCTATCCCCAAGGCTATAACGTGGTTTTGCAGGGGGATGTCACCAGTATCATTTCCATGAATGCCAAGGCACGGCGGGAAATTATTGATGAATTGGCAGGAGTGGCGGATTTTGACCGCAAGATTGCCCAAGCTCGCGAAAAATTAGATACGGTCAAGGAGCGCGAAGAACGCTTTCGCATTGTTGAGCAGGAATTGATGCAACAGCGCGATCGCCTGCAACGGGATCGCCTGCAAGCGGAAAAATATCAAGCCCTACGCTTGGAACTGCAAGAGCGAGAGCAATGGCTGCTGGTGCGCCAATGGCAAGCCCAAGAAGCGCAAAAGGTGCAACTACAAACCCAGATTCAGACGCTACAAAAAGAACAAGCTGAACGCCAAGCCCAACTGCAACAAAAGGCACGGGAGATTGAAGCCGCAACGGTTACGCTGGAACAACTCAATCAACAGGTGAAAGCCCTTGGTGAAGAAGCTTACCTCCGCCTGCAAGCAGCGTTGGCGGATCTCCACGCCCAAGAGCGGCAGTGTCAACGCCAGCAAACGGCCTACCAACAGCAGCAGCAACAGTTGGCAGAACAACTCCAGCAACGGCAAGCCCAGTACCACAGTCAACGGTTGCTGCAACAGGAACTTGCTCAAGAGTTAGAACAGCAACAGGGCGATCGCCCCCCCTTAGTGACAGCCGTTGCCACCAGCCAAGCCGCCCTCGACGCCCTACGGCAGCAAGCTCAGGAGTTGAATACGGCAGCCCAAGCTTGGTTTCAGGAGCACAGCCAGCGGCGGCAGCGGATTGATGCCCTGATCCATGAATTGGAACCGAGTCGCAGTGAACTCTCGCGTCTTCAGGAGCGATCGCAACAATTGCGGCAGCGGCAGGGGGAATTGCGCCAAGCGGCCACCACCTTAGCAGCCCAACAATTGGAATTGCAAGACGCCCTCACAAAGACCGCAGCAGCAGTCCAACAAGAGGAGCAGCAACTACAAACCCTCGCCCAACAACTGGCCACAGCGCAGCAGCAATTGAGCTTAACAGAAGAAACCTATCAACGCCTTGAGCGAGAACAGCGCCAAAAGCAGCGGGAGCTGGATCAACTGGAAGCACGGCAACAGGCGGTTCAGGAAAGCCAAGGCAGTTTTGCGGCGCGGCTCATTTTAAGTGCTGATCTCCCCGGCGTGTTTGGGCTGGTGGCACAGCTCGGGCAAGTGGAACCCCGCTACCAACTGGCCTTGGAAATTGCGGCCGGGGCACGCCTAGGCAATATCGTTGTGGCGGATGACAGTGTGGCGGCGGCAGCGATCGCCATCCTCAAGCGGGAACGGGCCGGTAGGGCCACATTTTTGCCCCTGAACAAGATGGCACGTCCCAAGACCCTCTCCCCCATTGCCTTGGCAGGCTGTATTGACTATGCCTTGAATCTTGTCACCTTTGAGCCGCAATATGCCCCCATTTTTGCCTATGTGTTTGGCAGCACGCTGGTCTTTGAGAGCCTTGAGGCGGCGCGACCCTACCTAGGGCAATATCGGATGGTCACCCTAGAGGGAGATTTACTGGAACCCTCAGGGGCAATGACCGGCGGGAGCTATAGTCGCACTAACACCCTCCGTTTTGGTCAGGGGGTCACCCCCCAAGAGTCGGCAGAAGTCCAACAGGTGCGCGATCGCCTTGGGGAACTGGAACGCCTGTTAGATCGCCTCATTCAAGAGCGCACGCAAAAACAGGGGGTAGTGACTGAGCTAAGCCAAGCCCTGAGTGAAGCCCGCCAAAGCCATCGCGATCGCCAGCGGCAATGGGAGCAACTTCAGCAACAACAGCAGCACCTCAACCGCCAGCAAGCAGACTTAGCACGTCAGCAGCAGCACCTGAGCCAAGAGTTAACTGCCGCAGAAACTGAACTCGCGCACTTAGAGGCTCGCCTTCCTGAACTCGAAGCAGAACTCGCCGCCGAACGCCTTGCCCTCAATGCCCTTGAAGCCAATCCCAGCCATCAGCAGTGGCAACACCTTCAGGAACAGCTTCAGGCACAGGAAAAAATCCACGCCGACCATGTAGCTGCCCTGCAAACAGTGGATCAAGCCTTGGGCGATCGCCACCGTCAACTCGAGCAACTGGCACGAGACCTGCAACAAATCGAACAGGAGATTCAGCGACTGCGTCAAGCCCAGCAGGAGACACTCTGTCAGCAGCAAGCCCTCGATCAGACGCTTGGGGACTTAGCGACGCAAATTCAAAGCACGCAAACTGCCCTCAGTGAGTTAGAGGCTCGCCTTGGCCACCTCAAGGGCGATCGCGATCGCCAAGACTACCAACTACGGCAGCAGCAAAAGGACTATCAACAACTGGAATGGCAATACCAAAAAGCCAGCGACACCCTCACCACGCTGCACGCCCAACTTCAGGAATTAAGCACCATCGAGGCACCCCCCCTACCGCAGCCATTGCCCGAAGTGCCCGCCAATCTCTCCCTCAGCGACATTCAACAGCAGTGCCAAGCCCTCGAAAAACGGCTGCGTGCCATGGAACCCGTCAATATGTTGGCGATTCAGGAATTTGAGGAGACACAGGGGCGGCTCAATGAGCTACAGGAGAAGCTTGCCGTTCTAGAAGCGGAGCGGACGGAAATTTTACTGCGGATTGAGAACTTCACTACCCTGCGTCACCAGTCCTTCCGTGAAGCCTTTGATGCCGTCAACGCCAACTTCCAAACCATTTTTGCCACCCTTTCCGATGGCGATGGCTATCTGCAACTGGAAAGTCCCGAAGATCCCTTTGCGGGTGGCCTGAATTTGGTGGCGCATCCCAAGGGCAAACCCGTACAACGCTTGGCCTCAATGTCGGGGGGTGAAAAATCCCTCACGGCCCTCAGTTTTATCTTTGCCCTACAACGCTATCGCCCCTCCCCCTTCTATGCCTTTGATGAGGTGGATATGTTTCTCGATGGTGCCAATGTCGAGCGCCTTGCCAAAATGATTCAGCAGCAGAGCCAAGAGGCGCAGTTTATTGTCGTCAGTCTGCGACGACCGATGATTGAAGCGGCTCAGCGCACGATTGGCGTCACCCAAGCGCGGGGTCAACATACCCAAGTGATTGGCCTCGATTTGACCGCTCACCATTGATGCCTGACGGTCTCTGAAAAATCATTTCTAGAATTTTGATAGTTAGTCGGCGTGGATCGTAGTGGAACAGTAGAATCCATTTAACTGTCAAAACCTCCAAGTTCTGCTGAGGAGTGTCCCTATGAAATACTGGCAAAAATTTGGCCTGAGCCTATTGACGGTGGCCTGTTTGGGAACAATTGCCCCTCGGCCTGCCCAAGCCAATATGTTTACACAAACGGAAGTGGATCAAAGCCGCTATGTGGTGATGGCTGTGCCCCTTGCACGCGGTGGGTATCGCCTGCTGGTGGTGGAGCAAATTAAGGATACTCGTCCCTGCTGGAGTGAGTCGGGCAGCAACCCCGTGGTGATTGACCCGCTGCTGACGACGTTTGACTTTACGGGCATTTGTGGTCGGGCTACGGATAGCAATGGCTACTCGATTCGGGTGGCACAACAGGATTTAGGGTTGCAGTATGGTCTGCGCATTGAACAGGGGGATGGCGAGTTGCTCCTTGTTGGCAGCAGCAATCGCGGCGGTCCGCGTATGGTCATTGGCCGCACCCACGGCATGCAGGAAGGGCAATTTCTCAAGTTTCAACTGGAACCCACTTGGCGGTTAACGCGGCGCACCTATGAAGGACGGGTGCTCGGCCATGTGTATTTCACCAATGACTCTTGGGAAGCAGCAACGGGAAGTACGCCTGCCCCGGCAACACCCGTCGGCACGGAAACCAACATTGTTCCTGTACCCACACCCCAAAGCTAGGTTTAGCGCTGCTTCATTGCCCGCTCCATTTCCCGTTTATCCTGCCGTTGCTTGAGGTCTTGGCGTTTGTCATGGAGCTTCTTACCACGCGCCAGCCCTATGGAGACCTTAACGCGACCATTTTTCAGGTAAAGCTTTAGGGGCACAAGGGTGAGTCCTTTTTGTTCCACTTTGCCCACTAGCTTGCGGATTTCCTGTTTGTGGAGAAGGAGCTTGCGATCGCGCAGGGGGTCATGGTTGTAGGATTGGTTGGTACTCTCGTGGGGCGAAATGTGGACATTCATCAACCACGCTTCACCATTGCGGATGCGGGCAAAGCCATCCCGTAAATTCACCTTGCCAGCACGAATGGACTTGACCTCAGTGCCCAGCAACACGAGACCACATTCATAGGTTTCCAGAATTTCGTATTGGAAGCGCGCTTGGCGATTTTCACTCAGGACTTTGACGCTATCACCCATTTGAAGCTCGCAAGGGTATTGCTAATATAGCCTAGTTTAGGGGTAGGGGGAGTTTTCTATCTTATCACTGTGCTCCTGCCCCCTTGCTGAATGGTGGTGATGCCATGCCCAAGCCGCAGCAGTTAGCGTTTCTGCCAGGCCTGCCCTTGATTGCAGTGGTGCGTGCTGCTGATCCTAATGAAGCGATCGCCCGCGCTCAAATGTATATTCAAGCGGGCTTCACCTGCCTAGAGGTGACTTGGACAACCCCCGATGCTGCTGGCGTCTTGCAACACCTCCGTCAAGACGCTCCCCACTGCACTATTGGAGCAGCGAGCCTGCAAAACCTAGAAATGGTCAAAGGGGCGATCGCCGCTGGCGCACAATTTTTAGTGACCCCCCATACAGCGATAGAGGTGGTGCCCCTTGCAAAGGATGCCAATTGTCCTCTGATTTTGGGGGCATTGACGCCAACGGAAATTCTCCACGCTTGGCAAGCGGGAGCAACGGCAGTGAAGGTTTTTCCAGTGATGGCGGTGGGGGGTGCGAGCTATCTGCGCGCTTTGCGACCCTTGTTGGCTGAGATTCCCCTGATTCCCTGTGGCGGTATTGGTTGGGAAGATGTCGTGCCCCTGTGGAGAGCGGGGGCGATCGCCATTGGTATGGGCAGTCAACTCGGTACAGATGTGACAATGCTCAAGCAGCAGGTGGCTCAGGCTCGTCGGGCATATCAGGAGCAGGGGTGAGGGTGCGCACCCGTTCAGCATGGAAGCGTTTGCGGCGCCAGCGTTTGCCCAAGTCGAGGCCAATGGTTTTGTGGAAATCATCCTGCACCTTTGCCGTGAGGCGGTAGGACACTTGGCGGACAATTTGAGCCAAGACGCGGTTGCCTGTTCCCTGAATCAGGCCATGGGGCAAACGGTAGATAAACCGAGGAAAGTACATTTCCACCCGCAAATCCAGTTCCCAATTGACCCGCGTGTAATCAATGACATTCAGGGCGAGTAGATCACTATCCGTCTCAGGGGTGGCTCGCATCGGTACCAAGGCCATTGCCGCTTGAAAATTTACCTCGTAGTTCAAAAACGGCTGTTCGGGCACAGGAATCGTTTCAATGCGATAGACCCCCTGCTCTTGGGGCAGCAGGTGCAGTCCAATTTTGGGTTCCACTTCATAGCCATGGGAACCGTAGCGGCCAATGGTGAGAATGTAGCCATGCTTGCCCACAGGTTCTGTTTTCATGGGATGGGCGCAGCGGTGAAACCATTCTTGGTGATTGTTCAAATAGGTTTCGTAGCGTTGAACGGGCGCATAGACTTCCATCCAGCCTTGGAATTGGTTGTGAAAAATAAAGGGGGGTAGCTTTGTCCCCTCTTGGGCATCGGTCATAGCATTACATCAGGATTTGGTGATTTTGATCCTGACATACGGCTGGGGGCGATCGCTACTGCGGGGAACCTTGGAAATGTCGTCACCCGTCCAATGGTTGGTTTACATTTCGTTACATTACTATTCAGTTGCTTGAGGCTCCAGCGATGCCCCCTGTCCCTCCTTGGCTCGCCGTTGAACAGTTGGACAAGCCGTGGATTTTTTGGCCCTTGTGCTTGATGGTGGTTCTGAGCAGTGTTGTTTTGCGCTGGGGAAAGGTGCAGCAGCAGTGGGCGCGGGTCATTGTCGTTGGCAGTTTAATGGCCATGATGCTGCATTATCTGCTGTGGCGATCGCTGGCCACCCTCAATCTGCGCACCACCCCAGAGGCTACCGTTAGCCTACTCCTACTGGGCATTGAAGGTTTCATGATGGCGGGCTATGGCCTACAACTCTACCTACTCTTGCACATCAAAAATCGTCGTCCTGAAGCCGATGCTGCTGCCCTTGCGGTCAAAAGTGGCCACTATCAGCCTTGGGTGGATATTTTGATTCCCACCTACAATGAACCCCTGACGCTTTTGCGACGCACGATTGTCGGTTGCCAAGCCCTCGACTATCCCCACAAGCGTATTTATGTGCTTGACGATACCCGTCGCCCTGCCCTCCGCGAATTGGCCTGTGAACTGGGCTGTGAGTATCTCAGCCGTCCAGACAATCGCCATGCAAAGGCGGGTAACCTGAACCATGCCCTTACACAAACCAAGGGTGAACTAATTGCAGTCTTTGATGCTGATTTTGTTCCCACTCGTAACTTTCTCACCCGCACTGTGGGCTTTTTCCAGACCGCTGATATTGGCCTTGTCCAAACCTACCAGAGCTTTTACAATCCCGATCCCATTGCCCGCAACCTTGGCCTTGAGGATCATCTGCCCCAAGAGGTGGAAATCTTCTCCCGTCATTATCAAGTCCTGCGGGATGGCATTGAAACAGCGCTGTGCTACGGCAGTTCCTTTGTGGTGCGGCGATCGGCCCTCGAGGCCATTGGCGGCTTTGTCACTGAATCCCTCAGTGAGGACTACTACACAGGAATTAAACTAGCGGCAGCGGGTCATCGGCTGATTTACCTGAATGAAAGTCTGAGTGCGGGCTTGTGTGCAGAGGACATGACGGCGCATATTCGTCAGCGTCAGCGCTGGGCACGGGGCACTCTCCAAGGCTTATTCATTGCGGCAAGTCCACTGCGGGTACCCAATCTCACTGGGCTTCAGCGCCTTGCCCACCTAGAGGGGATCACACAATGGTTCCATAGTCCGATGCGTTTGCTGTTGCTGCTGTTGCCCTTGATTGCTGCCTTTTGGGGTGTCGTCCCCCTTGAAACGACCCTGCGGCAGTGGCTCTACTATTTTGTGCCCTACTACTGGCTGCTGTTGAGTACGTTCCGCTGGCTCAATGGCCAAAGTCGCTCTGCCTTGGTGTCCGATATCTATGCGGTTCTTCAATGTGTGCCGTTGACCTTGACGGTGATTGATACGTTGTTGCGTCCCTTTGGTCGCGGCTTTTGGGTGACCCCCAAGGGCAATTATCGCGATCGCTACCATTTTCAGTGGCCCCTAGCGGCACCGCTCCTTGTGCTTTTTGTTCTCTCTGTGGCTGCGGCTGTATTAAATTGGCAGGCATTACACACCAAGGGGCTACTACTGGCATGGGTCTGGAACCTCTACAATTTGGTGATTCTCGCACTTGCCCTCTACAGCCTCATCGAACGCCCCCGTCCCGACCCCTATGATTGGCTCAATGTACAGCAAACCGTTGAACTCCATCTTGCTTGGGATCAAACCACTGCCCTGTGGGGCACGACAATTCGTCTTTCTGAAGGGGGGGCGATCGTGCATCTGCATCAACCCCTCCCCCCCTCTGCGATGGGTGTACCCCTCACCTGTCGGCTTTTAGAGGCAGGCATTGACCTCAGCGGCCAAGTTGTTGATATGCCCAATCCAACGACCCTAGAGATTTACTTCGACGCCCTAACCTTGGCTCAATACCGCCAATTGGTCACCTTACTTTTCTGTGAACCCAACCGTTGGCAATGGCAGAAAGCCCCCAGTGAATGGAAAACCCTGTGGCTGCTCCTACGCACTCTCGTCTCACCTCCCCTGAGTCGTCACTGGATGCGGATCACACCCTCTGCTCAGACAAAAGTGTGGCATCGAGCCTACAGCTATGCCAACGAGAAATGAAAAATGACTTAAGTATAATAAAGCGACGACTAAGATTCCAATATGATTAAATAGTTATCGCGATAACAGCGAGGCTAGCGATTAAGCGAGGCAATGAGCATTCCCGATTCGTCACTCCCCCCTTTGACAGAAGCCACGTTATGGCAAATTCTCAATGATGAATTGGATGATGCTACGGTCAATCAGCTCCTGTGGCACTGCTTGGGCTATCGCTATGACGCCCACAGCCAAACTTGGCAGAGCGATCGCGTGCCCCCGGAATGGCAGCAAGACTATCCCCAACCCCCCGACTTCATTGGCAGCCGCCCTGCCATTGTCAAGCTCACCCGCTCCATTCCCCCTGCCCACAAGCAACTTCTCAAGGAACAGTTGGGCTTTGCTGGCTACGAGATCAAAGAACTCAACCCCCGCCGTACCCGCTGTGCCACTGCTGTCAATTGGCTCCTCAGCTACATGGCCACTCAAGCCGAAGCTGCGGTGAAATAACCTGCGGCAACCTCGATCGCCACTTGGCGGATGGCTTGATAGACCGTGGCTAATTCCGCATCAGTAATGCCATAGGGGGGCAAAATATACAACGTATTCCCCAGCGGCCGCAGGAGAACCCCCAACTCAATAAAGCGGCGGCGCAGTTGGGGCACAAGGTCACTAAAGTAGGAAGCCTCGGTTTCTAATTCCATGGCTGCGATCGTGCCACAGGTACGAAATTGCTTGAGATTACTGACATCGGCAAGATACCGTTGTTGACACTGCCAATGGCGCGCTTCTAGGCCTTGGTAGGCTTCAGGGTTTGCAAGCAGCAATTGAAATGAAGCCACACTCACCGCACAGGCCAAGGGATTCCCTGTATAGGAATGACTGTGGAAGAAGGCACGGGCAGGATCGTCAGCATAAAAGGCTTGATAAATTTCCTCAGTGGCCAATGTGACGGCAATGGGCAAGCAGCCTCCCGATAAGCCCTTAGAGAGACAAAGGAGATCGGGTTGTGTCCCTGCTTTCTCACAGGCAAAGAGGGCACCTGTGCGGCCAAACCCCGTCATTACCTCGTCATAGACCACTAACACCCCATAGGCCTTGGCGATCGCAGAAATGGCTTGCAAAAACTGGGGACGACACATGCGCATTCCCCCTGCCCCCTGTACGAGTGGCTCAATAAAGAGAGCGGCATAGGCATCGGGGTCTGCCTTCAGGGTGTCCTCCAGTTGAGCGATCGCCTGTGTCTCCTTGGTCTCGACCTCTGGATCCCCCGGATAGGTTGCTGGGTAGGGCAGGATCGTTAAGGGGGGCAGCAGCGGTTGAAAGGGTTGCCACCAAGGGGAACTTTGGCCGACGGTCATTGCCCCAAGGGTATCGCCATGGTATCCCCCGGCAAAGCCAATGAAGCGCGATCGCTGGGGTTGATCTCGCCGCTGCCAATACTGGTAGGCCATCTTCAGCGCCACTTCTACGGCAGTTGAGCCATTATCGGAAAAAAAGACCCGTTGTAACCCCGCTGGGGTGTGGGCACACAGCAGTTGGGCAAGCTGCTCCGCTGGCTCATGGGTAAAGCCGGCAAAAATGACGTGCTCAAGGGTTTGCGCCTGCTCATAGAGCGCTTTAGCCAGCACAGGATGGCTATGGCCATGGAGCGTCACCCACCAACTGGAAATGGCATCAATCATCTGACGGCCATCGCTCAGTTCAAGGCGAGCACCTTGGGCACGCACCACCTTCAGGGGCGGATCTGCCGTTTTCATTTGCGTAAAGGGCTGCCAAATGGGGGAGTCAGTCATGGTTGTGATGGGCATCTAGGCGAGCAGCAAGGGTCGTAAAAATATCCTCGGGAATCGGACAGCGGAGCGATCGCGCCAAGCGTTTTTTTTGTTTGGCCACCTTGAGACACTCGGCAGTGGGACACAGATAGGCCGATCGCCCCATCCCCCGATCCAACTGCACCTTTTCATCGGGCCAGCAGCGCACGATTCGCCAAAACTCTGAGCGATCAGCCAAGCGGCCACAGGACACACAGCGGCGTTGGGGGAGAGCCATCATCCCTAACTGGCAACTTGTTCTTCGAGGGCGGCCATGGCCAAGCGATCCTCCTCTTCGTAGTTGTATTGGGAGCTATCGCGCACCTCAATTTTCCAGCCCGTGAGGCGAGTTGCTAAGCGCACATTTTGGCCTTCCTTACCAATGGCTTGGGAGACCTTATCCGGTGCCACAAGGACATGGGCAATGCGGGCTTCGGGGTTGATTAGCCGCACATCCTCCACCGGAGCGGGACTGAGGGAATTGGCAATATAGGTGGCTGGATCCGGCGACCAGCGGATCACATCAATTTTTTCCCCCCGCAGTTCATTCACGACTGCTTGAATGCGGGATCCCCGTGCCCCAATACAGGCACCCACCGGATCGACATCCCGCTCTAAGGTATCCACGGCAATTTTGGTGCGGGGGCCGACTTTATGATTTGGGGGATTGGCTTCGCGGGCAATGGCAACAATCCGCACCACTTCATCCTCAATTTCTGGCACCTCATTGGCAAAGAGATAGACCACCAAGCCAGCATCGGCACGGGAAACCTCCAATTGGGGGCCGCGCTGAGGTCCCTCTTTGACGCGCTTGAGATACACCTTGAATGTGGAGTTGGCGCGGTAATTGTCGTTGGGAAGTTGTTCCCGTTTCGGCAGTTCAGCCTCCACTTCCGGTTGGCTAGCATCGCTGCGCACAGCCATAATCACCGATCGCCGCTCAAAACGGAGAACGCGCCCCATGAGTACGGTGCCCTCGAGGTCTTTGAATTCCTCTTGGACGAGGCGACGCTGTTGATCTCGCAATTTCTGCGCCAGTACTTGCTTGGTTTGCATGGCGGCCATGCGGCCAAACTCCTGATGGTCAGGGGTGACATCCAACAGCACCGTATCGCCGACACGGGCATCCTGCACCACCTCAATCACATCGGCAAGGGCAATTTCGCGATCGGGGTTCGCCACTGTTTCGGTAATCGTTTTGGTGGCTAAAACGCGGAAGCCCTCCTGCTCGGTGTCTAGTTCCACTTCAAAGTTGGCAAAGTGGTCTTCTTCAAAGTGACTATGATCCGGGCGCAGACTGCGGCGATAGCGTTCGTATCCCTTGAGCAGTGCTTCCTTGAGGGCTTGATGCACTGCGTGCTTGGGCAAATTCCGCTCTTGGCTGATTTCATTGATCATGGCCCGTAGGCCGGGTAAGCGATAGATGGTCATCGTCTGTTACAACCTCGTTCATTTAGTAGATCAACTGCTGCTAAGGCTCACTGCTGGGGGTGTACAGTTGGACACTGGCAATGAGTGACCGGGGAATCGCCAGCGATCGCCCCCGTTGATTGAGATAGACATTCACCTCGTCACGGCGAATCAGGTTGCCCTCCCAAAGGGTTTTGCCCCGATGGGGTGCGGTGGTCGTGACCCGCACAGGAAAGCCGCGAAAGGCATCAAAGTCGCGATCGCTACTCAAGTAATCCGACAGGCCGGGACTCGACACCTCGAGAACGTAGGCAAACTCCAACTCTGGCAGCCCATCCAAAGCCATCTCCAGTGCCCGACTCAGGCGTTCGCAATCCTCTAAGCTGGTGTCATTCTCAGGATGGCGCACCTCCACCCGCAAAATCGGCGGCGATTGATGGGTCAGCCACTGCACACTCACCAGATCGAGGTGTTCTTGGTCGGCAACCTGCTGGGCAAGGGTTTGCACCACCGGCAAAAGCATCTGTATCTGCATAGGAAATAAAAAAGGCGGGACATTGCCCACCACACCCAAACAATCTCAAAAAATGACACCCTCACTTCCCTAGGGGAAGGAGATTTTTGAACCGTTCAAAAAAGAACGTTCATGGGTGCTGCCAATACACCACTCTTCATAGAGTTTAGTATAACAGCTAACAGTGGGCGATCGCCACCCCGACCAATACGCCCGAGACGCTCCTAGCGATCGCTAAAATCGCCATTCGTCAGCTCATCACCGTCGTAGTCCTCTTCCTCTAGCTCCAAATCCTCCAAGACGGGATTCAAGAGCACTGCCATCTCAGCCTCATGGTGGGTGAGCCACTGGCCTTGGTTGCGGAACCAGCGGGGTGGGTTAATGTAGCGAGCATAGTACCACGGGGGAGCAGTGGGCTGGCTAATTTCCGCCTGTACTCGAATTTTCTCACCCGGATAGTAGGCATCTTCGGGTTCCACTTCCAACCACACTTTTTGGCCGATGATTTCTTGGGGGAGCATCATAATGGCAATTCCTCGGGGAACCTCTCCTACAGCCCTTTTCCGGAAGTACTACCCTGTCTCACGCGTGCTTTTACCGTGTTGAGGATATCTCATCCTTGGGAAAAGAACTGTACCTTATCTTAATTCTATTCAGTTGTATCTATTCAGTTGTAGCCGATCTGGGGAAATGTTGCACTTATTCACCATCGCCCATCGCCAACGAGGGGTAGGGCTGCTGCCGTTTCGGATCCTCTAGCTTCAGGGAAATGAGTCCAGCACAGAGGACAAAGACCATCGAAACCCACAGACAGCCGACAATGCCCCAAATTTGATAGATGAGGCCAGAGAGAACCGTTCCCGCTAGTCGCCCCCCGGAATTGGCCATGTAGTAAAAGCCAACATTCAAGGCCACTTTTTCATCATCGGTGTAGGCCAGCACCAAGTAGGAGTGGACTGCCGAATTCATGGCAAAAATCAAGCCAAAGAGGAGCAAGCCGCTAATAATGACGGCATTGGGATTCCAGTTGCTCATCAAGCCCAAGGCAATGACTGCTGGCACAATCGTCAGCGTAAACGTCCAAAACTGAATAGTGGCGGCTTGGGGAGGGCGACCGCGATTGAGGTATTTCAACAGAAGGGGTGCCGAGGACTGGACACCCCCATAGCCAATGACCCACAGGGCGAGAAAGCCCCCCACTTCATAAAATGACCAGTTGAGAACACTTTGGAGATAGACGGGCAAACCCACCACAAACCAGACATCTCGGGCACCAAAGAGGAAAAAGCGAGCGGCAGAAAGGATATTGATCTCCTTACTCTTGGAAAAGAGTTGGCGAAATTTAATTTTCTTTTTGATCTGCCCCATCCCCCGTGGCAATAACAAACCACTGAACAGGATCAAGATAAGCGCGATCGCCATGATCCACAGGGACGCCCTAAAGCCCGCCAACGTCAGCAACACACTGCCAACAAAGAAACCCACCCCCTTGAGGGCATTTTTAGAACCCGTCAGAATCGCCACCCACTTAAAGAGCCGTGACTCGGCCTCTTGGGGCACTACTAGGCGAATGGCGCTCTTAGAACTCATCTTTGTCAGGTCTTTGGCCACCCCCGACATCGCCTGTGCCGCCATCACATAGGGCACCGCAAACCACAAGGGCCAGTCCTGCGTTAGGGGCGTGAGCATGATCAGTGAGATCACCTGTAAACCAATGCCCGCGTAGAGGGTGACATTCAGCCCTAAACGGGAACCAATCCAGCCCCCGAGAAAGTTGGTGACAATGCCAAAAATTTCATAGAAGAGAAATAGGAAGGCAATTTGCAGCGGTGTGTAGCCAATCTGGTTAAAGTAGAGCAGCACTAGCATCCGCAGTGCGCCATCGGTAATCGTGAACCCCCAGTAGGCGAGGGTAACAATCATATAGTTGCGGACACTGGTGGACACAGCCATAGCAGACTCCTTAGGGCAAAGTAGTGGCGACGCGGCGAGCTAATTCGGCCATGCGATTGCTGTAGCCCCATTCGTTGTCGTACCATGCGAGAATTTTCACCTGCGTTTCATCCACGACCATGGTGGAGAGGGCATCGACAATACTTGAACGGGGGTCGTTGCAATAGTCAATGGAAACAAGAGGGCGCTCCTCATAACCAAGAATTCCCTTGAGTTCTCCGGCTGCGGCAGCTTTAAGAGCTGCATTCACTTCGGCCACACTGGTGGGGCGGCTGACTTCAAAAACGCAGTCGGTGAGCGACGCATTCAACAGGGGCACCCGTACCGCCAAGCCATTGAGTTTGCCTTGGAGTTCTGGATAAATCAGCCCAATAGCAGTGGCTGAACCGGTGGTTGTCGGCACGAGAGACATCAGACTAGAGCGGGCACGGCGCAAGTCCTTGTGGGGGGCATCCACCACCGTTTGCGTATTGGTGACATCGTGGATCGTGGTTATCAAGCCGTGGCGAATGCCGAGGGTTTCGTGAATTACCTTAACGACGGGGGCAAGGCAATTTGTCGTACAGGAAGCGGCGGTGAGCAAGTGGTGTGCTTGGGGATTGTAGAGATGGTCATTGACGCCCATGACAATGTTGAGAGCCTGTTCTTTGACGGGGGCAGCAACAATCACTTTTTTCACCCCAACTGCAAAGTAGGCCGCCAGTTGCTCAGCGGTACGGAATTTACCGGAGCATTCCAGAACAATCTCGACTCCCCGTTCTTGCCAAGGCACCTCTGCTGGGGTTTTTGCTTCCGAAAAGCTAATGATCTGATCGTTGATGGCGATCGCCCCCTCCTTGGCTTGGATGGACTGTGACCAACGACCATGAACCGAGTCAAACTCTAGCAAATGGGCGGCAGCGGTCGTGCCTCCCTTAATCTCGTTGATGTGGCGAAAATCCAGTTCAGGCCAACCCCATGCGGCACGCAAAACCAAGCGACCAATGCGGCCAAAGCCGTTAATGCCGATGCCAACGCCCATCGTTGCTGCTCCAGCGGGACATCCCTACGTTATTTCAAATAATCTTGAATTGTCAATCAGCAACAATCCTTTCCCAAGGGAATACTTAAACGTGGGGGCAGGGGGCTTGACTCGGATCTTCCCAACACGGGGGCAGCGTCGGCTCAGGAATCGGCTGGGCGGGGGTACCAAAGACCATTTCGCAACTGTAGTCGCTAAAGTTGGGTGTCATCGTCAAAGGAATGCCAAATCGCTGCCGAAAGAATTGCTCCGTGGGCTTTTTGCACAGGTTCATACACAGTGCCACACATTGGGATTCAGCGAGGTAGCGGCATTTTTGAATGCGCACGCCACTCTGTTGCCATTGGCGGGGTTGATCCGGCGGAATGACCTCGACCCAGTAGCGATCGCTGGCCCCCACTAGCCAGCCCGTGAGGCGGGTGGCAAACCACGCATTCAACTCACAAACCCAGCGGGTGGGGCGAAAGAGTGTGCGCACCAAGGTGCTGATGAGCGGCGGGACTAACCGATCAAAGACGGTGGCCACAATGGCCTGCTGCTGCGCGGGCGATCGCCCCTGCTTCACTTGCCGTGTGATTTCAATAAAGCCAATGTAGTCGAATCGCTGTGGCTCAACCCCAATGACACTGGCGATCGCTCGAATCAGCCGAGCCAAGCACCATCGCTCTAGCCAGTTCAGGGACTCAGGCAGCATTGTCAAGGTGATCGAGCACCTCAAGGGCAGCACGGCGAACGATTGCATCCGTTTCCTGTCCCAGCAGCAGATATAGGGCTTCTTGCACCTGACGGCGATCGGCACCCTTAGAGACGCGAGCTAACTGGCGAATGGCCACTAGCCGATGCAGGGGTTGAGGATGGGTGAGGTCAGCAAACCACTGGGACACCTGTTGGGTCTGATGCTGCTGTTGCAGTTGGCCGATGATTGTGCCAAGGAGAGCAATGATGCCCACTAACAGGATGCCAAGGGTGACAAGGGCCACCACCAACCACGGATCCGCTGTGTGTTGACCGATATGCAGAAGGGTATAGGTACCCAAACAGGCCAGCAGCCCCCCAGCTACTGTAAAGGCAAAGGGATGGTATAACCACTCCTGAAACTGTTGGCGAAGGTCTTGCCATAGGCTCAACAGTCGGCGTTGCCAGCGACTGAGGAGAAAAATCGTACCCACGCCACTCAGGGTTGCCACCATCAAGGGGCCATCGGTTTGCCACAGCAGAAGGCCTGCCCCCAGTCCGCCGATGACCAGCAAAAGACGCTCAGACAGGAGATTAAAAACAAAGGATTTCCAGCGCAGCCGTTGCAAGCGCCTTTGGCGCAGCGGAGTTGAGCGCCGTTGAGGTCGCGGCAATGACCATTTCGCCCAAGAGGTAACCATAGGGTGGGTGTACTGCCAATTGATGCCTTATTCTACCGTAATTCTAAGGTACAGCCCATCTGGACTGACTCGATTAGCCTTTCCAGCGTAGGATCACCACTTCTTCTCGCAGTTGCTCTTTGGTGGCACTGGCAAACCGTGTTCGGAACAAATCCGTGCGCACAACCTCATAGCCAAGGGCTTGGGCAATGTCAGCCAATAACTGACCCGTGCGAATCATCACCCGCAAATAAGAGGCTTGATCACCCACGACGTAGGCCAGTTGGGCATTGGGACGCAAGAGCGATCGCAGGGCAGCCAAGTGACGCGCCATGCCACCAAAATAGAGTTTGGTTACTCTGCCGTAGAGTTTCTCAAAGCCAGAGGTCTTCCCCAGTTCAATTCTGCGGCGTTCAATTGTCTCTGCAATGGCCTGAATTTCGGGGTGATCTTGAATCCACTGATCGTCATCATCCGCTTTATAGACATTGCGCGTGTTAGAACGGATGAGACCCTTCTTAAAGGCTTGTAAATCAGCTTTGGTTTTGATAAAACCCAATACCACCGATTCGAGGCGGGTTGTTCTGGTGTAGTCCTTTTCGTTGGGGTAAGGGGGCGACGTGATTACCGCATCAACGGACTGCGGCGGCAATACTCGGTCAGGACATCTCGCATCCGCTAGATAGACGTGGGCAGGAGTATCATCTTGATCTTTGACCTGCCGCAAATCGTCCGCCATTTCAGCAATCTTGGCGAGCCAAGCACTAATCACTGGTGCATCAACTTTGGGTTTACCCACACCTACTTCAGGCCCAAAGCGCAAATTACTCACGGCAAAAACCAGTATGTTGGCGATCGCCAGCAATTGATGCCGATAGACCTTTTCTATTCTGGATTTTTCTAGACAGTCAAGGAGTACCAAGACCTTGTGTAAGGGAATTGGGCTGATCGACCCCGTAAGGATGAGCTTATATTGCTCTGGGGAGAGTTGGCGTAACGGTAGATCGGCAATATTTCCCTCAAAAGGCACGGCGTCTTCTATCCCTTGCTGCCGCAGGATGTCAAGGGCAAATTCTGCCACCTCACAGGAGTGACTGTAGAGTAAATCAGGATCAACGTGCCAATCCGTCTTTACGGATGTTGCAAAATGGGCAAATGGATTGGCTTCGGTAGCCAATGAGGGGATTCGACGCAGCTTCGACTCAACCAGTGTTGTGCCTGTGCCACAAAAGGGGTCGAGGATGACACTCTCTGTATTCAAGCCAAAGTCTTCTATGTAGTCCCTCACAAGATGGGGCGGATAAGAGAGCACAAACCGATACCAATCATGAAAGGCACGGTCTTGCTCATCGATCTTGTTGATATTGCTATTGTCTTTGGCGACGGTTGTATCCTTAGAATTTTTTAGCAACTCAACTCCTGTGGCGATTTGCTCCTAATCCTCTAAGTGTATAAAAAATTGACTGCGTTAGCAGGAAGTTTACTGCCTCAAAAAGCATGCACTCTTTAGGCCTTTTCGCCGCATTTGTGAGCCGCTTGAGGTTGTTTAAGGGAGACGTTGAATCTCGGCGCGGAAGCCATTGACCTCCATAAAAGCGCGCATTTCGGTGGCATTGGCCTCGTTTTGGAAACTTCCCACTTGCAGGGCGCGGCGCTGGCCAAGGGTAATGGGTATCACTTCGGGAACGAGCGATCGCAGGCGTTCTTGATTGGCTAGATCATCCTCCCGCAAATCCAAAACTATCACCCGAAACCGCGTTCTGGGGGCTACGGGAGCTAGCGTTGCCAAGTCGGCATCAGAAATGTCTGGTGGGGGGGGCAATTGATTCATCGCGCGATCGCTACCTACAAATCCCATCGGAATCGGGCCACTGGGCACCGGCAATCGTTCGAGGGAGTTGTCAAGCTGCTGCGGCGGTGGTGTGGGAATTGGCGCGGTACTCACCTCTGGGGCAGGCACGGGAATCGGGATGACGGTATTCACCTCTGGCGGTGGCACGGGGATGGGAATCGGTTCTGCCGCCAATACGGGGGTCCCCCAACCCATTAGGATCAAACATAGGTGACTCAACCACGGCTGGGAGTGAATGCTGAAACGGCTCATCAAAAACTTCATTGCGCTATCAACAATGCCGATGAACGGTGAACAGAACTGTGTTGATTCTTTTCTGTGGGGATCGGACGTGCTATGCAAAATTTAGCTCCCGGATCTGAGGGGCAACGCATCCGGCGGATTCTCGATGCCAACCTTGACCGTGCCCGTGAAGGTCTGCGGGTGATTGAGGAATGGTGCCGCTTTGGCCGCGAAGATGCTGCCCTGAGTGCGGAATGTAAAGATTTGCGCCAAACCCTTGGCCGCTACCATACCCCAGCGTTGCGGGCGGCACGACAAACGGATCAGGATCCGGGGACTACCTTGAGTCATCCGCAGGAGCGCGATCGCCAGACCCTCAGCGAGGTGCTCACCGCTAACTTTGCCCGTGTCCAAGAAGCGCTGCGGGTGATTGAGGAGTATGCGAAATTAACGGATACTGAGCTGAGTGAAACCGCTAAAGCCCTCCGCTATCGCGTTTACATTCTGGAGCAAGCCCTGATCCTCAACTCCCGCCATGCTCGACTGAAACAACTGCAAGGAGCAAAGCTCTATCTGGTGACTGCCCCCAGCGATCGCCTGCTGGAAACGGTTGAAGCCGCTTTGAAGGGGGGACTGCCCCTTGTGCAATACCGCGACAAAACCAGTGATGATCACACCCGCCTAACCACGGCTTGCCAGTTGCAAGCGCTCTGCCAACGCTACGGCGCCCTGTTTTTGGTCAACGATCGCGTGGATATTGCCGTTGGTGCCAATGCCGATGGCGTCCACCTCGGACAGACGGATATTCCCATGGAACTGGCGCGGCAAATTTTAGGGCGCGATCGCCTGGTGGGACGCTCTACCACCAATCCCCAAGAACTAGAGCGTGCCATTGCCGAAGGTGCCGATTATGTTGGCGTTGGGCCGATTTTTGCCACCCCCACTAAACCCGGTAAAGCGGCTGTCGGCTTTGACTATCTCCAATACGCCCGCAAACACGCCCCGATGCCCCAGTTTGCCATTGGCGGCATTGATCTCAGTAACATTGATGAGGTGGTCAAGGCCGGGGCGACTCAGGTGGCCGTTGTCCGCGCCATTATGGATGCGGCTGACCCAGAGGCAACCACCCGAGAATTATTACGACGCTTATCTCAAGGGGAACCATCATGACCTCGGCGGCTGAGATTACCGCTGCTGTGCGGCAACTGTACAATACCTATCCTTTTCCGCCGGAACCGCTTCTTGATGAGCCACCACCGGGGTACAACTGGCGCTGGTCTTGGCCGGCGGCCTATAGCTTTTGCACAGGACGCTATCCCTCCCAGTTAGATGTCGCCATCCTCGATGCCGGCTGTGGCACCGGTGTAGGAACGGAATATCTCGCCCATTTGAATCCCCAAGCAAAGATTACGGCGTTGGATCTCAGTGAGGGTGCTCTGGAGATTGCCCGCGAACGCTGCCGGCGATCGGGTGCGACCAATGTCCAATTTCACCACCTGAGCCTAGAGGATGTGGCACAACTGGGGCAAAGGTTCCAGATGATTAACTGTGTCGGGGTGCTGCACCACCTGCCGGATCCACAGCGGGGGATTCAAGCCCTTGCCGATGTTCTTGCCCCCGGCGGCATTTTTCATATCTTTGTCTATGGCGAACGCGGTCGCTGGGAAATTAAGCTGATGCAGCAGGCCATTGCCTTGCTTCAGGGGAGCGATCGCCACAACTATCGCGAGGGGGTGGCCATTGGACGGCAACTCTTTGCGGCATTGCCAGAGAACAATCGCCTGAAAAAGCGTGAGCAGGAGCGCTGGAGCCTCGAAAATCAGCGGGATGAATGCTTTGCTGATATGTATGTACATCCCCAAGAAATTGACTACACGATCGCCAGCCTCTTTGACCTCATTGCTGCCTCTGGCCTAGAATTCGTTGGCTTTTCTAACCCTCAAGTTTGGCGGCTGGAGCGGCTATTGGGCAGCCAGCCAGAACTGTTGCAACGGGCACAGCACTTAGACCCAATCCAGCAATATCAACTCATTGAATGCCTTGATCCTGAGGCAATGACCCACTTTGAGTTCTTTTTGGCCAAGCCGCCGCTGCCCCGTCACGATTGGTCTGAGGATGCGGCTCTGCTGGCGGCCATTGCGTGGCGACACCCCTGCTTAGACGGTTGGCCGGGTGGCTGTGTCTTTAACTGTCACTATGATGTGATTCAGCTCAATCAGGCTGAGCAGCACTTCCTGACGGCTGCAACGGGTCAAAAAACCGTGGCCGAGTTATTAGCTGAGCAACCGGACTTCAATCTTGCAGGGGTGCGATCGCTCCTTGAGCGGGAGTTGCTTCTTTTGGGAGTAAAAGAATGACCGATCTGCTGGAAACAGTCTCCACCAGTGGTGCAGTCTATGATTGCAGTCATTGGGGACGCCTACGCCTCACGGGGGGCGATCGCCTGAAGTTTTTGCACAACCAAAGCTCTAATAATTGCCTTGTCCTGCAACCCGGCCAAGGGGCTGACACCGTTTTCCTGACCTCAACCGCTCGTACCCTTGATCTGGCCACCCTCCTTGTCCATCAGGAATGGGTGGATCTCTTGGTATCGCCGCAGCGCCGCGAGTTTCTCCTGAAATGGCTCGATAAGTACATTTTCTTTGGCGATGATGTTCAGGTGAGCGATCGCACCGCTGAGAGTTACTGCTATCGAGTTTTTGGCGGCGTTGCTGAAACAATCACTGCCCAGTTTGGCCTAGAAGCATTGGATCATCCCTACGATCACGTTACTATCCCCCACGAAGGCGCCCCCTTAACCCTTGCGGCCACCAGTGGCTTAGCGATTCCGGGTTTGACCCTGTGGAGCGATCGCCCCCTCAGCGATTTACTTCATGCCTATCCCCAACTGAGTGATGCTGATTGGGAGCACCTACGCATCCGCCAAGGCCGCCCCGCTGCCGATGCCGAACTCACCGAAGAGTACAACCCCCTCGAAGCACGGCTAGGGCATACCATTTCTTTCAATAAGGGCTGTTATATTGGCCAAGAGACGATCGCTCGCCTCAACACCTACCAAGGGGTTAAACAACATCTCTGGGGACTGGAATTAAGTGCCGCAGTGACACCCCCCGCCCCCCTGCTCCTAGACGGTGAAAAAGTGGGTCTCCTCACCAGTTGTACTTCCCTAGAGAAGGATGCCTTTGGCCTCGGCTATGTGCGCACAAAGGTTGGTGGTGCTGGGTTAATGTTGCACACCCCAGAGGGCGTGACTGCCCAAGTGGTCGAGGTGCCATTCTTAAGAACTGTTGCCTAAAAATACTCTCATTAGAGAATGTTATAATCCAATCGGTTCGTGCAGACGTTTACTGACCGAAGGAAGGAAGCCTATGGCCACGGCACAGGTATTAGCGTTCATGCAAAAGACCGCTGAGGATGCCAAACTGCGGGATGAATTGGAAAACCTTCTGGGGGTAGGCGATGGCAACATTAGTGGGGCTGCCGAACTCGATGCCGAGGAACTGGCCGCGCTGCGGGGAGAAATGGCGCCGAAAGTGGTGGATTTTGCCAGTCAACATGGTTTTGAGTTTTCCACCGATGAACTGGTGCAGGTGGTGGATTCCTTTGCCCAACATCAGGCTGGGGAAATCAGTGATGACGAATTTTCAGGCATTTTAGGCGTTCCTGTGAACAGTAACCACGCTGAACACAAAACCCAAGTGACCAATCCGCTCCAGCGCCTCGCCCGCTACCTCGGTAAAACCTATTTGGGTATTGGTGCGGATGAGGAGAGCGAATAAGGCTCAACAACTCTCAGCGAGACTGCGTCCAGCGCGTCGTAAAATCCGTTTGTGGTCCCAATGGCTGCTCCCTGGGCTACTGGTGAAGCGATGGCTCCTCATTAGTGCAGTGGGGGTTTTGCTTGCCAGTCTGGGCTTTGCCATTAGCATCAACCTCACCCCCATTTTTTACTTCCTGCAATTCCTAGAGCAGTTTGTTCAAAGTATTGCCCGTTTTGTGCCCAGTTACATTAGTGGCCCTTTACTGCTGCTTGGGGGGTTGGCACTGATTGCTTGGGGCTATGCCCGTACCCTTGGTTCCATTACGGAAGTCCTGCTGCCAGAGGATGATAAGGCACTTGTGGAGCGACTCCTTACCCATCGGCGCTTGGGGCGAGGTCCGAAAATTGTGGCCATTGGGGGCGGTACGGGGCTGTCAACCCTCTTGCGGGGACTCAAGCTCTACAGTTCCAATATCACTGCCATTGTGACCATGGCCGATGATGGCGGCTCATCCGGACGACTGCGGCGAGAAATCGGGGTGCTGCCCCCGGGGGATATTCGCAACTGCTTAGCGGCTCTAGCGGATGAGGAGAAAATTGTCACCGAACTCTTTCAGTACCGCTTTGAGGCGGGCGATGGCTTGGCGGGGCACAGTTTTGGCAATTTGTTTCTGACGGCGATGACAAATATCACGGGGGATCTGGAGCGGGCGATCGCCACCAGTTCAGCGGTCTTGGCCATTCGCGGTCAAGTGTTGCCAGCCACCCTAACAGATATGACCCTTTGGGCGCGCCTTGCCGATGGTCGCCTGATTCATGGGGAGTCCAACATTACAGCCGCCCGCGGCAAAATTGTCGAAATTGGCTGCTCGCCCCCAGCCCCCAAAGCCCTGCCCCGCGCCATTCAAGCCCTCCATGAGGCCGATTACATTATTCTTGGCCCCGGCAGTCTCTATACGAGTATCATTCCCAATCTCTTGGTGCCTGAGATTGCCCAAGCCCTTGCGGAGCGGCAGTGCCCCTGTGTTTATGTCTGCAACATTATGACGCAACCGGGGGAAACCGATGGCTATGCTGTGAGTGATCATGTGCGTGCCCTTGATGGGGTGACGGGCGATCGCCTGTTTGATGCGGTGCTGGTGCAAAAATATCCCCCCAGTGCGGCTCACCTTGAACGCTATGCCCAGCAGGGCAGTACCGCTGTGGCCATTGATCGCGAAGAACTTGCCCGCCAAAACTGTCGGTTGATTCTTGCCGATGTGATGGATGAATCCACACCCACCGTGCGCCATGATTCGCAAAAGTTAGCAGCGATTTTGATGCGTTGGTATGAGCGGGTGCGATCGCTCTAGCCTTGTGCCCTGGGAAGGCGATCCCTAATAATAGAACCGTTGCACTTGGGTCTGTGGCCTGCCATGTCCTTGGAACTTCTGCGATCGCTCGTGTGGATGGACTACCGCCTTGCGGTGCTCTTTACTGTGGTTCTCCCCTTGATCCTACTGCTGTGGTCAACGGTTAAAAATGTGCCAGCAATTACCCAACTGCTGATTATCTATTGGCGGGTGGCCAGTCTATTGGCAATTACGGTGTACCTGATGATGCCGCAGTGGCCAGTGGCCTACGTCACGGGATTTATGGCCTTGGTGCTGATTCCCATTAGCCTCTGGTTTTGGGTGGATCTCAATGAAGAAATTAGCGATCGCCAAGATTTAATTGGTCAAGTCTTTAGCAGTTGGCGTTGGGCAATCACGCTCTACTGTATCCTTGCCGCCATTGGTCAGGCCTTTTATTTGCCCTGTGCGTTTGTCGCTGGTGCCGTTCAGACCCCCAGTTGCCAAGTCTGGCTCGAGCCGCCCCTGATGTTCAAAGATATTTTCCATGCCCAAGCCCGCGCGGGGACCCTTGGCTTCTTTGCGGCGGTTGCACTGGTGATTTATATGCTCTATCTGAGCTACTTTGTGTTTGTGCGCTTACCCAAGCAGGGGCGATCGGCCACGGGTCTATAGCCTATGCCGCTGCAACGCATTCTTGAACCTGAGGTCATGGAGACGCCAGAAACGGCTGCCGCCTATGACGCCATGGATTTTACTGCCGTTAACGCCGCCTTCTGTGAAGATTTAGCCGCAGTCTTACCCAGTGTTGAGCACCCTCTCAAAGTCTTAGATGTGGGTACAGGGAACGGGCGGATTCTGCAAATGCTGCATCAACGCTATCCCCATTGGCAACTGACGGGGATTGACCTCAGTCCAGCCATGCTGGCGATCGCCCGGCACCACAGTCCCCAATTAAACTTTATGCAAGGGGATGCCAAAGCCTTGCCCTTTGCCGCAGCGAGCTTTGATGTCGTTATTAGCAATAGCCTTGTCCATCACTTAGCCGATCCTCAGCCTGCCCTAGGGGAAATGCTGCGGGTGCTCCGTCCCCAAGGCACCCTGTTTATCCGCGATCTCTGTCGTCCAGAAACGGTGGCAGAACTGCAAGCCTTGGTTGACCAATATGCTGGCCAAGACACACCGGAACAGCGGCAACTGTTTGCTGACTCCCTCCATGCGGCATTAACCTTAATGGAAATGAGCGATCTCATAAGAACATTGCCGCAGCCGCCGCAGCAGTGGCAAGCCACCCTTACCTCCGATCGCCATTGGACTGTTGTGGCACAGCGCTAATGAACCGGCGGCATTACTTTATGGCTTTGTTGCCCAATGCTGACATTCAGGCTGAAGTCACCCGCCTCAAGCAGTATTGTTGCGATCGCTACCACAGCCAAGCGGCACTGCGCTCTCCCCCCCACGTCACCCTCTATCCCCCCTTTTGGTGGCCAGATGCAGCGATCGCAGATCTGGAGCAAGCCCTAGAAACTTTTTGCCACCAAGCGGCTCCAGTGGAGTTGATCCTCGATGGCTTTGCCGCCTTTGCGCCGCGAGTCATTTATATTCATGTAGCACCCACCCCAGCCCTCAAGACCCTACAAGCACAGCTCGTCAAAGCGGTAGCAAAGCCCCTGAACCTCCCCCCTACCCAACGCCATCCCTTTACTCCCCACATGACGATCGCCTTTCGCGATTTAACCAAGGAAAACTTTCACCATGCTTGGGCAGACTTTCAAGAACAATCCTTTGCCGCTCGCTGTTGGGTATCCCACCTCACACTGCTGGTGCACAATGGCCGACGCTGGCAGATCTATCGTGAATTTTTGTTAAGAAATCTTGCCCCTGATGCCCCTTGAAATCAATTTGCAACAAGCCAATGACTTGATTTTTGCCAACTGCGGAATTATGATGCAAGGAACACTTTTCTCTCAAACTTCCTAAAATCAGAAGTACAGTCCTTTTCACAAGGATGGCACACGCTCAAAATCGTGAAAGCTGATAGGGGAGACGATGGTTTCTTCTTGATCTATCCCATCTTTCAGAAAAGGGCGACAAGACAATATTGTAGTCCTAGTAGCGATAAATACTTAGTGACTTTGATGCGCGATATGAGACTAGAGGAAAGTGCTGACATTAAGGGGGGAGTATTTGTGTGTCCTATCTTTTGCAGCAACAGAGTTGAATCCAGACCCTCCCATCATTTAAGGAATTTTGGGGAGTCAATATATCAGCAGTAGCCCATTGCTGAGGATAAGGTTATGAAACTAGAAGATATCTACACCTTTTTCCGCCAGCCACCGCCCGTTTACCTGAGCAAGGAAGTTGCGGTGTGCTATGTGCTCTATACCCTTGTGGAAAAGGGGGACTCCTATGGCACGGCGCTGATTCAAGCCATTGAAAATGAATACCCCCTTTACCGCCTTTCCGATACGGTGCTTTACAGCGCCCTCAAATTCCTTGAGGATGAGGGGATTATTGATGGTTATTGGAAGAAGGTGGAAGGTCGTGGTCGGCCGCGGCGAATGTACCACATTGTTGGCGAAAAGGAGCAACAGGCACGGGAACTTTCAGAGCTTTGGCTGCGCTATTTGCAGGAACATCCCCACCGTCAGGAGTAATCTAAGCATCGAGTTGGCGCAGGCGATCGCGCACGGCTTGAATATCCTGCCACGTTAGCCACTTGGGGCTGCCCGGCTCCCGCGAGTTATTGCGCAACAAATACGCCGGATGAAAAATGGGCATACACCACCGTCCCTGCCATTCAATCCACTGGCCACGAATTTTGGTAATGCCGCGATTATCTTTCAGCAATCCAGCCACAGCCGTTGCCCCCGCCAGCAAAATAATGCGGGGATTCACCAAGCGAATCTGCTCTAAGAGGTAGGGCAAACAGGCCGCTGCTTCCACGGGGGTTGGGACACGGTTGCCGGGGGGGCGGCATTTAACAATGTTGCAGATATAGACATCCCGCTCACTGTCGAGATTGACCGAAGCAAGGATTTTATCAAGGAGTTGCCCCGCCTTACCGACAAAGGGACGGCCACTTTCATCCTCGGCTTGACCGGGTCCTTCACCAATAATCATCAGCTTGGCCGCAGGATTGCCGCGGCTGACCACCACATGGGTACGGGTGGCCGCTAAGCCACAGCGTTGACACTGCTGACAATGCGCCGCAAGCGCCTCTAAGTCGCGGTAGGTACCGGCGGGAATGGGCACCTCAGCCCGCAGCGGAATTTGATCGTAGGTGGCAGGATCAAGGGGCGTCGCTGGTGTAGGTTCGGCCTCGGTGGGGGTGTCAAATAAGCTAAATTGCAGCGGCTCACTCATGGGAATCGTAACTTCCTGAGAACAATGTTAAAGAATCTTCACGAAACTTAGGAAAAACTTAGGACAAATGGCACCAATTTTATGGCGATCGCCAGAACCTTAATTTATCTCACGAAAGTATTTTACAAATTAATAACTACGGCGAAACACGTTTCCCACCGCATTGTATAAGAAATACCTGAAGGGTTTAACAACACGGCTGTTGTTTCCCAGACCCCTTTGCGGAACAACCCATTAGTGATCGTTAGACCTTTCCGGCACGCCCAAGAGCGTTGCACGTTTCTTAAAAAACACACCAAGGATCAGCTTGGTCGCTCTCAGGTTGCTTGGCACAGCCTTTAGGGAGTTGCTGATCAGCCCCCTAAGAATCCTGCGTTATCTCTGTGGGCAGGAATGTCAAGAAGGTCTCACTTCTTTAACAACCTTTAAGGAGAATTGATCCATGCTAGATGCATTTGCCAAAGTTGTCGCTCAGGCCGATGCCCGGGGTGAATTCCTCACCAACGCCCAGTTCGATGCCCTGTCCAACTTGGTGAAAGAAGGCAACAAGCGTCTGGATGCCGTCAACCGCATCACCAGCAATGCCTCCACGATCGTTGCTAACGCTGCTCGTGCCCTCTTTGCAGAGCAACCCCAACTGATCCAACCCGGTGGGAATGCTTACACCAACCGTCGTATGGCTGCTTGCTTGCGCGACATGGAAATCATCTTGCGCTATGTGACCTACGCCATTTTGGCCGGTGACTCCAGCGTACTCGATGATCGCTGCTTGAACGGTCTGCGGGAAACCTACCAAGCCCTTGGTACCCCCGGCTCCTCCGTGGCTGTGGCTATCCAAAAAATGAAAGATGCCGCGATCGCGATCGCCAATGATCCCAATGGCATCACCCCTGGCGATTGCAGCGCCCTGATGTCCGAAATCGCTGGCTATTTTGATCGTGCCGCTGCCGCTGTTGCCTAAGGCACCTTTGACGTTCTCTAACTTTGACCGTTCTGAACACGCACATTTTTTAGGGAGATATTTTATCCATGAAAACGCCGATTACTGAAGCCATTGCCGCCGCCGATACCCAAGGTCGTTTCCTCAGCAACACCGAACTGCAAGCGGTTGACGGTCGCTTCAAGCGCGCTGTGGCCAGCATGGAAGCTGCTCGCGCCCTGACCAACAATGCTCAGAGCCTGATTGACGGCGCAGCCCAAGCGGTGTACCAAAAATTCCCCTACACCACCACCATGCAAGGCTCTCAATATGCCTCGACCCCCGAAGGCAAAGCCAAGTGCGCCCGTGACATCGGCTACTACCTGCGGATGGTGACCTACTGCCTCGTTGCTGGTGGCACTGGTCCCATGGATGAGTACCTCATTGCTGGCTTGTCTGAAATCAACAGCACGTTTGATCTCTCCCCAAGCTGGTATGTGGAAGCTCTGAAATACATCAAAGCCAATCATGGCTTGACGGGCCAAGCTGCGGTGGAAGCCAACGCCTACATCGACTACGCCATTAACGCCCTCAGCTAATAGGCGTTTCCCTTCGTTGCCCGGTGAGGTAAGCAGATGTTGTCGGCGTTGGGCTGACCCTTTGTTTACAACACCGGGCTTGTTTGTACCCTCGATATTTAGGAGTTTGTACCGTGGCTATTACTGCTGCTGCTTCGCGCTTGGGTACCTCCGCCTTCAGTGATGCTCCTCGGGTGGAGCTGCGTGCCAACTGGAGCGAGGAAGATCTAGAGACTGTCATCCGTGCCGTTTACCGTCAGGTCTTGGGCAATGACTATGTCATGGCATCGGAGCGTTTGGTGAGTGCGGAGTCACTGTTGCGCAATGGCAAAATTACCGTGCGGGAGTTTGTGCGCGCAGTGGCCAAGTCGGAACTATACAAAGAGAAGTTTCTCTACGGCAATTTTCAAACCCGTGTCATTGAACTGAACTATAAACATTTGTTGGGGCGGGCACCCTACGACGAGTCGGAAGTGATCTTCCACTTGGATCTCTACGAAAATGAGGGCTTTGATGCCGACATTGACTCCTACATTGACTCCCCCGAATACACCGACAGCTTTGGGGATTGGGTCGTGCCCTACTATCGCGGCTTTAATACGCAGCCGGGGCAAAAAACCGTCGGCTTTAACCGCATGTTCCGTCTCTATCGCGGCTATGCCAATAGCGATCGCGCCCAAGCAGAAGGCAGCATGTCCCGTTTAGCGCGGGATTTGGCCACCAACAGTCCCAATACGGTGGTGCCGCCTTCGAGTAGCGATACCGCCTTTGCCTACTACACCCCCAGTGCCGATGTTCCCCCACGGGCTTGTTTGGGTGGTTCCTTTGGTGAAAGTGGTCGCGTCTATCGCATTGAAGTGGCGGGCATTCGCCAACCGGGCTATCCGGGGGTGCGCCGCAGCAGTACCGCCTTCTTGGTGCCCTATGAGCAACTGTCGAGCAAAATGCAGCAGCTTCAGCGCACGGGTGCTCGCATTGTCAGTGTCAATCCTGCCTAGGAATGTTTGTTTAGCGTCCTTTTGAGATTGGGAGTCAGGTGTCATGTTTGGTCAAACTGCGTCTGGAAGTGCTGCCCTTAGCCCCTCCGGCGCTCGCGTTTTCCGCTACGAGGTTGTGGGTCTGCGTCAAAACGAAGAAACCGACAAAATGGGGTTTCCGATTCGGCGCAGCGGGAGCACCTTTATTACGGTGCCCTACAACCGCATGAATGAAGAGATGCAGCGCATTACCCGCATGGGGGGCAAAATCGTTTCCATTACCCCCGTGGTCGCCTCCTAAGTGGCTGAGGTCTGGAGAGGGAATGACGGCGGTCTCTGAACCGGTACAACTCACGGTTCCCCAAATGCTGGCGCAGCTTCAGGGGACGGATACCAGTCTCCGCTACTATGCGGCGTGGTGGCTGGGGAAGTTTGGCCTAGAAACGGCAACGGCAGCGGAGCGGCAGGCCATTGTCAGTGCGTTGATAGCGGCTTTAGCCGATGAGGCCGATCGCACAGAATTGGGGGGCTACCCGCTGCGGCGCAATGCAGCCCGTGCCTTGGGTAAGTTGAGCGATCGCCAAGCCGTACCGGCCTTAATTGAGTGCTTGCGCTGTGAGGATTTTTATGTCCGTGAGGCGGCGGCCATTGCCCTTGGTCAGTTGGGAGATCCCCAAGCGATCGCGCCCCTACAAGCGCTCCTCGAAGGGGGTGTGGCGATGGCGCGGCTCGTCCCCGGTCGCCCGCATCTGGTGCAGCCGGTGGAAGCTGTGATTGAAAGCTTAGGTCACCTCGGTGCCACTGAAGCCATTGCTCTGATTGAGCCATTCTTGACCCATGAGATGCCGCGAGTCCAATTTGCTGCTGCGCGGGCACTTTTTCAGCTCACGGGGGCAGCGGAATATGGCGATCGCTTGCTAGCGGCTCTCAACAGTGAGGATGTGCAACTGCGGCGGACAGCGCTTCTGGATTTGGGAGCGATGGGCTATCTACCAGCAGTAGAGGCCATTTTGCACTCAGGTGTTGAGGCGAGCTTCAAGCTCATTGCCCTCCACGGCATCCTCAGCAAGCAACTGCGGCAGGCTGCCCCAGCCGAACAGACCCTCTCCCTCTTTCAAGGATTGGATCAACTGCTGTGAGTGATCTGCATACCTATATCCATGCCGTTGAGACCGCCACCTCTGCCTCGGCGCTATGCGAGGCGGTGATTCAGCTTGCCCAGCAAAAAGACACCGCTGCCATTCCCACGCTGATTGCCGTTTTGGGGTACAACAACCCCGCTGCTGCCCAAGCCGCTGTGGCAGGCCTCATTGCCCTTGGAGATGCTGTCGTGGAGCCGCTGTTGGCACAGTTGGATGGGTACAACTACGGTGCCCGGGCCTATGGGGTGCGGGTTTTGGGGAGTATTGGTCATCCTGCCGCCCTGCGGGTCTTATTGGCTGCTGCGCAGTCGGATTTTGCCCCCAGTGTTCGCCGTGCCGCCACAAAGGCCTTAGGAACGCTCCGCTGGCAGTTAATCCTTGAGGAGACGGCCAGAGAGGCTCAATTAAGGGAAGCACTCACAGTTCTCCAGCGCAACAGTGAAGCAGCGGATTGGGCGGTTCGCTATGCCGTGGGCGTTGCCCTCGATCATCTGCATCAGCAGGCGGCTGCGCGTGCCATTCGGGACGCTGTGCGTTTACTCCTCAATCATTTGAGCGATCGCGACCCCGACATTGTTGTGCGTTCCCGTTGTCAACTTGCCCTCCAAAGGGACTCTCTGTCCATGCACACCTAAAAGGATTGGAAAGTTATGTCGTTACCCTTGCTGGCTGTGAAGCCCAGAACCCTTGACCAGCGGGTGGTCAGTTATGAAGTCCCCGCCGAGGATGATCCCGTCATCTACCGCCTCACCGATGCCACCGATGCCGCAGACGTGGATGCCCTGATTTGGGCCGCCTATCGCCAAATTTTCAGTGAGCACCTGATTTTGGCCTCCTACCGTCAGCCCTTCCTAGAATCCCAACTGCGCAATCGTGCCATTTCCGTACAGGATTTTATCCGTGGCTTGGGTAAGTCCGAGGTCTATCGCGAGCAAGTGGCAGCCGTCAACTCCAATTACCGCCTCGTGGATGTCTCCTTCAAGCGATTCCTTGGCCGCCCCACCTATGGCCAGCAGGAGCAGATTGCTTGGTCAATTATTCTAGCTACCCGTGGCCTAGAAGGATTTATTGATGCCTTGGTGGACAGCGACGAGTACCAGCAAAACTTTGGTGCCGATATTGTCCCCTACCAACGGCGGCGGCGCATGGCGCGTCCTTTTAACCTCGTTAATCCCCGCTACAGCGACTATTGGCGCAACAAGGAAATGTCCCTCAGTGGCCGTTCCTACTATCAAGTGCGCTACTACACCGCAGGGCCACTGGACAAGCAAATTATCCGGGGGGCGATTCCAGCCAACTTCCTCTCTATGGCGCGTTCAATTGTGGTGCCCACCCTCGATACCCAACGCCATGTGGCACGGGCTACCTCCAGTTTGGTGACGGTTCCCAACACGACTCAAGAGCGGGATCTGCCGCCGACACCGGTCAAACCTGTGCCCGTTGCGTTGCCCTACCGTTATTTGCCCTCTCAACCAAAGGTGTAAGCCATGACGATTCCCTTGCTCAGCTATGCCCCGAGTTCCCAAAATCAGCGGGTACCGGGCTATGAAGTGCCCAATGAAGACACCCCTTGGCGCTATTCCCTTGAGGATGCAGTGGATCAGTCGGATATTGATGAACTGATTTGGGCCGCCTATCGCCAAGTGTTTAGTGAACACGTTGTCCTCAAGAGTACCCGCCAGCCCCATCTGGAGTCCCAACTGGCCAATCGTGCCATTTCGGTACGCGATTTTATTCGCGGCTTGGCCAAATCCGAGACATTCCGCCGCTTGGTGGTGGAGACCAATTCCAACTATCGCTTGGTGGAAATTGCCCTGAAGCGGCTCCTTGGGCGTGCTCCCTACAACAAAGATGAAGAACTGGCGTGGTCGATTCGCATTGCCACCGACGGTTGGCAGAACTTTGTCGATACCCTTGTGGACAGTGACGAATATACGCAAAACTTTGGCGATAACACGGTGCCCTACCAGCGTCGTCGCTATAAAGATCGCCCCTTTAATCTGGTGACCCCTCGCTATGGTGACTACTGGCGCGATAAGTTAGAGAACAGTCGCTACAAGTGGGGCGACATTCGCAATTTCTTGGAGATGGCACGATCGGTCAAGGTGACGCCTGTGCAGTTCAAGCCGGTCTCCACGGCCAATGTGCAAATCCCCGATACCACGCGGCGCGATCGCCCGACTGTACCGGCGTCGATCAACCCGACGGCGACCTTTCCGCTGCGCTAGCTATTGTTTCACTCTTTGACTTGGGAGAGATCCATGGACTTACCTCTACTCGCCTACAAGCCCACGACTCAAAACCACCGTGTCGCTAGCTTTGGCACTGCCGATCAAAACGAAGATACCCCCTATATCTATCGTCTTGAGGATGCGGCCTCCTACTCGGAAATCCGCGAGGTGATCTGGGCCTGCTATCGGCAGGTGTTTAGTGAGCATGCTACCTTGGCCTTTAACCGTCAAATCACCTTGGAATCCCAATTAGTGAACCGAGTGATTACGGTGCGGGACTTCATTCGCGGTCTGGCCAAATCAGAGCGCTTCTACAATACGGTGGTGGCTGTGAATGACAACTACCGCTTGGTGGATGTTTGCCTGCGGCGGTTCTTGGGGCGTAGTGCCTACAACGAAGAGGAAAAAATTGCTTGGTCAATTAAAATCGGCACCCTTGGCTTCTATGGCTTTGTCGATGCCCTCCTCGACAGTGAGGAATACACCAATGCCTTTGGTGACTTTACGGTGCCCTACCAGCGCAAGCGGATGGAGGGACGTCCCTTTAACCTCGTGACGCCGCGCTATGGCTTTGAATACCGCGACAAAGTGGGTACCACTACCACAGATTGGCGGTTTACACTGGAGAAATTCTACGATCGCAAGTTCCAAGAGCGGCGGCTACCGGAGGGCGACCCCCGCAAATACCGCGATTTGGCAGCAGCGATCGCGCCCAAGACTCGCTATGCCCAGCAGTTGCGTGCCGCTGATATTGACTACCTCGCCAAAGTGCCCCGCCGTTAAATCGGGTTCAGGAATGTGCTAATCCTACAGCCGTCGGTGAATTAACTGGCGGCTTTTTTCATTTAATGAATTTGTTGGAACGTCAGCATATCTTTAACGGTCTAACTTTGGGTTTCCTTTTCCTCTAAAGTTATGAGCGATCGCCTTCTCCCGTGGCTAGTACCCGCCATTATCACTGCCACCGTTCTGCCCGCCAGTAGTCAAGTTACGATTCCGCTGACGGTCACCGTCAGTCCCGATCGCGCTGTTTTGGGAGATACGCTGGCCATTGTGGTCAACGCTTCAGAACAGCCCACAGTCGAGGTGGCGGGCAAAACCCTGCCGGTCTTCTCCATTGGCCCACAGCAATGGCGTGCGTTTGTGGCAACAACACCACTACAGACCCCCGGCCGCCGTTCATTGGTGGTTCGGGCAGGAAATGAAACCCGCAATATGTTGCTGTGGGTGGGCGATCGCTCCTTTCCTGTACAAAGTATTTGGCTCCCACCGGGCAAAGACTCCTCAGGAACGGATTTTGAATTTGATCGCGTGGATGCCTTTAAGGCACTGGTCACCCCCGAAAAACTCTGGCAAGGTGCCTTTCGCCGCCCCAACAGTGGCCCTGTGACCACACCCTACGGCGTGCGGCGGTATTACAATGGGGTTTTTGCCAAGGACTACTTCCATCGCGGTTTGGACTATGCAGGCCCCAAGGGATCACCCGTAGTAGCGGCGCAGCGGGGGCGAGTGGCCTTAGTGGGGCGAGAATCCCAAGGATTTCTGATCCATGGCAACACGATCGGTATTGATCATGGACAGGGGGTGCTGACGATTTACCTGCACCTCGATCAAATCCACGTCCAAGAGGGACAAATGGTTGAGGCGGGGCAAGTCATTGGTACGGTTGGCAATACGGGTGCCTCCACAGGACCCCATTTGCACTGGGGACTGTACGTTAATGGCGAGTGCGTTGATCCGCGATCGTGGCTGGCTCAGGGCTGGCAATAGTTGCGATATAACTCGCTGCTGAGCCTAGTTTAGGGTCAAGAAATGGGCGATAATGCTAGTTCAGAGGTAGCCGCTTCGCTACCATTGCCGCTGATAAGATTGGGAGTTAGCAACAATGACGATTCTCTTTCAACTGGCTCTTGCTGCCCTTGTCATCCTCTCCTTTGTGATGGTGGTGGGTGTGCCAGTGGCCTACGCCTCTCCCCAAGATTGGGATCGCTCAAAGCAGTTAATTTTTCTTGGCTCCGGGCTATGGATTGCCCTAGTGCTGGTGGTGGGCGTTCTCAACTTCTTTGTGGTTTAGTCCAGCGAGCGTTGGCGATAAACTTCGTACAAGAGCACTGCCGTGGCGATCGCCACATTCAAGGATTCAACATTTGGCTCCTGTGGAATCCGCAGTGCCGTAAAGCTGAGATCTTGGTAGGCCGGGGGTAATCCTTGGCCTTCATTTCCCATGACCAGCAACGTGGGTTGACGAAAATCCGCCTGCCAATAGATCAGTGGCGCGGTTGGTAATGTGATGACAATTTGCCATCCTTGGGCTTGGTAGGCTTTGAGAGTTGCCAAACCATCGCTAACGGTTTGCATCGGTAGGCGAAACCACTGGCCGGCACTGGCACGCAACACTTTTGGATGGGTCATGTCCACGCAATCGGGGGTCAGCAATAGCCCCTCAACGCCCACGGCGGCAGCGGTGCGAATAATCGTTCCCAAATTGCCCGGATCCTGAAGTGTGACTAAGCACAGACCTAAACGCTGGAGTGGCAGGGTAGGAAGGGGTGTATAGTCGACAACAGCAACGACGCCATCGGGAGTGGTTGTCGTACAGAGGGCAGTCAGTACCTCTTCACTGACTTCAACGGCGCGATCGCTCCTGTGGACAACCTGCTGCCAAAATGTTGGTGATTGCTTTGCTTGCCAAGCGCTGGTATAGCAAACCACCGATAAACGATAGCCGGCTGCCAGCGCCTCTTGGAGCAAATGAGTCCCCTCTAAAAGCAAGTGCCCTTGGCGATATTTACGGTGGTGCAGCTTACGGATCGAGCGCACCAAGGGATTCTGCCGACTGGTAATGATCACGACTGAATCCAGCGCTCAAGTAAACGTTCTAAATAGGGGGTCAAGAGTGCTGTTTGTGCCGCTTGAGCTTGAATTTCTGTGGCCGATTGAATGTAAGGACCGGGGACTAGCTCGTGCTGACAGTGCTGAATCAACTCCCCAAGACTGGCGGGGGTTACTTCTAAGTGAAACTGAAGACCAACAACGCGATCGCCCCACAAGAATCCCTGCTGCGGACAGGTGGCACTTTTGGCGAGAGGAATCGCGCCCGGGGGGAGGCTAAACATCTCCCCATGCCAATGCAGCACCGTCAGTTGGGATGGCCAATTCTGAAACCATGGATGTGCTTGGGCGGCTGCTGTCAGTTCAATGGGAAACCAGCCGATTTCCTTTGTGGGTGCTGCGGTGACCTCTGCCCCTAGGACTTGTGCCAAGAGCTGAGCACCAAGGCAAATCCCGAAAATGGGTAACCCGTTGGCGATCGCTTGGCGCAAAAAGGCTTTTTCAGCCCCTAACCACGGATAAACAGCCTCATCGTGTACCCCCATGGGGCCGCCCATCACGATCAGCGCATCCACCTCCGTCAATGCGGGTAGCGGCTCGCCCGCATAGAGATGACTGCCTTGCCAATCAAAACCACGGGCGATCGCCCACTGCGCAATATGGGCGGGGGTCTCAAAGGGCACGTGCTGGAGGTAGTGCAGCCGCATGAATTCCCTTAAGAAGAACTGCCGCCTTCATTGCCAAGGATACGGGATTTATACTCGTTCACCTTTTGCCCTAATTCACGGCGACCGGATTCAAAGAGGACATAGCGATAGAGAAACCAACAAGTGTAGCCAAAGCCCACGAGTTCACAGGTCGGCCCTAGGAGGGGAATGGCATTTACCACTTCCAAAATAGCAACCGCTAGTGCCACAAAAGGAACAGTGGCGAGAATGATGAGGAGGGTGCGCAGGGGCTGCTTGTATTCCCCCAGAAAGGCACTAACCTGATCGGGGAAGACCGTGAGGAGCCAATAGAGTTTTTCACGAGCCTGTTGCCACTGTTCATCCGTGAGACCGCCCACCTTCGGCGGTGCTGGCTGAGACTCTACTTCCGCTAAGGGTGCTGGTGCCGGCGTTGGTTCAAAAATAGGCTTTTCCGTATGGGTGGTTTCTGTGGTTGGGGATGTCTCAAATTCATTCATGCGCTTAAGTTCCTTCAGTACCTCAGCAAGTTTAGGCTAAGTTCACCGATCAGCGTTGGCTAATAGCTAATAATTGTTTAACATAGGTGGTGCCTTACCGCTAGCATCCCCTGTCCCCAAAAGACGGCTCTAATCATTAAGCACCCAAGTATCCTTGCTCCCGCCCCCTTGGGAAGAATTCACCACCAATGAGCCACGCTTCATCGCCACCCGCGTCAGGCCACCGGGATGAACATAAATTTCCTTACCGTACAGGATATAGGGGCGTAAGTCCACATGGCAGCCGACAATTTCATCCCCCAGCAGGGTGGGCACGCGCGACAGCGAAAGGGTGGGCTGGGCAATGTAGTTGCGGGGATTGGCTTTGATCCGCTCTGCAAATTCTGCCCGCTGCTCAGCAGTCGATTGACAACCAATGAGCATGCCATAGCCGCCGGACTCGTTGGCGGATTTCACCACCAGGGAATCGAGGTTCTTGAGCACATGATCCAACTGTTGTGGCTCCCAGCACAGGTAGGTGGGCACATTGGGTAGTAGGGGTTCTTCACTGAGGTAATAGCGAATCATTTGCGGCACATAGGCATAAATCACCTTGTCATCAGCCACGCCAGTTCCGAGGGCATTGGCGATCGCGACCCGCCCTTGGCGATAAACCTCCATCAGACCCCTGACCCCCAGCATCGAATCAGGACGAAATACCGCTGGATCAATGAAGTCATCATCAATACGGCGATAGACCACATCCACGCGCTTCAGACCCTTGGTTGTGCGCATTTGTAGGTAACCATCGGCCACCACCAGATCCCGCCCTTCCACGAGCGTCACCCCCATTTGCTGAGCAAGGAAGGAATGCTCAAAATAGGCGGAATTGTACATCCCCGGCGTCAGTACCACCACTGTCGCATCCGGTAGGCCGGGGGGCGCAAGGTTCAACAGCGTTTCCAGTAGATGGCTGGGGTACTCGTCCACGGGTTGAATGTGCAGTTCTTTGAAGACAAGGGGAAACGTGCTTTTCATCACGCGGCGGTTTTCCAGCACATAGGAGACCCCCGAAGGGCAACGCAGGTTATCCTCGAGGACATAGAAGGTGCCATCGCGATCGCGCACTAAGTCGGTACCCGTAATATGGCACCAAATGCCCCCCGGTGGCTTCAGGTCATGGCAAGGACGCAGATAGCCCTTGGCCGACTCAATCAGTTCCCGTGGAATGACACCATCTTTAATAATTTTTTGATCGCCATAGACATCAGCAATAAATGTATTGAGCGCCGCAATCCGTTGCTTGAGACCCCGTTCAAGGGCTTGCCACTCTTGGGCGGGAATGACACGCGGCAGAATATCAAAGGGCATGATCCGCTCGGTGCCTTCAGCAGCACCATAGACCGTAAATGTAGCGCCAATATTAAACATCACCTGTTGTGCCATTTTTTGGCGCTGTTGCAGTTCTCCCGGCGGTAGCGATCGCGCCCGTTGTAACAGCGGTTCAATAAAAGGTCGTGGCTGGCCTTTGGCTAGAAACCACTCGTCGTAAAAGTCTCCCGGATCGTAGTTATCAAATTCCAGCATTGATCTTCCTTGGTGGCGATTTCCCTCAATGGTCTTGCTCGAGAGGAGTCGGCAAATCTGACACCGCCACTAAATGAAACCCCATTTGACAGCGAAAGTGTTGACATCCCGCTTCAGCAGTACTCCCTAGAGGCGCCCCACAACGGAGCTGACCCTCCTGCCAGCGGGGTTGGCCTTGGCGATCGGCAAACAAGCAGGATTGACACACAGACTGTGACGGTAAAATCTGATTTTGGGTGAGGATCACAAGCATTGGACACCTCCCGCCGATCAGAGCCTTTAATAGGCCGTCTTTATAGAACCTGATAAAAATAAAGACTCTAACCCTAATGTTCTTATCTTACCGTAAACTTCCCACCGACCAAGGTCGGGGACTTTCAGTAGCCCTAGGCCATTGGACAAGCCAAATAGCCTGAACTTCCAGCGAGCGTTACGGACTCGCCCAATAAGGCAATCACAGAGGCACCATTCAGATCAGCATCACCAACCCAGCCACAATGACCACAAGCAAACTTTTTGCCATTTCGATAGGACCGACAAGGATCAGGATGAATATGCAGGCATCGATGGCAAGTTTGGCTAGTATAGGCTGGATTGACCGTCACCCACCTCACGCCGTCTCGCAGACATTTGTACTCAATAAACTGCCGCAACTGATAGAACGACCAGCTATTGGAGCGTCTGCGTTCGGTTTTGCTTCGGGGTTGCTGATTCAGGCGCTCCCGAATTCCCGTCAAGTCCTCAATCGCGATCACCGCATTGAGCGCTTTCGCTTCACGGACAATTGCAGCACTGATCGAATGGTTGAGCCACTGTTGAAAGCGTTGTTCTTTACCCGCCAGCCGTTTCAAGAGTTTTCGGCAAGATCGCCGCGAACTTCTCGTGCCCTGCGAGGCTCGTTTTTGAATCGACGCTCTCACTCGATGAAATTTATCTCGAAGTTCGTTTAATTGATTCCCATCCCAACCTCCACCTGTACTGGTTTTAGCAATCTCTCGTCGCCCCAAATCCACACCAATGACGGTGCTCGGTTCAGAAGGTTCAGGAACCTCTTCGGTTAATTGGATGTGGATATAGTAGGAGCCATCCCGATGTTTGCACAACTGAGCAGATGTGGGCTTTCGCCCTCTCAACTTGTCCCTTTGGTATTCACCCATATCGAGCCGAATGGTCTCTCGACCCTCCAACAGAGTCAGGCTCACCGCCCCATCTTTTTCCTTAAAGGTAAAGATGCGAGCATCAAAATCTGCTGAAGTTGGCTTGAATTCTTTAACCGCTTTACCTTTCAGCTTGGCGGTCTTGCGGTTGGCTCCGACTCTGGCACAGACCCGAACTGCTTGATTAGCGCTTAACCCAAACCGAGAACGAAGTTCCTGATAAACCCTGTTTTGAATGGTGATCTTATTCGTTACGGTCGGCTGAACGGTTTTGTTGGCAAAGTTGCAAGCATCTGCAAACGCTTTCAAGAATCTCTCGATTTTGAGACACTGTTCAGGAGTGGTTTGAAGCTTGCAAACGACTGTTAGGGTCTGTTCCATAGATAAAATTGTATCAACTCTAGCACCGACTAAAGTCGTCTCTGTCTTTCCTCCCCGTACTAAAGTACCGGGCTTCCAGACATAAATCTGATGAAAGCCTAGCGGATACGGTTGACGACCACTGCTAACTTTGCTACAAATTGCAACTTGCAGCCCTTTGCTTAAATTGGCAGCCAAGACGGTATGGGGAAGACGGTTTGCTACCATAGATACTCTAAGACTCATGAAATTCTTGTCGCCCCTTGAGCTGTAATCCATGTTTGACGCCCTTGCCGAACGCCTTGAATCTGCTTGGAAAACCCTACGGGGTCAAGACAAAATTACGGAAAACAATATCCAAGAAGCTCTTAGAGAAGTGCGCCGTGCCCTATTAGAGGCCGATGTCAACCTACAGGTCGCTAAAGACTTTATTGAAAATGTGCGGCAGCGGGCGATCGGTGCCGAGGTGATTGCCGGGGTTCGTCCCGATCAGCAATTTATCAAAATTGTTTACGACGCCCTCGTTGAGGTCATGGGGGAATCCCACAGTCCCCTTGCTCACGTGGCGCCACCGCCCACGATTATTCTCATGGCAGGTTTACAGGGAACGGGGAAAACCACTGCCACAGCAAAGCTCGCCCTGCACCTGCGCAAAGAACGCCGCAGCACCCTCTTGGTGGCCACTGATGTCTATCGTCCCGCTGCGATTGATCAGTTGATCACCCTCGGCAAACAAATTGACGTGCCCGTGTTTGAGATGGGTACAGAAGTTAGCCCCGTGGAAATTGCTCGCCAAGGGGTGGCCAAAGCCAAGGAACTCGGTGTGGATACCGTGATTATTGACACAGCGGGGCGCCTACAAATTGATGCCGACATGATGGCGGAACTGGCAGCCATTAAGGACGCGGTACAACCCCACGAAACCCTCTTAGTGGTGGATGCGATGACGGGGCAAGAGGCAGCCAACCTCACCCGTGCCTTCCATGAGCAGGTGGGGATTACCGGAGCCATTCTCACTAAACTGGATGGCGATACACGCGGTGGTGCAGCTCTCTCGGTGCGTCAAGTCTCCGGCCAACCGATTAAGTTTATTGGTGTCGGTGAAAAAGTTGAGGCTCTCCAGCCTTTCTATCCCGATCGCTTGGCCTCTCGCATCTTGGGGATGGGGGATGTCCTCACCCTAGTGGAAAAAGCCCAAGAGGAAGTGGACTTGGCCGATGCCGAAAAAATGTCCCGCAAAATCCTCGAAGCCCAGTTTGACTTTGATGACTTCCTCAAGCAACTGCGCCTACTAAAAAATATGGGTTCCCTTGCGGGAATTATGAAGCTCATCCCCGGCATGAATAAAATTTCAACGGAGCAACTCCAGCAGGGGGAAGTGCAACTCAAACGGGCGGAAGCCATGATTAACTCCATGACCCGCGAAGAGCGCCGCAATCCTGAACTTCTGGCTAGTTCCCCCAGTCGCCGTGAACGGGTTGCCAAAGGTTCTGGTTATCAAGTGGCCGATGTCACAAAGTTGGTCAGCGATTTCCAGCGCATGCGATCGCTGATGCAGCAGATGGGTCAAGGGGGCTTTCCGGGAATGGGTATGCCGGGTATGAACCCAATGGCTCGAGGGGGACGTGCTCAGACTCCCAAAAAGCCCAAGAAGCAAAAGAAACGCAAAGGCTTTGGCGCTCTTTAGGCACTACCCCGACTACAAGGGGCGATAGACCCGATAGTTAATGTGGGGGAAGATATTGTCAATGGCTTCCACCTTTTCCAACCAGCCGGCATCAATTTTTTGTGCCTTGATGTCATCGTAGAGCTTGTGGAAGCGCATCAGGTGGCTACGGGTGCGGCGAACCGCATAGGGCACCATCGTTCCCGTCCGCATAATAAAGGCCCAGTCTGAGGATTGAGCAAGGAGTAATTCCCGTGCCGCTTGGTTGAGGGCGCGCCAACTCAGTTCATCCCACGGCTCCCCCTTGGCCAGTTCAATCATCCGTTCAGCAGCCTTATGAAGGTGGGGGTAAATCCAAGCATTGGTGTCATTCAGCCAGTATTCATGAAAGCCCTTGTAGCCCCAACTGGACTGGGAAGGACGGCACACCTGCTGGGTGGGATGGGCGCGCAGATAGTCTGCCAAGTGGGTCATGGCAAAGGTGTCTTGGTCAAACCAGACCTTGCGGAAGAGAAAGTCAAGGAACCAAGGCCCTTCATACCACCAGTGACCATAGAGTTCAGCATCGTAGGGAGAGACCACAATCGGCGGACGCTGCATCAGGTGGTGCAGGTAGCGAATTTGATTTTCGCGGTTAAACATGAAATTAGCAGCGTGCTCAGCCGCCTTTTCCCGTGCCCAATAGGGGTCGTAGAGTTGCTTGTCCCCTAAACCAAGACCGCGCCCCGTAATTTTGTGGTACTTAATCCCCGTATTTTTGCGTTGGCCATTGGGCATGATGTAGGGCTTGATGTATTCGTACTCCGCTTCCCAGCCCAAGTCCTTGTAGAACTCACGGTATTCAGGCGCCCCCGGATAGCCCACCTCTGACGACCACACCTGCTGGGAAGATTCATGATCACGACCAAAGGCAGCCACCCCAGTTTCGGTGAAAATAGGCGCATAGGTGCCAAAGCGAGGCCGGGGACGGGCATAGAGAATACCGTGGCCATCGGTAATGAAATAGCGCAAACCCGCATCGGCAAGCATTCGCTCTAGGCCTTCGTAATAGGCGCACTCTGGCAGCCAAATGCCCTTGGGCGGGCGGCCAAAGGTTTGTTCATAGTGCTCACAGGCCACTTGCAGTTGTGCCCACACCGCTTGGGGATACATTTTCATGAGGGGCAGGTAGCCGTGGGTGGCACCACAGGTAATGATTTCAAGGTTATTGGTGTCTTGAAACTGCTTAAAAGCCTTGACGAGGTCGCGATCGTAGTTTTCCCATGTCTGCCGTACGCGGTTGAATTCTTGGGCATAGTGCTCGGCAAGGTAGCGGATGTGGCCATTGTAGGTATTGCGCTCTACCTCTAGTTCCGCCAGTTCCTCTAATTTCGCTAAGTGCTGGTCGTAGCGTTCCTGAAGTAGCGGATCCCGCAGCATTGAAATTAATGGCGGCGTCATACTCATTGTGATTTTGAAGTCCACGCCGTCACGCTTTAGCCCCTCAAACATCCAGATCAGGGGCACATAGGTTTCGGTAATCGCCTCAAAGAGCCACTCTTCTTCTAAAACGTAGTCACTCTCGGGGTGGCGGACAAAGGGGAGGTGAGCATGCAAAACCAGCGCTAAATAACCAATTGCCATAGGAAGTTTGCCTATTTATGTATTTGGGACAACGGCAGGGGATCAATGAGATCAGTTGAGTCTCCCTCATCTTAGGCGAAATAGCCAAATCTGCAACGCTAAATTTTTATCTTTTCTTCAGATTTATCGTTACTTTATCAAAAGCGTGGCGTGTCAAAGAACAACAGCTTAGTGATTAAGCCAGCAGCGTCACCAAGAACCCCCACAGACGGGCATCGGTTCCATCCTGCCGTTTGACAATCTGCTAGTGGCAATGTGAATATCTAGCTTTTTGTCCATTGCCTGAATCGTGGCCTGCAACCCTTGGATGGCATCCAACACTTGACTCAATTCAGACCGTGTTACAGGTTCACTCATGATTGACCCCTTGCATCAATTCCTTTTTGACCGCCTCAGAGAGAACGCCCCCTACGCCAATCTACCACCATGGCTTTAAGTGTCCTATGACAATCTTGCCTAAATCTTGCCTAAATTTTGGGGGTCAAATAGCCATCATCAGTCGGAATTAGCAAGGAATCAAAAAATATGCGAGTTCTGAAACCCTTGATATTTCTAGGGTTTAGGGATGGTTTGCTTCCTGTGTCAGATGCCAGGAGCCAGAATTGAACTGGCGACACGAGGATTTTCAGTCCTCTGCTCTACCAACTGAGCTATCCCGGCTTGAAAGTGCTTTATGATTCTAGCAAGCGTCTAGGTGCTATGACAAGTCTCTCAGAAAATCAATTGTTGAATGCATGATTGATGGAGAAGCTGTTGACTGAGGCATGGGCAAAGACACAGGGCTTCAAAACTACGGTAATCTTATAGAGAAACTAGAGTATTGCTAGCAGTGCTATGGGCATCACTATTGAAAATGTTTCTAAGTCCTTTGGCTCCTTTCAAGCAGTCAAGCAGGTGGATTTGGATATTGCCAGTGGTTCTTTGGTGGCGCTGTTGGGGCCCTCGGGTTCTGGCAAATCAACCTTACTGCGGCTGATTGCGGGTTTAGAGATGCCCGACACTGGCCGGATTCTGCTCACGGGCAAGGACGCCACCTATCAAAGTGTCCAAGAGCGTAATATTGGCTTCGTCTTTCAGCACTATGCCCTTTTTAAGCACATGACCGTGCGCCAAAATATCGCCTTTGGCCTAGAGTTGCGCAAGGTGCCCCGTGCCAAGATCAAAGCTCGGGTTGAGGAATTGCTCGAGTTGGTGCAGTTGGCTGGCTTGGGCGATCGCTACCCCTCTCAGCTCTCTGGGGGACAACGCCAGCGGGTGGCTCTTGCCCGTGCCCTTGCCGTAGAACCGAAGGTGCTGTTGCTAGATGAACCCTTTGGTGCCCTTGATGCCAAAGTACGCAAGGAACTGCGAGCATGGCTACGCCACCTCCACGATGATGTCCATGTGACAACGGTCTTCGTGACCCATGATCAAGAGGAAGCGATGGAAGTCGCGGATCAAATTGTCGTCATGAACAAAGGGCAAGTGGAGCAGGTGGGCACCCCCGCTGAAATTTACGACCATCCCGCTAGCCCCTTTGTGATGAGCTTTATTGGTCCTGTGAATGTCTTGCGCTCCCCTGTCTTTCAACAAAGCGAGGGCACAGCTCCCCACTGCGATATTTTTCTGCGCCCACGCGACATCATTATTGAAACCAGTCCCAATGGTAACACCGTCTCAGCTCGCATTCACCGCATTATTCACCTAGGCTGGGAAATCCAGGTGGAACTGCGCCTAGATGACGGGCAGGAATTGATGGCACACCTATCGCGAGAGCGATTTGACGAGCTGCACCTTGAACCCCAACAGCAGGTCTTTATTAAGCCACGGGAGGCAAAGTCCTTTCCCCTGTACTACAGCATTTAGGCACGAAAAAAAATCAGTTCATCCCTTGAACAAACCAAGCCAAACTTGCTATGCTAACAAAGCGACTCAATGGGGTGTCGCCAAGCGGTAAGGCAGCGGGTTTTGGTCCCGCCATTCGGGGGTTCGAATCCTCCCGCCCCAGTTAGGTTTTAGACAGCAATGCCACAAATATTACCCTCATTACTGGCCTTAGATTTTGATGGCGTCCTCTGCAATGGCCTGCGGGAATATTTTCAAACCAGTTGGCGGGTGTATCAGCAGGTGTGGCCTGATCAGCCCCTTGTGCTTTCCCTAGAGGAACTAGAAAGGCAATTTGGTCAATTGCGCCCTGTGATTACCGTGGGTTGGGAGATGCCGCTCCTGTTGCGGGCAATCCTTGAAGGCACCCCTACTCAAGAGATTCTCCAAAACTGGCCAAAGGTGCGCGATCGCCTGCTTGCTACCTACCACCTCACTGCCACCGATTTGGGAGAACGGGTGGACAGCTTGCGCGATCGCTGGATTGCAACGGACTGGCAAAGCTGGCTGGCGCTCCATGACTTTTATGACGGTGTCGTGGCGGCTCTGCAACGCTGGCAAGCCCAAGGTCAACCCCTCGCCATTGTCACCACCAAGGAGCAGCGCTTTGTGACCTATTTGCTGGAGCAAGCGGGCATCTCCTTTCCCCCAGAAGCAATCTATGGCAAAGAGCAACAGCAGCCCAAGCCTGTGATTCTTGAGGCGCTTCAGTCAACCTATGGCACTCCCCTGTGGTTTGTTGAGGATCGCCTCGGGGCACTGTTACAGGTTGCCGCTACACCGGCGCTCGGGGAAACAGCACTCTTCTTGGCGACATGGGGCTATACCACCGCTAGCGATCGCGCCCAGGCCGAGGCACATCCGCGCATCCATCTCCTCAGCCGAGAACAATTTTGCCAATTTCCCCACTGGCTTTCCCCCTAACCCCTTGTCTTTCAAGGTGGTTTTCTCTATACTGGAAAAGCTGCGAAACAGCGCGGGTCGCTAGCTCAGCGGTAGAGCACTCGGCTTTTAACCGATTGGTCTTGGGTTCGAATCCCAGGCGACCCATTGAGGTTAACTATCCAGTAGGCGGCGGAGTTCTGCCATATCGTCATCAATAGATTTACTTTGAGACGATGCACTGGGGCGTGGCGCGTCCTGCACTTCGGGAGTAGAGACGTTGATATTAATATTCAACTGACTGCTGCCACTGGCGGTTTGGGGGAGTGTCCCCGCAGAGGGGGCATCGGGCAACAAGCCCATCTGCCGCTTCATTTCCAGCAGTTCAAATTCCACATCTTGTTTGTTGGCACTGCTTTGGAGCGCTTGGAATTTACTTTCGAGCGTATCACCACTGAGTTCAGCGATCGCTTGGGAGCGGGCTTCCATTTGCAGGACTTTATCTTCCATGCGTTCAAATGCCGCCATCGCATTGGAGGTGCCCACCTTGCTGACCGCTTGATGAATCTGCTCTGAGGCCTTAGCGGCACGGGCACGCGCTTTGAGCATTTCCTTCTTCGTTTTCGCCTCAGAAATTTTGCTTTCAAGGGCGGTCAAGTTGTCCTTGAGGGTTTTCACCTGCACTGCCATTTGATCCACTTGGGCTTTAAGGGCGACAGCGGTATCTGCGGCAGTTTTCTTGCGGTTCAAGGCTTCGAGAGCCAGTGCTTCATCCCCTCTACTGAGGGCTAGGCGTGCTCGCTCTTCCCACTGCTGGGCATCCTTGAGATTTTGGGTGTACTGTTGTTCGAGTCGTTTTTGGGCGGCAATGGCCTGAGCAACCGCTTGGCGTAACTTCACCAAGTCGGCATTCATATCAATAATTGTTTGCTCAAGAATTTTTTCTGGATCTTCAGCAGCACTGACTAGGGCATTGAGGTTAGAGCGAATCACCATGCCCACACGATCAAGTAAACCCATGCTTTGCCTCGTCAATAACTCGTTGACTCTACTCTAGCGTATGCCCTCTACATCCCCATGATGCAGTAGCCCGAATCCACATAAAGAATTTGACCAGTGATGCCACTGGCTAGATCACTAGCAAGAAAAGCTGCTGTGTTGCCCACTTCGGTTTGGGTCACCGTGCGTCGCAACGGAGCCGTGGCTTCCACATGGTGAATCATGTCGAGAATGCCCCCCACTGCTGAGGAGGCTAAGGTGCGAATTGGACCAGCGGAGATACCATTGACACGGATATTTTGAGGACCCAGTTCCGCTGCTAGGTAGCGGACATTCATTTCTAGGGCTGCCTTGGCAATCCCCATGACATTGTAGTTCGGCACAACCCGCACACCCCCTAAATAGGTCAGGGTAATGATTGACCCGCCGTTGGTCATCAATGGTTTAGCGGCACGGCTGAGAGAGATCAGGGAGTAGGCACTGATGTCGAGAGCGAGATTAAAGCCTTCAAGGGAGACGGCGGAAAAATCACCACTGAGATCTTCTTTTTGGGCAAAGGCCAAGCAGTGAATCAAAATATCTAAGCCACCCCATGTGGATTGAATCGCCGCAAAGGCCTCGTCAATTTGTTGAGGTTGCTGCACATCTAGGGGCAGGAGCAACTTGGGGGCAAGGGGGGCTGTGAGTTCCTCGACCTTTTGCTTCAGCTTTCCCCGCTCGTCGGGAAGGTACGTCACTGCCAGTTCGGCACCTGCTGCATGGAGTTGTTGAGCAATCCCCCAAGCAATGGAGCGATTATTGGCAATGCCGGTCACAAGGGCGCGTTTTCCCGATAGGTCTAGGAGCATAGGTACAGCCAGTGTGAATGATCTAACCCTCTGATCGTACCAGAGGGGCTGCTGCCTTTAGCGCCAGCGCAGGACTTGGGTTTTTAGGGGGTTGACAAATTCTCGTCCCTCTTGGGTGGCTTTTTCGTACTCGCGTTTAATCTGGTAATACCACTTGGCTTGGTGATCTGCTTCTTTGATGAGCGTCAAGGGTGGTTTGTACTTCAGACCTTCGCTCTGCTTGGCCACAATGCGCAAATCTTGGTTGAGAAATTCCCGCGCTAAGGGAGCCAGTAGCGGTTTCAGGGGAGCTAGCCACGGAAAGGTCCAGTAGTAGGTGGCGGTGAGTTCAGTTTCCTGATCGTTAATGGGGGTGAGGGTAATCAGAAAACAAAAGGTGTGGCGATCGCTATAGTTGGTTTCGATACGAATCCCCGGCAGCCGATAGATAATTTCCACCTCAGGATGGCCGCCCAAAATATGGTGTGCCCACGACTTGCGCAACAGGGGATGGCGGCGCATTGTAAAGCCATAGGGCGACGGATCAAAGGTTTTTGCCTTCTCAAAGAGCTTGCCCCGCTTGCGCCACCACCACGCCCCATGTACAAAGGGCGCATGGGAGGGATCCATAAAGTTAATAAACACCTGATCCAGATGTCCCGGAAAGATGAACTTTTGCACCGCTTGGGGTTGGGTCTCGGCACTAAATCCGGGCACAAGGGGCACTTCTAGCGTGGGTTCACTAACATCGCGCTCATTGGCTGGAAAAAAAATCCAGAGATTGCCCTGCACTTCGCGTACGGGATAGCTCAACACACCAAAGTGCTTGAGATCGACATCACTATCACTGGTCAGGGAGGGAATCAGCGTACAGTGGCCGTGGGCATTAAAGCGCCAGCCGTGGTAGGGGCACTCCACCTCTTCCCCATCAAAGTGACCATAGTGCAGGGGAATGCCACGGTGAGGGCAGAGATTGCGCAGCGCGAAGGGCTTGCCTGTGGTGGTACGGCAGAAGAGAATAGGCTCCCCTAAAAGCACCTTGGCTTGGCACCGACCCGGCTTGAGGTCAGCGGCTGGCAGGCCATAGTACCAGATATTGCGCAAGAAGCGACCACCCTCATGGAGGGAGAATGAAGTGCTGCTGGAGTTCATAACGAGACTCTACCAGATGCTCGGCAGTTATTTTCTACGTTACGCCGCAGGAGCCGTCAAGTCAGTCACATACCGCAGCAAGATCCCCTTCTGGCCAATAATGAACCCTTGATCGGGACTAAAGAAAAGAATTTTATAAAAATTGGAGGGGACTTTTTTCACGTCCACATCCTGCTGCCACGTTTGGCCACCATCTTGGCTACAGAGCAGCACGCCGGCACCCCCTGCTAGCCACACTTCATTGGGTGTGCGATAGGCCAGATCAAGGAAGCCAACACTATTGCGACGCAGGGGACTCAGCAGTTCTCCCCAGTTCTCGGAATTGTCTGGATCAGAAAAGGCAATTTTACCGCCATTGACAATCATCCAAAGCCGACCATCCGGGGTAAAGCCCATATTGTGGACGCGGCGCGAAGTGGTGCGATTGTGGGGTTCCCAAGCGGTTTGTCCCGGTTCCCATGTGGAGTAAAAGCTCCCCCGCGAGGAGACAGCCACATACTCACCAGAGGGCGAACGGTTGAGGTTGCGCATGACGCCAATGGCTTCTTGGACTAATGCTTGCCAGTTTTTGCCGCTGTCTTTGGTACGGTAAATCGCCCCCACATCGGTCATCATTTCCGCAGCGCCATTGCCGAGGGCTTTGATCAGACGGGGTGAGCCGGGGAGTTTGGGATTGAGGGGAATTTGGCTCCAAGATTGGCCACCATCGGTCGTGTGCAGCATAATGGGTGGCTCACCCACAATCCAGCCCTCGTTCCCTTGGAAGCTAACGCTGTTGAAGCGATAGTCAGGATTATCTAAAACCAGCGTGCGCGGTTCCCAAGTTTGACCACCGTCGCGAGTTTCCATCAGTGTGGCATTGGCACCCACCAACCAACCGTGATTGCGGTCAATAAAGCTCATATCGAGAATGGTGGAGGTGGTTGGTAGTTGGATGGCTTCCCAAGGGTTGTAGTCCAAGGCGGGGATGGCAAGGGCAGAGGCACTCAGGCTCACCCAGAGGCCAACGGTCACCAAGAGCCAATGCAGGAACTTGATTCCTTTCATTTTTTGCCAATCAATGTCAATTTGTTTAGCGAACATTATAGAAACTCAGTAGAAAAAGAACGGCAAGGGCAAGACCACCAAAAATGAGGATATTTTTTTGGCCGGGGGTGAGGCGATTCACACCCAAGCCGTAGTTCAGATTTTCCTTGAAGCCTGAGGGGGATCCCACAGGTCCAATGTTGCTAAATTGCTTTTTTGGAGCACTGCACACTGGACACCGCCAGTTCACGGGGAGATCAGCAAAGGCTGTCCCCGGCGGAATCGAGCGATTCTCGTCTCCCTTCGAGGGTTCATAGATGTAGCCGCAGGCACGGCACTCAAACCGATCTAAGGGCGCAACATCAGGGGTTTCGGCGGTCATACCTCAGAAATTTTTAAGATTTGCGACATACATCTTAATACTACGGGATTTAGGGGCGTTTCTTGTGACGAGGACAGGGGAGTTTTCAGGACAATACTGCGAAACTCTAAGACATGTAACGAAAGATCAGACCTTTGCAACATAAATATAAAGAAAAGATTAGGGAAGTCGCCCCTGCCAAGAAGTGATGCCATGATAGGGGTATTCAATTGAGGTCAGCCCATATAGACCTTAACCTTAAATCTCCTTTAATATTCCGTAGAATGCTGGCTTCCATATCACCAAGGGGGGCTGGCATTTTACTTTTGGGGGTAGAATAGAGGCTTGCGCTTTCTATGGGTCGCCTGTGACTCCCACATTGTGTTGGCACTATCCACCGCTCCAAGCAGGAATTCTCTGTCGGCGCTATCAGCGATTTTTTGCTGAGATTGAGTTGACCTCTGGCGATCGCATCACAGCCCACTGCCCGAATACAGGGCCGATGACAGGAATTTGCCAAGTGGGTGCCCCCGTCCAAGTCTCCTACCATGCGGATCCCAAGCGCAAGCTGGCCTATACGTGGGAAATGATTTTTGTTGATGGTACGTGGGTAGGGGTCAATACGAGTCTGCCGAATCGGGTGATTGCTTCGGCATTGGCGGCAGGCATCCTACCGGAACTGGCTGGCTACGGCACTCAGCAGCGAGAGGTGGCCTATGGTCAAGAGCGCAGCCGCATTGACTTTTACTTGACGGATCATCCCCAACAGCCCCCTGCCTATGTTGAGGTGAAAAATACCACTTGGGCGCAAGGGGGCTTAGCCCTGTTTCCTGATACGGTGACCACGCGAGGCCAAAAGCATCTGCGGGAACTGCAATGGCTACGGCAAACCCAGCCAGACACTCGTGTGTGTATGCTCTATTTCATCAATCGCGGTGATTGCGATCGCTTTGCGCCCGGGGATAGTGCCGACCCCGCCTATGGACAACTCTTACGTGCCGCCTACAACCAAGGGGTGGAAATTTTGCCCTATCGTTTTGCCATTGAGCCAACGGGCATTCAGTTCTTGGGAATGGCCAAGCTGGTGCTCTAGGACACTTGACTGAGTTCAATCAGATTGCCATCGGGATCCGCGACAAAGATTGCGGCTCGTCCTGAGGCACTGCGCTGCATGGGAATTTCGGCTGCCGCTAGGCGTTGCTCGAGACTAGCTAAATCAGTTACGCCAAGGGCAAAGTGGGGGTTACGTCCCCACCGCTGATCTTGACGAGTATCCAGCACCTTTTCGGTTTGGATCAAATGAATTTGCACCGTACCGATTTGATACCAGCGGCCGGGAAATTTCAGGGGGCGATCGACAGGGGTAAGCCCCAGCAACCCTTCATAGAAGGCCGCAGCTCGCTCCAAATCCGTGACGTTAATGGCAACGTGGAGAAAGACCATCAGGACTTGGCGGGTTGCGTCACCCCTAAGCGAATTTCTGAGCAGAAGGAGGCCATACTAAAGCCACCAAAGCGCTTGAGAATACTGGTGCGCAGGCGTAGATTGGGGCTGGCAAACCAAAGACGCTCTTCGGAATACATCGTTTCGTATTCGGTAATCAAGGTCAGGGCACCATCACTGCCCATACTGAAGCGACCGGCAACCGGTGCTTTTTCGGCATAGCCCATCTCCCGCAGGAGCTTGCCTTCCATCCGCGACCCCTGATCCATGATCGGCACCAGTACTGTTGAGCCTTCGTGCTTCTCGCTGTCCCATTCCATCGTGCCGTCCCAACTGACCCGTGCGCCGCACACTGCCCAAGCGGGATCCATGTCATATTGCTGACACAGGGCAATGACCGCAGGATCATCCACAGAGAGTAATTCAATGGTTAACTGAGACTTGCCTGACTCGGTTTGCTTAAAGGCCAAGTGATGACTGGTACGTTGGGAAAACCAGCGGCCAGCACTTTGGGCAAAAAAATCGCGGATGTCCATACCTGCGCACACTTGTAATGGGGACAAGATCGGTATTTTTGAGTCTTTTCTTAGGGTACACCGTCTCTTCGATTCCTTCCAAACGATCGCCCCGAGGAAAGATGCAGTCAAAGATTAACAATGTAACAATATGTAAACGAGTTTAAGATTTAAGATAGAAGTAGGTCGCCCTCATCAATCCCTATGCTGCACTCAAATTTACCTGAACCTCAACTGCTTAAGGTCTTGCTAGAGCCGCTGCTTGAAGATTTTCAGTACTGGTTCACGCGATCGCGATCGCTTTTGCAGACAGAAGTGATTCCCTTCTTGAACGTGGCGGAACAGCAGGCACTCCTTGAACGGGTGGAGACGGCCCTCAACGATGTGATTGCTACCCAAAGCCTCTTTCGGGCAACGGATGGACAAGTGGGGGTTGATACACAGGTACTCATGCAGTGGCATACGCTTTTGATGGAGTGCTGGCAGGTTGCCCACCACTATCGCTTATCCAAATCTTGTGACGCTTAAACCATTCTCGGCGCTTGGCTCGGAGGTGCTCTCTTCATGTTGCAGTTGATTTATATTGTTGCCTTTACGGTCTTGGCACTACTGGCCATGGCTAATCTGATTCGCAGTTTGTTGACCCTCGGCATTGAATCGCAACGCCAATTTTCACCGCCACGGGTGACCCATCCCGAACTGTTAGATAGCGATGGCCATGTGATTGATGAACCCCTGTTGGTGATGCGCTCTCTCAGTGTGGAGGATGCCCGTGCCCAACTGGATGCGATCTACCGCGAATCCCCCAGCTACGGTGACGACGCCCGTGGAGAAACCCAAGCCTAAATTTTTAGGGCAATATGGGCAGTTCCTAAGCCGCTGGTTTCAGGTGGATGCAACGGCGCTGGCGGCGGTCTTGGCTAGGGCACGGCAGGAGTTACCGGCGACGGAGGTCTTGCTGATTGGCAAACCCCAATCGGGGAAAAGTTCGATTGTGCGGGCAATGACGGGTGCCGATGCCAGTATTGTCGGGGCGGGCTTTCGTCCCCATACGCGGCAAACACAGCGCTATGACTATCCCACCGCTGAACTGCCACTACTGACCTTCACTGATACGGTGGGCTTGGGGGAAACGCCAGAGCAAACGGCTGAGGTGGTGGCGGAATTGGATCACCTGTTGCAGCAAAGTCAACGGGCGCGGGTGATTATTTTGACGGTCAAGGTAACAGATTTTGCGGGCGATCGCCTACACCAAGTGGCAAAGGCATTGAAGAAAGCTCATCCCGAGATTCCCTTCATTTTGGCCATTACCTGTCTGCACGAGCTGTATCCCCCGCATCAAGACAATCATCCGCCCTACCCCCCAGAGATGCCTGAGGTGAATTTGGCGATCGCCGGCCTGAAGGAACGCTTTGCTGACATTAGCGATCGCGTCATTCCCCTTGACTTTACGTTGGAGGAAGACGGCTACACCCCTGTTTTTTATGGCTTTGAGGCCCTTGCTGCCACCCTAGAGACGGTGCTGCCGAAAGCAGAAGCCCAACTGCTCCGCCAGTTAATCGCCCAATCCCATCTCAGTGATCAATTGGCTCCCCTCTATCGTCAGGTGGGGCGGCGCTACATTGCCCCCTTTGCGGTGATGGCGGGAACCTTGGCGGCAGTGCCTTTGCCTTTTGCCACGATGCCAGTCCTCGTGGGCGTGCAGGTGGTGATGGTGGTGCTGTTGGGGCAGTTGTACGGTCAGACCCTTTCGCCGTCACAAGCCGGGGGCATCTTAACCACCATTGGTGGCGGATTTGTGGCGCGGTTGGTGGGGCAACAGTTGATTAAGTTTATTCCGGGTTTGGGATCGGTGCTCTCTGCCTCTTGGGCGGCGGCCTATACTTGGGCCTTGGGGGAAGCGGCCTGTGTCTATTTTGGTGACTTAATGGGAGGCAAAACTCCCGATCCGCAGCGCATTCAGCAGGTACTCCAAGAAACATTGGCAACCGCGCACTTGCGATTGCGCCAAAGTGAGTCCTAAATCAAGCCATCGTTTTGAGGGGCATTGGCCTTCAGGGAGCCATCCGCCTGCCAGCGCACTTCCCCGGCTTCTCCGACCACAAAATAGGGAATTTCTTTCTCCTTGAGATAGCGGGCGATCGCGGGATCAAGGGCGTTGCGACCAAGAATGACACTGCGCGGCTTGACAATCTCAAAGAGGCGTGGCGTTAATTTGCGCCCCCACCACCAGAGAACCTGCGGTGGCTCCACGGGCGTTACGGCTAGCCAATCGGTTTGAGCGGCATCGCGACTCGGATCACTGACAAAGAGCCACTGACTGTTGCCCATCTCCAAGGTCAAGATAGCGGGATCCGCCCGCAGGACAGTAATTTTTACCTGACCCAGTTGAACGGGTTGCCGCAGGGGGAGCGATTGATGGGGCACCTTGAGGGTAGTCAACATTTCGCGGTAGGCAGGATCACTCTTGGCCGTTGGCACATCCGTAAACTGGCGAATTGGGGTGATCCCATGAATGTCGCGCCAGCCCTGTTGTTGACGATACTGGCGATCGCTGGCCACCGCCCAATCAATGCGGTTAATGCCCTCTTGAGCCAAGAAAGCCGTTAGCCCTTGGGAATCCCCCCCATTGATCACCACTGTCCCCGCTGGTTGCTGAATCACCAGTGTCGGCACCTGTGTATTGGCGAGAACCGTCGCTTGAAAGAGGGTGTTTTGGCGCAGAATAAAGGGCACGAGAACCAGAGTGACACCAAAGGTAAACAGCAAAAACCAGCGGCGCCGCCAGCGCGGACTTAGCCACACAAGCACAATCAGGCCATAGAGAACGACGACTTGGAGCCAACCCAAACTGCCAAGGGCGATCGTTGCCCCCGGCCACTGGCCGATGGTTTGAATCAGCCACAGGAGAAAGGCCGTGGGATAGTAGAGGAGCCAAGCAAGGGCCGATCCCACAGGCGGAATGAGGAGGCCGACCATTGCACTGATGAAGCCGCCAACTGTCAAGAGAACTAGGGGCAGATTGGCAACGACATTGGCCAGCAAACCATAGACTGGAAAAATACCAAAGATCGCCAAAGAGAGGGGCAGTACCCAAAGGGTGGCGGCGAGGGGCACCGCGACAAGGTTGCGCAGGGGGTTTGGCAACCAATCGAGGCGATCGCTGATCGGTTGAGCACTGACAATTAGACCCAATGTGGCCAGGAAGCTCAACTGAAAGCCAATGTCCTCAATCCACAGGGGATTGTAGATCAGCATGGCAGTGGCGATCGCCAGCAAAATCACAAGGGGTTGCCCCTTTTGACCATTCACCAAAGCCACTAACCCCGCCAAACCCATCAAGACAGCGCGAATTGCTGAGGGGGCAAACCCACTCAAACAGGCAAAGAGCACCAAGACCCCCGCCCCCAAACCATAGCGCCACTGCTGCGGCAAGAAACGCGCCACCGCCAAGACCACCGCCAACAGAATGGCCGTATGAAACCCCGAGGCCGCCAAGGCATGGGATAGCCCCACGCGCCGAAAACTGTCGCGCACCTCAAAGGGAATGGCCACCGCGCGGTTCCCCAGCACCATTGCCGAGACCACAGCACCATAGCGATCGCCCAACCCTTGGGCATGGACTTGCACAATTCGCTGCTGCAGTGCCCACAACCCCCAAGGTGATCCCTGATCCAAAATCGTGACCTTGTTGCCTGCTAAGCCGGCAAAGGTGTACTGCAATTGAAGCTGCCGCCGAAAGTTAAAGGCACGAAAAAACTCACTGCCCCCCCCACGAGGCAGATAGAGCCGCCCCGAAATCTGGATCCGTTGGCTGGGATGTAGCTTTGCCCCTTCCTCTGCTGGCAGCGTCACATAGAGGCGGCCACTGGCTCTCCCTTGCAGTACCCCACTTTGGGTCGGTACTTGACTGAGATTTTGATAACGCTCCACCCCTAGGAAAAAGCGTCGTCGCCCAGCGCGATTAGGTAGTGGTGTGGTTTCAACACGTCCCTCGACAAGCACCGTTGACGGTAGATTCAACGCCTCAAGACGCGGCACCAAACTGCTGATGTCATTCACCCCCGGCTGGGGCGTGCGCAGCCATACATAGGCCATTGCCAAGAGGGCAACCAAGGTGGCGATCGCGAAACTTTGACTCGCAGGCAGCCGCAACCAAACCTTACCGCCCCAACGACGCCCGCCGTAGAGGATTCCCCCCAGTGCCAAGACCCCCAGCCAACCCCACTGAAAGAGACTGCAAATACACCCCGTAATAAAGGCGATCGCCCAGAGAATTCCATCCGCCTTGGTAATGCTGAACATAGCCTTGTTGGGGTTGGCGTCCAGAGACTTAGGAGAAACTTTAAGACGGCACCATGCTGTAGGGACAGAGTTTTAGAACCAATTCAGACTTTAACCTATGTCATGCCAACACTAAGGGGCACCCGCGTCTTTTTTTCGGCGTCAATGGTCACCTCTTCAGGACGGCAGCGCACGACACTGACCTCAAGTCCCTCTGCGCCCTCAGCCTTTAAGTCCTCAATGTAGCCATCCTTCTCTTTTTCCGCCTCCATGGGCGTCAGAAAAGGGCCAAAGTAGTAGGTGCAGGGGGGGGTTTTCGTTTCTATCTTGACCCACCATGCCAGACCCATTCCATTGACGAGATCGGCGAGCCAGCTTGTAAAACCTGTATTATTATCGCTAAACATTGACAGTGTTCCTCCGAGACTTGCCAAATTGCCCCAACCAATCAATACATTTCTTGGTTTGCTCTCTATTTGTGTATAACCGATCCCCCCCTAAATGTGTATACCGAAAATTCCAAACCATTAATTGTCATATTTATTTACCAAAAAAATGGGTCTAGAGCCACGCCCTTTATGGCTCCACCAAGCTAGCGCGAAAGGGCGGCTTTATTTTCTGTTTTGTGCCAAAATAAAGTCATGCTAATCAGAGAGCCTAAGTGCACGACGCTAACGTATAGACTGAGCAAAACTTGGTGCGTGGTGGCATCTAACGATGTCGTGGCGTAGAAGCAAGAAGTTCAACCTGAACATTAGCCTAAAGCGGGTGTCTCCGTAACGTTTTGTAAATATAATATGAACAGCTTTTTGTCCCCCTAGGGGATTGCGTTCATCTTCGTCAGTTAGGGTAGCGTCATTCATGCGAGTTGCAATTGCCGGTGGTGGCTTAGCGGGCTTAGCCTGTGCCAAGTATCTAGTGGATGCAGGACATACGCCCATGGTGTTTGAGCGTGCCAATGTCCTTGGGGGCTTGGTGGCAGCATGGCAGGATGCCGATGGGGATTGGGTGGAAACGGGCTTGCACGCCTTCTTTGGCGCCTACCCCAATATGCTGCAACTCCTCGCGGAATTGGGAATTAGCGATCGCCTGCAATGGAAACGTCATGCCCTGATTTTTAACCAACCGGAAAAGCCGGGGGTGCTCTCGTGGTTTGATGTTCCCGATATTCCTTCGCCTTTTAATGTGCTGCTCTCGATTTTGCGCAACAACGATATGCTGACGTGGGAGCAGAAATTCCGCTTTGCCATAGGCTTGTGGCCAGCGATCGTGCGCGGCCAAAAATACGTCGAGGCGATGGACAAGTACACCCTTCTGGAATGGCTGCAACGCCAAGGGATTGATGAGCGGGTGAACTCCGACATTTTTATTGCGGCCTCGAAGGCACTCACCTTTTTGAACCCCGATGAGGTCTCGGCCACGATTCCCCTGACGGCCATGAACCGCTTTCTGCGGGAACGCTATGGCTCAAAAATTGCCTTCTTGGATGGGGCACCGCCGGAACGGTTGTGTCAGCCGATTGTGGATTATGTGACGGCGCGGGGCGGTGAAGTGCACACCAATGTGGCTCTGCGGGAGATTGTCCTCAATGAGGATCTCTCGGTGCAGTCCTTTGTCATGGTCGATCGCGAGAGACAACAGCGCTTTGAAGTTACAGCGGATGCCTATGTCTCAGCGATGTCGGTGGATGCCATTAAACTGCTGCTGCCGAAGCCGTGGCAAGACCTGCCCTTTTTCCAGAAACTCAATGGCCTCGAAGGCGTCCCTGTGATCAATGTCCAAATCTGGTTTGATCGCAAATTGCCCACGGTAGATCACCTGCTCTTCTCGCGATCGCCCCTGCTGAGTGTCTATGCCGATATGAGCGAAACCTGCAAGGGCTATGCCGATCCCGACAAGTCAATGCTAGAGCTGGTATTGGCGCCTGCTGCTGAGTGGATTGGCCGCAGTGATGAGGAGATTGTCGAGGCGACCCTTGCGGAACTGGCCAAGCTCTTCCCCAATCACCTACCGGAACCTGCTAAAGTGCTGAAAACAGCGGTGGTGAAAACCCCCCGCTCAGTCTATAAAGCCACCCCCGGTCGCCAAGCCTTTCGTCCGGATCAGGCCACGCCCATTCCTAACTTCTTCCTATCGGGGAGCTACACGATGCAGCCCTACCTAGGGAGTATGGAAGGTGCGGTACTTTCTGGTAAGCTGACAGCGCAGGCGATCGCGAAGCGGCTCGCAGAGAGCAACGCCCCACAGCCCCCCAAACCCTCTACTCAGACTGTCGCCAATGCTGCAACTGCCTAGAGCCGAGTACGTCCCTCCCCTGATTTCCCTCGACGAAGCCTACGAGCTGTGTCGTCAGGTAACTGCCACCTACGCCAAGACGTTTTACCTCGGCACGCTGTTGATGCCCCCCGCCAAGCGCCGCGCCATTTGGGCGATTTACGTCTGGTGTCGGCGCACCGATGAACTGGTGGATGGCCCGCAAGCAGCAACGACAACAATGGCCACCCTCGACGAGTGGGAAGCCCGCCTTGAGGACATTTTTGCCGGTCGTCCCCACGATGGTATGGACTTGGCCTTGACAGCGACGCTGGAACACTATCCCCTCGACATCCAACCCTTTCGGGACATGATTGCTGGGCAGCGGATGGACTTGCACCGCAGTCGCTATGAAACCTTTGCTGAATTGGAACTCTATTGCTATCGCGTGGCCGGTACGGTGGGCTTGATGTCCCTTGAGGTAATGGGGGGAAACCCCTATAGCGATCGCCTGTGTTCCCCTTGGGTGGATCCCTATCAGGCTAAAGGTACCCTCAAGGATCAAGCCATTGCCCTTGGCATTGCCAATCAACTCACCAATATCCTGCGGGATGTGGGCGAAGATATGCGGCGGGGGCGTATCTATCTGCCCTTAGAGGACTTGGCTGCCTTTAACTACACCGAAGAAGATTTGCAGCGGGGAGTGATTGACGATCGCTGGCGGGCACTGATGCGCTTTCAAATTCAGCGGGCACGGCAATTTTATCGGGAAGCCGAAGTGGGGGTGGCCTACCTAGAGCGGGATGCCCGTTGGCCGGTGTGGTCAGCGCTCATGCTCTATCGCCAGATTCTTGATGTTATCGAAGCCAACGATTACGATGTCTTTAATCGGCGCGCCTTTGTCTCTAACTGGCGCAAGCTGCTGTTTATCCCCATTTCTTGGTTCAAGGCCAGCTTCTAGGCACCATGGCAGATCTGTACGTGGATTGGGACGAGTATCATCGCACCATTGAACAGTTGGCGATCGCTATCTATGACTCGGGATGGCAGTTCAATCAAATCCTCTGCTTGGCCAAGGGGGGGCTGCGGGTAGGGGACATTCTCAGTCGCTTGTTTAATCAACCCCTCGCGATTCTGGCGGTGTCCTCCTATGGCGGTGTCAAAAATCAAGAGCGGGGTCGCATCACCTTTGCGCGGGACTTAACCATGACCACCGCTACCCTTGGCAGTCATGTTCTCTTAGTGGATGATTTGGTGGATTCTGGCCTTTCCTTGCAGAAAACCCTGCGCTGGCTGGAGGTCAAATATGGTTTTGCGGTGGAGGAAGTGCGCACTGCGGTTCTCTGGTACAAAGCGGCCTCTTGTATTCGTCCGGACTACTATGTTCATTACCTGCCCGAAAATCCTTGGATCCATCAACCCTTTGAACGCTACGAACAATTGACAGCGGCTGATCTTGCTCAAACCCTAACCCCCTGTCCATGACGCCCACTCTCACTCCCCCCCTCCAATGGCAGCGGCGCCACGTCCTCTCCCTCCAAGACTTTACGGTGGCGGAGCTGGATATTGTGCTGCAAACAGCGCTCAGTTTTCAGGAAGTCCTGAATCGTCGCACCAAAAAAGTCCCCACCCTCCAAGCGCGGGTGGTTGCTAATCTCTTCTTTGAAAGTTCGACGCGCACGCGCAATAGCTTTGAACTGGCGGCCAAACGTCTTTCTGCGGATATTCTCAACTTTTCCCCCGGTACCTCGGCTCTGAGTAAAGGCGAAACGATCATCGATACCGCTAAGACCCTGTGGGCAATGGGGGCAGAGTTCATGGTGATTCGCCATCAGCAGTCCGGGGTGCCCCATACGATTGCGGTGGAAATGGATCGCCTTGGCGGTCAGGTGGCGGTTCTCAATGCGGGTGATGGCTTGCACGAGCATCCCTCCCAAGCGCTGCTAGATTTGTTTACCCTTTGCCAACTCTACGATCCACGTCAACCCCGCTGTGCCCTCTTGCAGGGGAAGAAAATTGCCATTGTCGGGGATATTCGCCATTCCCGTGTGGCGCGATCGAACCTCTACAGCCTCAAGACCGCTGGTGCTGATGTTCACTTGGCAGGGCCTCCCACCCTCTTGCCGCCAGAATTTGCAGACTATGGAGCAACACTCCACTGGACACTGGAACCTGCCCTTGCCGGTGCCGATATTGTGATGACACTGCGCCTGCAACGGGAACGCATGGATCAGCACCTGATTCCCAGTTTGCGGGAGTACCATCAGCAGTTTGGCATTACCCATGAACGGCTGCACCTGTGCCGACCGGAGGTGCGGGTCTTGCATCCGGGACCGGTGAATCGCGGCGTGGAATTGAGTTCGGCACTGCTCGATGATCCGCAGTTCAGTTTAGTGAATCAGCAGGTGACCAGTGGGGTGGCGGTGCGGATGGCGTTACTGTATTTGATGGGAACCTACCACGGAGTCAAGCCATGATTAGGGTAACGTTTCTGCCGGATCAGGTGTCCGTGGAAGCGGAAGCGGGTGAAGGTTGGTTGAGTGTGGCCGCGCGAGCCGGAGTCGAGATTCCCACCGGCTGTCGTATGGGGACGTGTGGCGCTTGTACCGTGGAACTGGAGGATGGCGAAGAAATTCGCGCTTGTATCTCTACGATCGCGGGCGATCGCGAGGATGGCACCCACATTACTGCCTATGTCTTTCGAGATCCCACATGGTAAGCGAAGGGACAGTGACAGGGATCAAAAAAGAGTCCTTAGCGCCAAATGAGAAAGCGCACAGTGAGAAAGAGTGCCGAAACCCCCAACTGCAACGCTGTAATCGGTACCCCATAACGCAGGAAGGTTTTGAAGCTAATACGGCGGCCATGGAGTTCGGCAACACCCGCACCGACAATGTTGGCAGAAGCACCGACGAGCGTGGCATTGCCCCCCAAGGTTGCCCCTAGCATCATGGCATAGAAGAGGGGCAGCACCTGTGCTGGTAAATCACCACCGTAGCCAATGTGAAGAATTTCTGAACCTGCTAGCCCCACATCTACGAGGTATTTTTTCAGTAGCGGCACCATTGCGACCACCAAGGGGATATTGGGAATAACACTGGAGAGAATGCCAATTGTAAACAGTAAAAGTAGCGAGCCAAAAAAGATATTTTGGCCAATGAGAATCGCAAGGATGTGGGAGAGTTGACCAATGATCCCTGTTTTCTCCAAGCCGCCAATGAGGACGAAGATACTCATAAAGAAGATTAGGGTGGCCCAGTCCACATCCCGCAGAATATGGGTGACGGTGTCAATTTTGCTTTGATGGGACAAAAGGAGCGCAAGGGCCGCACCCATTAAAGCGACCGCAGGGGGAGCCACTTTGACGACCATGCCATCACCAATCACAAAGAAGGTGAGGACAAAGACGATGATTACACAGCCTACGGCCAGCGTGCGGGGATGATTAATTTTCGGGTGAGGCAATTGGTCAAGGGAGTTGAGTTCTTTGTGCCAAATGCGGCGAAAGAGAATTGGCAGACAAAAGACAATAACGGCGATCGCCAGTACCCCCCCCAAACTAAGACGCAGGAGATAATCGGCAAAGCTAATGTTAATGGCGTCCCCGACAATATAAGTCGCTGGATCCCCCACAAGGGTGAGCAACCCGGCACTATTGGAGACAATCACCATCAAGATAATTAGCGGCACAAAGTCCACCCCCACTTCAGCCGCCATGGGGGGCAGCAGGGGAGCAAGGAGCATCACTGTTGTGGCATTGGGCAGCACCGCACAAATGGGCGTTGTCAAAGCAACGATCCCCAACAGCAGGCGTTTTCCCTGACCGCGGGCGAGGATCACCATTTGGGTTGCTAGATACTCAAACACCTTGGTCGGTTCAAAGGCGCGAACCAGAACCATCACCCCAAAAAAGAGCGCGAGAGTACCGTGACTGCGGCCAATGTAGCTAATGGCCTCCCCAAGGGTCATGATGTTGAGAAAGACGAGGAGAATGGCGCCCAAAAAGGCCGCAATGGTAATGTTGATCCACTCGGTCATGATCAAGAGGATCACGCCTAGGAAGATCGTGCCAGCAGCGAATGCATGCCAGTGTTCAATCAGCATTGGGCTTCCTAAAAATTGCTAAGGTGACAAATTCGGTCAACACCACGAAACCGAATCACTGGAACACTGAGCAGTTGTGAAAAACAGCCAGTATCCGACTGAATGCCGACGAAGTTAGCTGACGGGCTAGGATTCAGTGGTATCCTTTCTCGGTGGAGAATGCGCCCCTGATGCGTTGGTTCCTCCGCTCCAAGCTGCCAAGGCTCAGATTAGGCAAAAAAAGATAAATTGCTACTCAACGTAGCATAAGCCTCTTGGCGGATTCAAGAGAAATTCTTCTATGACGTGAATAGAAAATCTTAATGAAAACTTTCCCAGACTGTTGCTCCTTGGTTAAATGTGTCAAAATGTTTCCTGTGTCAATTTAACAACGGCCTACCCTTGCAAACTCCTACGGCGATCGCCCTTGGCAATTTTGACGGTGTCCATCGAGGGCATCAAGAGGTTATCCGTACGCTCGTTGCGGCAGCCCCTCCCGACTGTTACCGCTCAGTGATTACGTTTTCGCCCCATCCGCAGGCATTTTTTACGGGAGAAGAGCGCCTGCTGCTGACCCCAGAGGCGGAAAAACGTGCCCTTTTGAACCAGTATGGCATTGAGCAGGTGATTGTCCTGCCCTTTACCCATGCCCTTGCCCAACTGTCGCCCTTGGAGTTTGTTGAGCAGATTTTGATACAGCAGTTGCAGGCCAAGGTATTAAGTGTTGGTTTTAATTTTGGCTTTGGCCGTGGGCGATCGGGGACAGCGGCGGACTTGCGCACCCTGTGTGCTGCCTTTGGCATTCCAGTACATATTGTGCCTCCCTATTGTCGGGGGAGCGATCGCGTCAGTAGCTCAGCAGTACGAGCCGCCCTCGCCGAGGGAGATGTGGGCTTGGCACGGGAGCTTTTGGGACGCCCCTACCACTTGACCGGCACCGTGATTCAAGGAGAACAGTTGGGACGGCAGTTGGGATTTCCCACTGCCAATCTAGCCCTCCCCCCAGACAAATTATTGCCTCGCCACGGCGTCTATGCCTGCCGCGTTACGGGGGCAGCGTTTACCAGTGAGCAATTGGGGGTGGTGAATATTGGGATGCGACCGACGGTGACGGGTCGGCAAGTGACAACAGAGGTGCATCTATTCAACTGGCAGGGGAATCTCTACAATCAAGAGATCACACTTCATTTAGAGGCCTTTATTCGCCCAGAGGTACGGTTTCCCAGTTTGGCTGCCCTCCAAGCGCAAATTGCTGCCGATTGCCAAGTAGCGGCTGATCTTCTCGAACGAGTGGTCTCCTATGCGTGAACCCCTACAGCGACTGGTCAATAACCTTGGACAGGTCATGGTGGGCAAAGAAGCCGCCATTGAACTCATGCTAGTGGGGTTGCTGGCGGGGGGACACGTTTTGCTGGAGGATGTACCGGGGGTGGGGAAAACCCTCTTGGCCAAGGCCTTGGCGCGATCGCTGGCGGGTACCTTTCAGCGCATCCAAGCCACACCCGATCTCCTGCCCACCGACTTATCGGGTACCAATATCTGGAATCCCAAAACAGCGGAGTTTGAGTTTCGCCCAGGCCCTGTCTTCTGCAATATTTTGCTAGCGGATGAAATTAACCGCGCCACCCCCCGCACCCAATCGGCACTCCTAGAGGTGATGGAGGAGTACCAAGTGACCATTGATGGCGTCACCTACCCCTTGCCCCAGCCCTTTTTTGTCATTGCCACCCAGAACCCCGTGGAATACCAAGGCACCTTTCCGCTGCCCGAAGCCCAGTTGGATCGCTTTGCCCTGTGTTTTAGTTTGGGCTACCCGACCGAGGAAGAGGAGCTACAAATGCTGCAACGGGTGCAGGGGGGCTTAGATGTCAATCAACTGGAACCGTGCCTCAGCTTGGCGGAGATACAACAGTTGCGGCAGCAAGTGCTACAGGTGCGGGTAGATTCAGTGTTGCAAAAGTACATTCTTGCCCTTGTGCGAGCGAGCCGCGAGAGCGATCGCATTACCTTGGGGGTGAGTCCTCGCGGTACCGTGATGCTACAGCGCACGGCTCAGGCCTTGGCCTTTCTCAATGGCCGTGACTATGTCCTCCCCGATGATGTGAAGCAATTGGCTCCCCATGTTCTCGCTCATCGTTTGATTACAGCGGCAGGGCGCTCAGGGCGTGCCTGTGTGGCAGAATTGTTGGAAACGGTAGCCGTTCCCTAGGGAGAGTTGGCGCGACTGTTCTCTATGAACATCTCTGCGATCGCCAACCTGTCATTGTAGTGTTAAGTCTTTTTAACATCGCGATCGCCCTCGCAACCGTCGAAGGATTTAGGCATTTATGACAACGATACTCATGACACAAGCCCTCCAACGGCAGGGAGAAATTTGGCATAACATTCTCAGCAGCCAAAACCTTACGGTCATCTGGGAAAACCTTGATGCTGACATCCTTGCTGTGCTAGAGGAGATGGAGACGGCTGGCCTAGCATTGCCCCAATTGCTGCTGTTGGATATGGGCATGACGGTCACCAATCCCTACCGCTTTTGTCAGGTGGCACAGTCTCGCTTTCCGCGGATACCTGTCGTCATTACAGCGGGTCACGATCGCCAAATTAGCGCAGCAGAACGGCGCTGGGCGTTGCGTATGGGGGCTGTGGATCTCTTGCCGGCGATCCAAGAGTCGAGTCTCATTGCCACAGCCGTCTCCCATCTGACTCGCGTGTTGGAGATCCTCGATGCCCTACCGATTCAGCAGGATGCCCTGATGGAGAGCCTCAGTCGCTTAACAACACCCACACCCGCTCCGACCCCAGCAGCACCCACGCCGCCACCTCTGGCTACTCCACCCGCCACACCCAATACCCAATATCGAGGCATTAGCACTGTTGCCGACACAGCGCCAACTCCAAAGGGAGAGGATGATGGGCAGCGTCGCCGTCGCTATCGTGGCTCAAGTTATTAAACTCCCCAGGCTGGATTCGAACCAGCGACCAATCGGTTAACAGCCGACCGCTCTACCGCTGAGCTACTGAGGAATATCGACGATTTTCTAATGTAGCATAGTTCACCACTCTTGGCAAGTCTCAACGGGACTGAAGTTTTGGCCAGCGCTGCCGCAGTTCAGTGATCACTTGATCGAGGGCAACGGCATGGGAGGCCTTAAAGAGGAGGCGATCGCCCGCTTGCAACTCCCGCAATAGGTACTCCACTAATTCTTCATGGGAAGCAAATTGCCGACTGGGAACGCGCCCTGCCCCCCGCGCAAGGGCTGCTCCTTCATCGCCTTTATCGAGAATCAAGAGGCCATCGAGGTCTAATTGGGCAACAGTGGCTCCCACCTGCTCATGGAAGGAGAGAGAAAAGGCGCCGAGTTCCCGCATGGGGCCAAGAACCGCCAGATGCCGCTGACCGGGGAGTGATCGCAACAAGTGCAAGGCCGCCACCATCGATTCCAAACCCGCATTGTAGGTTTCATCCAGTAGCAGAATATCGGGTTCGAGGCGATAGCAACCACCCCGACCACTGGGCAATTCTAACGTCAACTCTAACGGCAAGCGATCGCTCTCTAGGTTCAAGGCTTGCAGCACCCCAAGGGCAGCCAGAAAGTTCAGGGCATGGTGTGCCCCCGCAAGGGGAACAATGTAGGTGCGTTCATCCACGTGGAGGGTTTGGGGCGGTTGATAGATTCCCCGTAGGGTGCCCCCCTCAAGACCATAGGTAATCGTGCGCCCTGACCAGACCTGCGCCGCTGTTGGCAAAAGTAGGGGACTATCGGCATTGAGCACCGCTGTTCCCCCTTGGGGCATTTCGGCCAGCAGTTCGCATTTGGCTTGGGCAATGGCTTCGCGGGAACCGAGGCGGCCAATATGGGCAGTACCTACATTGGTAATCACAGCAACATCCGGTTGGGCAATCTGGCTCAACAGGGCAATTTCACCGCGCGCACGCATCCCCATTTCAATCACGGCAAATTGGTGGTGGGGTTCCAGTTGTAAAAGGGTTTTGGGCACGCCAATCTCGTTATTGAAGTTGGCTTCGGTTTTGAGGACGGCGCCATAGTGACTAAGGACAGCAGCAATCATTTCCTTGGTGGTGGTTTTGCCCACGGAGCCAGTGACGGCAATAACTTTGGCTGGACATTGCTGCCGCCACCACTGTCCCAAGCGTTGATAGGCACTTAGGGTATTGGCTACCTGAAGTTGCGGCAGAGTAGAAGATATTGGTACCTCGACAATCAGGGCGATCGCGCCGGCGGCGGCTGCCTGATCGACAAATTGATGGCCATCAAAGGTTTCCCCCCGCAGAGCAACAAAGAGGTTGCCAGTTGCGATTTGACGGGAGTCAGTAGAAATGCCTGTGATTGGCAGATCTGGATAAGTTGTATCTAACCCCAAAGCTTGGGCGATCGCCCCGAGGGTGGTGTTCACGATTTTGCCCCGCCAATCTGGCTGCACTTCAAGTAGGGTTGCAGCACCGCCGGTACCCGCACCGTCCCATCGGGTTGTTGGTAGTTTTCGAGAATGGCTGCCATGGTTCGTCCAACGGCTAGGCCAGAGCCATTGAGGGTGTGGACAAACTGCGTTCCCTTTTGCTTAGCGCCTTTGAAGCGAATCTTGGCACGCCGCGCCTGAAAATCGCCAAAGTTGGAGCAACTGGAAATTTCACGGTAGCAGCCCGCAGCGGGGAGCCACACCTCTAGGTCGTAGCACTTCATCGCACCAAACCCCAAATCGCCAGTACACAGTTCAATCACCCGATAGGGCAACTTCAGGGCTTGGAGAATAAACTCGGCATCGGCCACAAGGGCTTCATGTTCAGCGGCAGAGGTCTGGGGGTGGACAAACTTGACCAACTCCACTTTGTTGAATTGGTGTAGGCGAATCAGGCCGCGTGTATCTTTGCCATAACTCCCCGCTTCACGGCGAAAACAGGGGGTGTAGGCGCAGTGGTAAATCGGCAGTTGATCGGCGGCTAAAATTTCATCGCGGTAGAGATTCGTCACCGGCACTTCCGCTGTCGGAATTAGCCAGAGATCATCATCGGCGCAGCGAAAACTTTCCTCGGCAAATTTGGGTAACTGCCCCGTTCCCGTCAGCGAGGCACTATTGACCAGCAAGGGCGGCAAGACTTCCACATAGCCGCGATCGCGGTGCGTATCAAGCATGAATTGGATCAAGGCTCGCTCAAGGGCAGCCCCCATGCCCAAGAGGGTCACAAAACGACTCTGCGCCACTTTCACCGATCGCTCCACATCCCAGAGTCCCAATTGAGTGGCAATGTCCCAGTGGGGCTGGCAAGGCTGGCTTGGTTTATACTCCTCTCCCCAGCGGCGTACCTCAACGTTTTCGGTTTCATCGCGGCCAATGGGGGTGGTCTCACTGGGGGGGTTGGGAATTGTCAGCAGCAGGCGCTCTAATTCTTCCTTGAGTTGCCGTTCTTGGGGTTCAAGATCACTGAGTTGCTGCTTGAGATCGTTGGCCTCGGCCTTAAGGGCTTGAATTTCGGGGTCAGTGGCGGCAACGCCGGACTTGATCTTTTTGCCGACGAGGGCACCAATTTCGTTACTGCGGGCTTGCAGTTGCGATCGCTGTTGTTCAAGCTGTCGCTGCTGGGCATCCAATTCTAGAATGCGGTCGAGGTCAAAGTCACCGCCGCGCCGCCGCAGGCGATCGCCAAAGGCTTGGGGATTTTCTCGCAGTTGTTTGAGATCAATCACAGGTGGACGAAAACCAGTGCAAACCGCATTGATCCTATCACCAAGGGGGCAGATTGATTCTAGGGAGCCGTCTTGCTGTTGTTTGCCATCGACACCGCTAAATTCCTCTATCAACCGTCGAGATTTTGATCAGGGGTGGCGTCAACAAGGGGTCGCCGTCCTCTAAAATGAGGGATGTATTAAGCGGTGTTAGCAATATGAGTGTCATTAGTCAGGTTCTTCTTAAAGCGGACGATGAATTGCGCTACCCCACCACGGGCGAACTCCAGACGATTAGTGACTTTTTCCAAACGGGTGAGCAACGCCTCCGCATTGCCACGACACTGGCCGAAAATGAGAAACGCATTGTTGAGCAAGCCAGCAAACAACTGTGGCAGAAGCGGCCTGACTTCATCTCACCGGGGGGCAACGCCTACGGCCAGAAACAACGTGCCCTCTGTCTGCGCGACTATGGCTGGTATATGCGCCTGATTACCTATGGCATCCTCGCGGGTGACAAAGACCCCATTGAGCGCACGGGGATTATTGGGGTGCGGGAAATGTACAACTCCCTTGGTGTGCCGATGACGGGGATGGCAGAAGCCATTCGTTGCCTCAAGGACGCCTCCTTGGCACTGCTGAGCACTGAAGATGCTGAAGTGGCGGCACCCTACTTTGACTACATTATTCAAGAAATGTCCTAGGGAGACTGACGGCAGTCAATTCTGCATTCAAGGGGAACACAACCCATGACATCTCCCCTTGAAATTGTTGTTGTCAGCAATGGTCCCGGTGAACTGGCCACTTGGGTCTATCCCTTTGTCACAACGCTGCGGCAACAGGTCAAAGAGGGGCTACGGGTTTCAGTAGTGATTGTTCCCTGTCCCCATGCCAGTGGTCTGGAAGCGGAGATTGCGCGCCGCTATGCGGGGGTGGATCGGGTACTGCCGGCCGCAGAGTTTTGGCACCTCGTGCGCACAAAGACCAGCCGTCGTAATTGGGATTGGTTTCCCCAAGGGGTGGTGGTCTTCTTGGGCGGCGACCAACTCTTTGCGGTGCTGTTGGCCAAGCGTCTCGGCTATCGCTGTGTGCTCTACTGTGAGTGGCAGGCACGCTGGCAAGGGTGGGTGGATGGCATTGGGCTGCGGCGTCCTCTACCCATTGGCAACACAAGAGCCAAGGTGGCCGTGGTGGGGGATTTGATGACCGATGTGCAAGCCCTTGCCCTCGATTCGCTGCCTGATGTGCGCCAGCAGTTAGGCGTTGCCTCAGATGCTCCCCTTGTCGGTTTGATGGTGGGTTCCAAGCCCAATAAACTCAAGCTAGGGGTGCCCCTTTCGCTGGCGATCGCCGACCATTTAGCTGCTGCTCATCCCCCAATTCAGTGCGTGATTCCAGTGGCACCCACCCTGACGCTTAAGACCCTCAGTTGCTACGCCGATCCCCGCTTTAATCCTGAACTCAAGCACGTTGAGGGCACGACTGCGACACTGATCCAGCCGAGTGAAGGGCTACCCTATCTGGAGACGCCGAGGGGCACGAAAGTCTATCTCTGGCAGCAGTTACCCAACTATCCCCTGCTGCGGCAGGTTGCCCTTTGTGTGACCACGGTTGGCGCCAATACCGCTGAACTGGCTGCTTTGAATGTGCCGATGATTGTTCTCTTGCCGGCCCAACAACTGCGGGTACAGCGGGCACACCCTTGGGATGGCTTGGCCGGGTTGCTGGTGGGCTTGCCGGCGATCGGGAAGCAGTGGACGGCGCTGGTGTTTTGGGCACTGGTTGCCAAAGGATTGGGCTGGCGGCGATTTTGGCAGTTGTGGCGATCGCCCGAGATGGATTGGGACTTAGTGAAACAGGGTCTCGGCTACAAGGCGTGGCCGAATATCTGGGCGGGCAGAGAAATTGTACCGGAGCTAGTGGGACCCATTGAGCCGGCGGTGGTTGCCGATCAGATTAAGTCTCTATTGAGCCATCCTCAGAAATTGCATCAGATGCGGCAGGACTTGCGGCAGCAGGTGGGGTCGGCGGGGGCAGCGGCAAAATTGGTGGATTTGACCCTTCAGGTGGCGGGCTGGCCTGCCAGCGATCGAGAATGTCCTTGAGCACAATTTCTGTAAACCAAATCTGACCCACAATCACTAGAGGCAGTGCCAGCAGTAACCCCAGAAAGCCAAAGAAAATGGCAAAAATAATTTGTGAAACCAGCGTCACAGCAGGCAGGAGAGCCACCTGTTTGGCCATGACGACGGGCACTAGCAGGTATTGCTCCAACTGTTGAATCACAATGTAGGCAATGAGAACGGCCACCGCTCGCCATGGATTATCAATAAACGCAATGATCATCGGCGGAATCACACTCAGAGCAGGGCCAATATTGGGAATCGCCTCCAAAAGGCCGGCCAAGAACGCATTGGCCAAGACCAACCGCACCCCCAGTAGCGCAAGAGCAATGCCACTGACCACACCAATGACGAGCATATTTAGGCCTGTGCCCGCCAGCCATGCCAAGAGTGCCTGTTCACTTTCGGTGAGAATCGTGTCAATGCGAGACCGATAAAACGCTGGAAACAGGCGAATGAATCCCCGGCGGTAGGGCTGCGGATCAATCACTAGCATCACCGTCAGCACCAAGACCAACAGCGTATTCAGTAAGACCGCCAGGGTATTGGAAAAGAGGGCAAAGAAGTTATTAAAGATTTGCTCAAGGAATGGCTCTAACTGCGTAATCAGCCGATTGATTAGAGGAGTATCATCAAAGCCGCTACTTGGCAAAAGGTAAGCCATCTCATCAAGCCATGCTTCCACCCGCCCTAGCCCCTTGGGAATCAATACACCCAGTTGCTGCGCTTCCTGCAAAAAGGGGGGAATGATCATCCAAAAGAAGCCAAAGATGATTAGGAAAGTCAAGCTAATACTGATGGCGATCGCCCGCCCCCGTTGCAGTCCCCAACTCTGGAGCCGCAGTTGCAGCCAGTTGAGTGCTGTTGCCAAGACCACCGCCAAAAAGACCAAGAGTAACACTTGGCGAATTTCCCAGAGGATGTAGAGACACACCCCCAGTACCAGCAAGCCAATCCACTGACCAAACGTCACTACTTTGCATCCAATCCGTGCCTCAACCCCCTATTAGAGCAGGTTTTGGAACCCTACCATCCCAACAAAGGAATTGCGAGGTGCTAAATGACAAAGACCGTATTGTTGTCCCGAAGCTGGGGATACTCCGCTGGTGGTCGGTGGTTGAACTGGGCAAAGTAGGCGGCCAAGGGTTCCGGTAGCGTCGGTAGTGTAACTTGGGTATCTCCTTGGGCAATTTCTGGCCAGAGGGACGATAGGGCTTGGGCGAGGGGCTGGGCCTCAGTTTCCGATAAATTAAAGGGCGGCAAAGTGAGAAAGCGCACCATAAACCCCGCACCGCGCTGCAGCATCCATTGGCGAGAGAGATCACTCAAGGTGGGATAGGCCTGCAGGGATTCAATACGGTAGGATTCCACGTCCACTTGCCAGCCCCCTTGGGGATGTTCCTGCAAAATCAGCCGGCGATAGGGATGGGGATAGCTGACGAGGGAACCAGTTGTGAGGTCAAATAGCCCCTGCTCATAGGCAATGTCTTGGACATGGAGATGGCCAGTTAAGACCAAAGCCACCCCCGCCGATCGCAACAGGTTCAATAACTCCGCTCGATTCTCCAAGAGGTAGCGCTGCCCCATCGGACTTTGGCTCTGTTGTGGCCAATGCTCAAGGACATTGTGGTGAATCATCACAAGGCGCAGGCCGGCAAAGGGTTCTGCCAATAGAGCCGCCAACCATGCCAGTTGTCCTTGATCGACTGCCCCCACCTGCTGACCCGTCGGGCTAAATTGGTTGGAATTCAGGGCAATCAGTTGTAGGTTGTCTGCAAGCAGGGTTTGATAGTAATGCTTGGCGCCCTTGCCATAGCCGGCGTGGCCATACCACTGCGGAAAGTCAGCCCAACCAATACGCTTATGATCCCCTAGCAGCAGAGGCACATCGTGATTCCCCGGAATCACATAGCAGGGAATGGGCAAGGTTTGCAGATAGGTACTGAGCCAGCGATGGTTAAGGATTTCGCCATCCCGCGTCAGATCACCGGGAATCAATAGGGCGTCAATTCCTAGTTCGAGGAGATGGGCAACGGCAGCTTCAAAGGCAGGGATACTGACTTCGTAGAGAAAAATGGGGGGATAATCTGTCGGAATCGTCTCCGGCAGGGCGATGTGGGGATCACTGATAATGCCGAGTCGCACCGCCATCCCTATTTCCTAGTGGCGGAAGTGTCGCCGGTTGGTAAAGACCATGGCAATTCCCGCTTCATTGGCTGCTTGGATAGACTCATTATCCCGCAAACTGCCCCCCGGTTGAATAATCGCCGCAATACCGGCAAGGGCAGCGGCTTGCACAGAATCGGCAAAGGGGAAAAAGCCATCACTGGCCAGCACACCCCCCCGCGCCGCCTCACCAGCATCACTGAGGGCAATTTGCACGGCACCGACGCGATTCATTTGACCGGCGCCAATCCCTTGGGTTTGGCGATCGCGACTGACAACAATAGCATTGGACTTAACGTGCTTCACTACTTTCCAAGCAAAGATCAGTTCTGCCATCAACTCTGGACTGGGTTCAGTGGCCGTAACCACTTGCCACGCCTCTGGATCAATGGGGACGGGGTGAATATCTTGGACAAGAAAGCCGCCAGCAATGGTTTGAATCGCGGTAGTGGGAGCCGTCTGCAACTCCGGTAAGGTGAGAACCCGCATCTTGGGCTTGGTTTTCAGGATTGGTAGGGCTGCTTCCTCACAGGCGGGAGCCACGACACACTCTAAAAAGGTACGGGTCAAGGCTTCAGCGGTAGCCACATCCAAGGGGCGATTCAGGGCAACAATGCCGCCAAAGGCAGAGACACTATCGGCTGCAAAGGCACGTTCGTAGGCCTCCACAAGGGTTTTGCCCTCCGCTACGCCACAGGGATTGGTGTGTTTGATAATGACGGCGGCGGGAGCACTCTCCCCGAGGAATTCACTGATCACCGCCCGTGCCGCTTCTAAATCCAGCAGGTTGTTGTAGCTCAGTTCTTTGCCTTGGAGCAGGTCGGCGGCTGCCCAACCACTGGGGTGTGCCCCACTGATGTACCAAGCAGCCCGTTGATGGGGGTTTTCGCCATAGCGCAGGACTTGTTTTTGCTGCCCCGTCAGGTGGAAGACCGGCGGCAGAATTTCTGGCTCAGTACCGGGGGACGTGATGTTTTGGAGATACTCAGCGATCGCCTGATCGTAACTGGCCGTCAGGGTAAAGGCTCGCTGGGCACAGGCGAGGCGAAAAGCAGGTTGGGCTTCCCCGTGCAGACGCAGTTCCTGAAGATAGGTCTCATACTGGCTGGGATCCACCAACACTGTCACATGGGCATGGTTTTTGGCAGCAGCGCGAATCAGCGTCGGCCCACCAATATCAATTTGCTCGATCGCCTCAGCAAGGGTGACATTGGGCTGGGCAATTGTTTCAGCAAAGGGATAGAGGTTGACAACCACTAGATCAATGGGGTTAATCCCTTGGGCTTGCAGATCAGCCTCGTCTTCGGGGCGATCGCGCCGCGCCAAAATACCGCCGTGAATTTTCGGATGCAGGGTCTTGACCCGCCCACCAAGGATTTCCGGTGCCCCTGTGTACGCCGAGACCGTTGTCACAGGAATCCCCGCCGCCTGCAAGGTCTTTGCGGTGCCACCACTACTCAGGAGCGTAAAGCCAAACTCCTGCACCAAGGCCGTAGCCAACTCCACCAGTCCCTGCTTATTACTGGTGCTGAGTAAGGCAATTCGCCCCATGCCTGTCATCCTCCTAGGCGATCAAGAAAACCTATTCTAGCGGTTTTAGCGGAACATACTGCTCACAGAGCTATCTTCATGGATCCGCCAAATGGTTTCTCCGAGAATACTAGCCACCGAGAGCACCGTGAGTTGGGGAAAGCGTTGCGTCTCCGGTACGGGAATTGTGTTGGTGACAATCACCTCTTCAAAATCGCCCCCTTGGAGTCGCTCGATCGCCGGCGGTGAAAAGACCGCATGGGTCGCACAGGCATAGACTTCCTTGGCACCTTCCCGCCGCAGTAACCGTGCCCCTTCTAAAATCGTGCCGGCTGTATCAATCATGTCATCCACAAGTACTGCCGTTTTGCCCTTAACATCCCCCACCACGTTCATCACTTCAGCGACATTGTGGGCTTGGCGTCGCTTATCAATAATGGCTAGGGGCGCATCATCAAGCTTATTGGCAAAGGCACGGGCACGGGCTACCCCACCCACGTCGGGGGAGACTACCACAATATCCTCAAGATTTTTGCTGCGCAGGTAGTCAAGGAGCACGGGTGAACCGTAGACATGATCCACGGGAATGTCAAAGTAGCCTTGAATTTGCGCGGAGTGCAGATCCATGGCCAGAACGCGACTGGCTCCCGCTTGGGTAATCAGGTTGGCGACTAGTTTGGCGGTAATGGACTCGCGGCCAGCGGTCTTGCGATCGGCACGGGCATAGCCATAGTAGGGGATCACCGCAGTCACTTGGCGGGCTGAAGCGCGGCGGCAGGCATCCACCATGATCAGCAGTTCCATCAGGTGGTCGTTGACGGGTCGGCAACAGGGCTGAATGAGATAGACATCACAACCGCGAATGGATTCTTGAATCTGCACATACAGCTCGCCATCAGCAAATCGCTTGCGCACCATTGGGCCGAGATCAATACCGAGGTAGCGGGCAATTTCCTGAGCAAGGGCAGTGTTGGCAGAACCCGAAAACAGCTTTAGACGACTATGATCAGAAATGTGAGAGGGGGCAGTCGTGGGCAATGGCGCAGTGTGAATCACAGCATCTCCCCAAGATGGCGTGCATTTTGATTTTGATCTTATCATTTCCAATTTCGGGAGCCACTACCCTAGGATTGAATTTATAGAAAGCCGAATTTTGAGGTCATCATCTTTGCCAATGGCGCGATCGCAATTCCTACGATTGGGGGATGTTTTTTTGTCACCGATAGGGGTCGCTTGGTTATTCCTTTTACCTGCACTTTTGTTTCTGACAATTTTTGTTTTTTTACCGATTTTGTACCTTGTCTATCTTAGTTTTACGACGGGGAGTTTTAGTCAAGAAGGGGTGCGTTGGGTTGGCCTGCAAAATTATCAGCAATTGCTCCTGAGTCCAGACTTTTGGCAGGTGATTGGCAATACCCTTTATTTCACAGTGGCAACGGTGCTACCCACGATTGTGCTGCCCTTACTCTTGGCGGTGGGTCTCAACCAAGGGATCAGGGGACGGGATGTGCTGCGCACGGCCTACTTTTTGCCGACAATGACCTCGATTGTGGCGGCGGGTTTAGGGTTCCGTTGGCTGTTTCAAACCGATGGCCCGGTGAATCAACTGGTACAAACCTTGGGGGGACAACCCATTGCTTGGCTGAGTGATCCCACCTGGGCAATGCCAGTGCTGATTTTGCTCAGTAGTTGGAAGCAATTGGGGTTTAATTTAGTCGTCTTTTTGGCGGGGTTGCAAACCATTCCCCGCGATCGCTATGAAGCGGCACTTCTCGATGGTGCCAATGCTTGGCAACAGTTTCGCTACATTACGCTGCCGGGACTGCGACCCACCTTAATTCTCGTGTTTGTCACAACAACGATTTTCACCTTGCGCAGTTTTGAACAGGTCTATGTGGTGACCGGTGGCGGCCCCCTAGATACAACAAACCTGCTGGTATTTTATATTTACCAACAGGCCTTCGCGTTATTTGACTTTGGCTATGCCGCTGCGGCAGCAACGGTTCTTTTGGGAGTGACCCTTGGACTTATCTGGCTACAATTGCGTACGCGCCAAGACCCCAATCTCTAGAGAGAGGAGCCAAGACCAGCGTAGGCACCGTAGAAGAACAGCCCGACAATCACAATCACTCCCATGCCGGCCACCGTGGCCACAACCCAGAGGGGAATGCGTCCGCCTTCAGACAACATGATCAATTCCTCCTAAGCAGATTCAGTTATAGATGAAGGGATTTAGTTAAAGAAGTAGCTTGAAAAGAGCAACGCAAGGACGAAGATCAGCAACAACCCTAGGTACAGGGATGTGCGATTCAGTTCGACCGGCTGACGATTGGGATTCGGTTCCATGGCTGCACCTTCCTAACGTTGGATAAACTGCATGGCCGCGATCGCCCCGAGGAAGAAAATCGTGGGCACAGCAAGCGTGTGAACGGCCAACCAGCGGACCGTAAAAATCGGGTAAGAAACGGGTTCTTGATTGGGGGTGTTACTGGTCATGGCAATCCTACTTCACCTGTTCTAAGAAGGTTTCAACTTGTTGTTTAGCTTGAAAGCGATCGGTCACAAGAGGAATCGACCGCTGTTCCTGAGCATAATAGCTATCGGGGCGTGGTGTGCCAAACACATCATAGGCCAAACCGGTGCTGACAAAGAGCCAGCCAGCAATAAACAACGCCGGAATGGTGATACTATGAATCACCCAATAACGGACACTGGTAATAATGTCGGAAAATGGTCGTTCTCCTGTCGTTCCAGCCACGTTGCGATGCCTCCAAAGTGTCTAATGTTAAAAAAAGGAAACGGTACTATCCATCATACAGCCTTTTTTCACAACGATTGAGCCGCCTAAATAAGAACTGCAAGCCCCCTCTACAGCACTCAAGCTTTGGTCTATAAGCCTAGAGTCCAGCCTTGGCCAAATCGGTGAGCACGTCTTCAGCACTCTGGTAGCGATCGCGAAAGTTGTACTTAATCATTTTATTGATAATGGCAACAAACTGCGGTGAAAGATGCCGTCCCGGCTGCCAGACAATATCCCCCGTGTGGGGGTCAGAGGGCAAATCCATCGGGGCGAGTCCCGTCAGACCTTCAACAATAACCATGCCCAAAGAGTAAATATCACTGGCAATCACGGGTCGTCCTGCCATTTGTTCGCTAGGGGCATAGCCACGGGTACCAATTGAGATCGTATATTTGCCGTGCTGGAGCAAGTCCTCGGGCTGGACATGGCGTACCGCCCCAAAGTCAATCAAAAACAGTTGTTGATCACTGCGGCGGCGCATGATATTGGCAGGCTTAATGTCCCGATGCACCACCCCAAACTGATGTACATACTGCAAAATTTCCAAAATGCTCTTGAGAATGGCGAGGGCTTCAGCTTGGGAGAGGGTAACTTTCTTTTCAAACTCCTCTTTGAGGGATTCGCCATCCACATACTCTTGGGTGAGATAGAAATATCCCCCCTCCTCAAAGTAAGCCAGTAATCGGGGGATACGCTCGTGTTGACCCAATTGGGCTAAGGTTTCTGCTTCCCGCTGAAAGAGGCGACGGGCAATAGCCAAAAAGCGTTCATCCTTACGGGAGGGCACCAACTGCTTGACCACGCAGATCGGATGATCGGGTAGGTGTAAATCCGCAGCCAAGAACGTGCGCCCAAATCCCCCTTCCCCTAGTTGACTCAGGACACGGTAGCGTCCCCCCACAGTTTGTGGCAGCGGTTCACTGGGTTCTTCGCTAATGTCAGAAATGACGGTGGTTTTGGGTTGGGTGCCGCTCGGTGTTTGCGTCTCTGTGGTTGGGGGGGGCGGCGAGGGGACTGTCGTGGCGGGAGTCACTTCTGGAAGCTGGGTGGGATCCACAGGCGCCGCGGTTAAGGGGTCAGGGTTGGACGGCTGTGTTTCTGGTAGGTCTCCCTTGGGGGTGTCTGGGATTGATAATTGGGTTTCGGGCAAGTCTGCGCTGGTTGTAAATTGGGTCGGGGCGGGTGAGGTGATGTCGGGTGGTGTTTCAGGGGTGTCCCCATCGGGAGTTGAGGTGACTTCTGCTGGACTCACGGACTCAGGCACCGCCAGTTGGGTTTCAGGCAAGTCCACACTGGTTGCGAATTGGGTTGAGGGTGTCGAGGTCAGGTCTGGGGTCGTCAGTGGCTCAGGTAGGGTGAGTTGCGTTTCAGGTAAATCAACCGTAGGAATGCTAGGGGTCTCCGGCATCGTTGTTAAGGCTTCGGGAACCGTCAGTTGGGTTTCTGGTAAATCAGGGCGCAGTGTCGAGGGTATCTCTGAGGGAGCCGTTGGCTGCGGGGTAGAAACCACCCTCTGGGTTTCAGGAAGATCAACATGGGTAGGTTCAGGAGCAGTTGTGGACGTTTCTGGCAATTCGGTGGCGGAAGTTGCCGCGTCCTCAGGGTGAACGACTAAGAAGGTTTCCCTCTCAGTGATAGGCTGTGGTGGTGTCTCGCGGATCTCTGTGGGGGGAATCTGATCAACGACGGCGGTGAGGAGGGTAGGTGCGGTGTGGGGTTTATCCCCAGGGGGTGGGGTGGGTTCGATGGGGGTAAAGGAAATTTCTGTTTCCGGTTGCAGCACCGTTGCATTGGCATCCGTCTCTAGGCGAGAGACTTCTGTTGGCGAGGTTTCGGGGATTTCCAAAATGGGGGCTGATTCAGGTGTGGTTGATTGACTGATGCCTTCAGTAATTAACTCCAAGGGAGTCGCTGACAGGCCACTGGGGACAGCCGTCGGTGTAGAGGGGGTAGAGGTGGATTCAGCAGGACTCAAGGCACGGTAGCCTAGCATCAAAACTGCCGCACTGCCAAAGCCAACAAGAGGCGCCACCAGCGGAAGCCAACTCCCCTGTAAAAAGAGCAGAAATGTCAGGCCACTGAGACCCAGTCCCCCAGCAACCAACAGCGGCACAATCACCCAGCGGTGTCCCTTGGCGATAATCACGGCACCAAGCCCAGACCAAGCCAGAATCCAAAGGGCGATCGCCTCCTGTGGCCATGTACCCATCGGAGAGCGGTTATCGAGAGCGGCCGCTAGCAAATCTTCAAGGATTGCTGCTTGAACCACAACACCGGCGGTAAGGCGGTTGGTTTGCCCCGGCAGGGTCATCGGAATCAAAAACTTATCGTTACTGCTGCTGCCAGTGAGGCCAATGAGTACGGCGCGATCGCGCACCTTGGAGGGCAGCACTTGACCCGTCAGCACTTCGCTCAGGGTGACTGTTTCATAGGGCTGGATTGGGTGGGCATAGTTGATTAGGATTTGAAAGCCGGCGGCATCTAGGTTGTTGTAGCCCCCCCAGTTGCTGGTTAAGGCCTGAAAGCGAGCTGTTCCCAAGTCAAGGCGGTTTTGAGTTGCAGCTTGGGGATTAATTCCCAGAAAAACACGCGCCAAGGCAAGGGCAAAGGATTGGGGGGTAGAGCAGCGATCGCTGGCTTCGGGTTGAGTTGCCAAAATCGCACGCCGCACCACGCCATCATCATCAATGGGAATGTCAGCAAACCCTACCTGATCATTCAGCAGTCCAGCGGGAGGGGCAATTCCGGGATCTGCTTCGCTCCCCACTTTACAGACAATAACGGTGTTGGGCTGGGTCATCATCACCCGTCCGAGGGAGGGCAGCACATCGGTTGGCGGCTTGAAACGATCGGGAACTGGAAAATCGCGAAAAATATCAATGCCAATGACCTTGGGTTGGTACTCCTGCAATTCATTGAGGGCTTGAATGAGCACCTCGTCAGGAATTGGGTACTGCTTGAGGGTTTGAATATCAGCCTCGGTAATCTCAACAATCAGCAGGCGCTGGGAGGTGGCCGGTGTCGATCGCCAGCGCAGCCATTGGTCATACACCCTTAATTCCAAGGGTTCCAGCAGGCCACCCATCCGCAGTGCAACCACACCCACTGTGGCGATCGCCGTTGCAATGACCGCCGGTAGAGCGCGTTTAAGATAATCGGGGATGGAGACAGGGGTCATGGCACAATGTGGGGCTGTTCCGCTGATGCTGAAAGATGCTAAAAGCAGTTTCGCTTCTATCCTGACCTACACCACGGGCGATCGGCAAATTTACGAGGACAACTCTTAACATCCTGCCCACTTCAGAGAGCAACATGATTCCCCTAGGTGGCGGAAGGTGAAACGACTATAATCATTGAGGTGATTGCTGAGCACAACAAGCGCTATGACGGAAACCCCCGATTCAACGACGACTTCAACATCCCCAGAAAGTACAACGGCAGCGGCACGGCAACTGCTGGGCATGAAGGGTGCCAAAAGCGGCGAAACCAATATCTGGAAAATTCGCCTCCAATTGATGAAGCCGATTACGTGGATTCCCCTCATTTGGGGTGTGGTCTGTGGTGCAGCGTCCTCGGGGGGATTCACATGGAGTCTGGAGGATGTGCTCAAGGCAGCCACCTGTATGCTGCTGTCGGGGCCTTTGATGGCCGGCTATACGCAAACGCTCAACGATTACTACGATCGCGAGATTGATGCAATTAATGAACCCTACCGTCCCATTCCTTCGGGGGCGATTTCCCTCAATCAAGTGCGGGCACAAATTATCTTCCTCGTTGTCGCGGGTTTGGGGCTAGCTGCTCTACTTGATCTATGGGCTGACCATCCCACGTTCCCCGTCACCAAAATTGCCTTGCTGGGGGGCTTTTTGGCCTATATTTACTCCGCACCGCCCCTGAAACTGAAAAAGAATGGTTGGCTGGGAAATTATGCCCTAGGAGCAAGCTACATTGCCTTGCCGTGGTGGGCAGGTCACGCCCTTTTTGGCGAATTAACACCGACGATTGTGATCTTGACGTTGATTTACAGTTTGGCGGGCTTGGGCATTGCCATTGTCAATGACTTCAAAAGCGTTGAGGGCGATCGCCAACTCGGCTTGGCGTCCTTGCCGGTGATGTTTGGCGTTACCACCGCGGCATGGATCTGTGTCCTGATGATTGACATTTTCCAGTTGGGGATTGCGGGCTACTTGATGGCGATTCATGCCAATCTTTATGCCGTGCTGTTGATTTTGCTAATTATTCCCCAAATTGTCTTTCAGGATATGTACTTCCTGCGGGATCCCTTGAAAAACGATGTCAAGTACCAAGCCAGTGCTCAACCCTTTCTCGTCTTAGGGATGCTAGTGGTGGGTTTAGCCCTTGGGCATACGCTGGTGTAGTTGGGGGGCATGACAACATCGCTGATTTTCAAGGTAGAAAAGGGGGGCGATCGCCTCGATACCTTCCTTGCCCAACAGCATCCTGAACTCTCGCGATCGCGCTGGCAGCAATTGATCCAACAGGGGCACGTACGCCTCAATGGCCAAGTTTGCGATCGCAAAAATCAGCCCCTCAGTGGTGGTGAGGTACTAGAGGTGGTGCTCCCTGAGCCAGAGCCATTGGATTTAATCCCTGAACCCCTACCCCTGAGTATTCTCTACGAGGATGATGAGTTACTGATTCTCAATAAACCGGTGGATTTAGTCGTGCATCCTGCCCCTGGTCATAGCCACGGTACCCTAGTTCATGGTCTATTGGCCCACTGTCCTGATTTGACGGGCATTGGCGGTGTGCAGCGGCCGGGGATTGTGCATCGCCTAGACAAAGACACCTCTGGGGTCATGGTTGTTGCCAAGACGGAATTTGCCCTACACCATCTGCAACAACAACTGAAAGCACGGCAAATGCAGCGCCACTACCTTGGTGTCGTCTATGGTCAACCCCCTGAGGACACTGGAACCGTCATTGCGCCCATTGGTCGTCACCCGGTAGATCGCAAAAAGATGGCCGTGGTGCCTCCTGAAAAAGGCCGCACAGCAATTACCCACTGGTACGTGAAGGAGCGCTTTCGCCACTGTGCCCTTGTGGAGTTCCACCTTGAAACCGGTCGTACCCATCAAATTCGGGTTCATGCCGCCCACTTGGGTTGGCCGCTGTTGGGGGATCCCCTCTATGGCCGAGGCACACCGCTAAAAGTGAAGCTGCCCGGCCAAGCTCTTCATGCCTATCGCTTACAGTTGCAGCATCCACGCACAGGTGAGGAGATTGTGGCGATCGCCCCTCTACCAGAGCACTTAGAAAAATTACTGCGACTCTTGCGCCAGTCAGTTCTTAATTGAGATTATCCTCGTTTGGATGGAGCTAAGCGGATTCGAACCGCTGACCCCTTCAATGCCATTGAAGTGCTCTACCAACTGAGCTATAGCCCCGAATCAGCAGAATCTTATCTTCGCCCAAAGTACTGCCCTTTGTCAACTCCTCGTCACAAAGCAAACTTCTCCTCAGGAGCGCTACTCAAAGTTTTCCTGTGCCTTGTCTTGGGGCGATCGCCCTCTCGATCAAAGGAAGTATTAAGCGGCCAGTGTATAGTGGGGGTGAGTGCTGAGCAGGTCGGACTTTGGGAGTCTCAATTGTCCCCCTTGCAGTTGATACGGGTGCTAATGAATCGCGATCGCTCCCCCCTCAATCCAACGCTGAAGTATGCGGGTGTGCTGCGGCAAGTCTCCCCTGAAATGGGGCAGTTTTGGCTCTCCCAAGAGGATGTGACGATTATTGGCCGTGATCCCGATACTTGCCATATTGTCCTTGACGCTCACATTTACACGTCTGTTTCCCGCCACCATGCCCAACTCACTTGTCAAAAACGAGGCGGTATTCCCGTGTGGGCGATCGCAGACCTTGGGAGTGTCAATGGCACCTATGTCAATCAACAGCGAGTGGAGACATTAACTGTACTCAATGCGGGCGATCGCATTCAATTGGGGCGCCAAGGACCTGAATTTGTCCTAGAATATCTTCCCCTCACCGAAGTCGTCAGCACCCAGCCCGATCAACCCCTCACCCTCACCCAACTCCTGCCCATTTTTGCTATTCATCCCGACTGGGTACGCAAAGCCTATCTGGTACCGGGGATTGTCACGGTGGTTGCGGTCATCCTCCTTTTTGCCACGGCTGGCTCCCCCGATGCGTTCAAGGTCATCTTGGCGCTCTATTTGGGCAGTGCTGCCTATTACTTCATCTATCAACTCTGTGGCAAACGCAAACCTGCATGGGTTCTACTGGGCGCGTTGACGCTGGAAATTTTGATTCTGCAAAGCCCGATTTTGCCAGCCATGATCTATCTCTTTCGCACTGTTTTACCCGGCCAACTGCATCCGCCCCATCCTTCATTTTGGGTGTTATTCAGCCGCAACTTCATTGGTGCCGGGTTAATGGAAGAGCTACTCAAGGCTTTACCAATGATCGTGGCCTATGGCTTAGGGCGATGGCTGCCGAGTCCGTGGAAACAAAAGGTAGGCGTATGGGAACCCCTCGATGGCATTCTCTTGGGAGCGGCTGCCGGACTCGGTTTTACGTGGACAGAAACCCTTGGGCAGTATGTCCCTAGTATTGCGGGTCAATTTGGTAATTTAGCTGGTCTGCAAGTGCTGATTCCCCGGGTCTTGGGATCCCTAACGGGTCACATGGCCTACACGGGCTACTTGGGCTATTGTGTGGGATTGAGTGTATTGCGCCCCCATCGAGCACCCTTGATTTTAATGGTTGGCCTAGGTCTAGCGGCCTTTCTCCACGCCCTTTGGAATACGGCTGCCGCCCGTTTTGGTCCGATGGGTTTGGCAGTGGTGGGGATTTTGGCCTATGTGTTTCTCACCGCTGCGATTTTGAAAGCGCGTCAACTGTCCCCGACGCGATCGCAAAACTTTGCCACCCGGTTCTATGGTTATCGCTAGCGCGAATCTTTGATGCTGCTAACGAGATGCTTACTGATGTTTGACCAGCGTGACAAAGTTGTGGAGAAGTTGCAGGCCGATCTTACCGGACTTTTCGGGGTGAAATTGAAAAGCAAACACATTGTTGCGGGCGATCGCCGCTGTTACAGTTTGCTGACCATGGCGGACGGTTGCGGCCACTAGTTCTGGATCATCAGGGGCGACAAAGTAGGAGTGGACAAAATATACCCAAGGGGTTGGCGGTAAATCCTGCCAGAGGGGACAGGCGGATTGTGTCAAGGCCAGTTGGTTCCAGCCCATGTGGGGGATTGTGAGGCCGGGTTCAGACTGAAAGCGTTTAACTTTGCCTGCAAAAATACTAAGGCCGGGTTCTGTTCCCTCTTCACTGCATTCAAAGAGGACTTGCAGGCCAAGACAAATCCCCAAAAAGGGCATCCCCTGCTGAATCACCTGCTGAATGACAGGCACCAGTTCCCGCTCGTGGAGATGAGTCATGGCTGGGTCAAAGGCACCCACACCGGGGAGTACCACAGCATCGGCAGCACAAATGTCACTGGGGCGATCGCTCACTAAGGGCGTTGCCCCCACTACATCAAGGGCTTTACTAACGGAATGCAGGTTGCCCATATCGTAATCAATAATGGCGATCGCTGGTGCACTCACAGGAGACTTCCCCAAAAGTAACCCTACTTATTCTACAGGGGTGTTCATCACCAGATTTATGTCTGGAAGCCCCATACTTTAGTACGGGGAGGAAAGACAAAGACGACTTTAGCCGGTGCTAGAGTTGATACAATTTTATCTATGGAACAAACCCTAACAGTCGTTTGCAAGCTTCAGCCCACTCCTGAGCAGTCTCTCAAAATCGAGCGATTCTTGAAAGCGTTTGCAGATGCTTGCAACTTTACCAACAAAACCGTTCAGCCGACCGTAACGAATAAGATCACCATTCAAAACAGGGTTTATCAGGAACTTCGTTCTCGGTTTGGGTTAAGCGCTAATCAAGCGGTTCGGGTTTGTGCCAGAGTCGGAGCCAACCGCAAGACCGCCAAGCTGAAAGGTAAAGCGGTTCAAGAATTCAAGCCAACTTCAGCAGATTATGATGCTCGCATCTTTCATCGGCTCAGTTGTGCAAACATCGGGATGGCTTCTACTATATCCACATCCAAATAACCGAAGAGGTTCCTGAACCCTCTGAACCGAGCACCGTCATTGGCGTGGACTTGGGGCGACGAGAGATTGCTAAAACCAGTACAGGTGGAGGTTGGGATGGGAATCAGTTAAACGAACGTCGAGATAAATTTCATCGAGTGAGAGCATCGATTCAAAAACGAGCCTCGCAGGGCACAAGAAGTTCGCGGCGGTCTTGCCGAAAACTTTTGAAACGGCTGGCGGGTAAAGAACAACGCTTTCAACAGTGGCTCAACCATTCGATCAGTGCGGTGATTGTCCGTGAAGCGAAAGCGCTTAATGCGGTGATCGCGATAGAGGACTTGACGGGAATTCGCGAGCGGCTGAATCAACAACCCCGAAGCAAAACCGAACGCAGACGCTCAAATAGCTGGTCGTTCTATCAATTGCGGCAGTTTATTGAGTACAAATGTCTGCGAGACGGCGTGAGGTGGGTGACGGTCAATCCAGCGTATACCAGCCAAACTTGCCATCGATGCCTGCATATTCATCCTGATCCTTGTCGGTCCTATCGAAATGGCAAACAGTTTGCTTGTGGTCATTGTGGCTGGGTTGGTGATGCTGATCTGAATGGTGCCTCTGTGATTGCCTTATTGGGCGAGTTCGTAACGCTCGCTGGAAGTTCAGGCTATTTGGCTTGCCCAATGGCCTAGGGCTACTGAAAGCCCCCGACTTTAGTTGGTGGGAAGTTTACAGCTTGCCTTGCATCCCGCACAATAGCGAATCCCTGCCAAAGGACGAGGCTGGCGATGCCAAACCCCACAATCAAATCAGGATAACAGGATAAGGGGAATGGAAGAGAGCTACCTCCCTGTCTAGCCCATATTTTGGAAAAGAGTTGTAACGATAAGAACTGTTGCAAAGAACTGCTAAATACTACTTTCATACCTGTATAGCCAAGTGGTAAAATTGTCGTAGGAAATAATTAAAGGCTAGCAATTGCCCACATTATTCTCATTTCTTCTCCTTTTGCAGCCTATGGTTGTTTGGTTATCATCCTTTTTACAGACAGTAGAGCCATTACTAGTACCAATTTGTTTCTGTTTTGCTTGGCTATTGCTGGTAATCATGGCGTGGAATGTGTGGCAATTCACACAGGATGGGCTGGCGATCGCCCGCCGTTTGCATCAAATTCCCTGTTCTCGCTGTCGTTTCTTTTCAGGAGACTACCGCCTAAAGTGTTCACTACATCCCGATTGGGCAGCGACTGAAGCCGCCATTCAATGTCCCGACTATCATTTTGAATAAAGCACTTCGAGACCTAATTTATTCCTACAGGGAGTTGGAAGAGGGATCACCTTGTTACCACAGTATCCACAATTGGTCATCTCCACAGAGGCCAGCACCTATATCGTCCCTCTTACCCAAGGCAATTCATGGGTGATTGGTCGAGGCAAAGACTGTACGATTGTTTTGGCGGATCGCTGGTCTTCCCGCCGCCATGCCATGATTCAGCGTCTTGATAATGATGATTATTATCTCATTGATTTGGGGAGTCGCAATGGCTGTGTGCTGAATGGTCAAATGATTCAGGTGCCGACGCTCCTCAAAACGGGCGATCGCTTCATTATCGGCAAAACAACCCTTGAATTTCGTACGGATGAGGCGGTTTCCACCACCCCGCCGGATGCCCCTGTTGCCCTTCAACCCACGATTCTGATCATTCAACCCCCCGGCATTCAAGTACAAATTTGGCAAGAATTGCTGCGCAGTCAAGGGCTAGAAGTCATTGTGGAGTCAGGACAAATCAATAGCCGCCGCATTATTAGTGATTTTGTGACCGTGATGCAGCGTAACCCTGACCTGTTGCTCCTTGATTCGCAACTGGAAACCCCAGATATTGGCAACCTTTTGAATTGGATCAAGGCGACCTATCCGAAGCTGCGCAGTTTCATTATTGACCGCTACGACAACCACATTTCCCCTATGCAGCGACAATGGGCAGTAGAACATGGAGCAATTGATTGGCTCCCCGCACTGCCCGATGAAAATCTGACAATGTTTGGGGCGGAAATTGCGGCTCAATTGCGGCGCATTCTCAAGGCCTTGGGGCGCAACAAACTAGAGCAAGACAAGCTCGCAGTTGCCCTTTTGAACCTGCAATTGGCAACCAATGATGATTTGCCCTCGCAGTTGCTCAGTGAGTATGTGAATCGTCCGCCCTCTCCTCCGCAATAGTTGGCAGTTGATCCACTTGGAAATACTGGTGAAAGCGCTCAGTGACCTGGAGGATGTAGGAGCGACTTTGGCTATCCCGCCGCCGCTGAATAAACCCAAGGGTGAGGAGTTCTTGAATGTGTTGGTAGGCGCTAGAACCCCGCAATTCAATCACCTCGGGTTGGCGAATGGGGCCACGAAAAGCAATCAGGGCTAATGTGCGCTGTGCTGCAACCCCCAATTCAACGGGGATAAGGGACTGAACCAGTTCTTGAAAAGCGGGCTTGAGTTGCAGGCTGTATTTATCGTCAATTTGAACAATTTCAAGGGCGGTTTGGCGATGGGCATAGTCGTTGAGTAGCTCAATGAGTGCCAGTTCAATGGCCTCAGGGTCAGTGGCAGCGAGGGTTGCCAGTTCAGCAAGGGTGAGGGGCTGTGCCTTCAGGTATAGAATGGCCTCTACCCGCATCGTTAATGTACGCAGGTCAGTGTCCCCTTGCATAGGCTATTGCCAGCGGAACAGGGCAGCTCCCCAAGTCAAACCAGCACCAAAGCCAGCGGTGGCAATTAAGTCTCCGGGTTGAATATGCCCCTGTTGAATCGGAGCCGCAAGGGCAAGGGGAATCGAGGCGGCGGAGGTATTACCACACTGACCCACATTGCTAATCACTTTCTCCTGAGGGATGCCTAAACGCTCAGCCACAGCATCAAGGATGCGTTGATTGGCCTGATGCAACACCAGCCAGTCAATTTCCTCAACCGTACACCCCGCGCGATGCAGGGCTTTCTCAATGACTTCCGGGACTTGGGTGACAGCAAAGCGATAAACTTCACGGCCATTCATGGCAATGGGAGCAAATCCCCCTTGGGCGATCGCGAGATTGTCCCCTAAGGTCTGGGGAGTACCAGCAAAGGCAAGGGTAAGGTGCTCATTGAGGCGGCCATCACTGCGCAATTCAAAGCTGAGGAGTTGATCAGCCTCGCTGGCTTGCAAGACCATCGCGCCGGCGCCATCGCCAAAGAGAATGCAGGTGCGGCGATCGCTCCAATCCACCCAGCGCGACAGAATATCACCACCAATGACCAAAGCACTGCGGTAGGCACCGGTGCGCAAATACTGGGCCGCCGTAACCAAGGCAAAGAGGAATCCAGAACAAGCAGCCGTTAAGTCAAAGGCCACGGCATTGACCGCACCAATGCGAGTTTGCACCAAGCAGGCGGTGCCAAAGAGATCATCGGGCGTAGAAGTGGCCAAGATGATCAAATCAACTGCTGTCGGTTCTAGGCCGGCCATCTGTAGGGCTGCACCCGCCGCTTCGCTAGCCAAATCCACAAGGCGCTGGTCAGGCGCTGCCACGTGCCGTTCTTGAATGCCCGTACGGGATTGAATCCACTCGTCAGAGGTATCCACAAGGGCACTGAGGTGGGCATTGGTCAAGCATTGACGGGGGGTTGCCGCGCCCACGCCGCTAAATTTAACGCCCTGCACAGTCACTAAGCTTGATCCTCAACGGCAACGGCATGCTGATAACAGGCCTGAATCCGCTCTGAAACGCGATGATCCACCGCTTCCTTGGCTAAACGAATGGCATTAAAAATCGAGGGCGCTTGGGAACTGCCGTGGCTAATGATACAGATGCCATCCACCCCCAACAGCAAACCACCCCCATGTTCCGCATGATCAATGCGCTGCTTAATTTTGCGGAGATTGGGACGCAGCAGCGCCGTACCCAGTTGCCCCCGCCAGCCCCGAGGTAGCTCTTCGCGGAGAATTTGGACAAGGACACTACCCAAGGATTCAGCAAATTTGAGCAGAACGTTGCCGACAAAGCCATCACAGACGACGACATCAAATTGTCCCGACAGGACATCGCGGCCTTCGGCATTGCCCAAAAAGGAGATTTGGCGATTTTGCCGCAGGAGTTGATGCGCCTTGAGAGCTAGATCATTGCCTTTGCAGTCCTCTTCGCCAATGTTGAGCAAGCCCACCTTGGGATCTTCAACATCCAAGACATACTGGCTGTAGATCGAACCCATAACCGCAAATTGCTCAAGGTATTTGGGGCGGCAGTCCACATTGGCACCGACATCAAGCACAAGAACGGATTTGCCGGGGATCAGGGTGGGTAAGACGGCACCAATGGCGGGGCGATCAATGCCAGGGAGGCGACCTAAGCGCAATAGTGCCGCAGCCATCGCTGCCCCTGAGTGACCAGCAGAAACAACCGCATCAGCCGCACCCGCTTTGACCAGATCCATCGCCACGTTAATTGAGGCCTTGGGTTTCTTTTTCAGGGCGGTCAGGGGTTCTTCCCCCATTTCCACAACATCACTCGCTTCGACAATTTGGGGCTTGGCTGTGGGGGCATGTTCATTGAGGTAGCGCTGAATGGGCAGCGGATCACCCACAAGGAGAATATCGGCATCTAATTCTTCACTGGCTCTGAGGGCACCGGCAACAATCTCATCGGGAGCATAGTCACCCCCCATGGCATCCACAGCAATCCGTGCACGAGTCATTGGCTGAACTCTTACGAGAAAATCCTTCAGAATTCTAGCAGATGACAGCCCTTTTCCTAAGAATGGCGGACACTGAACACGGTGGGGGTCTGTTTAGGACAAACTTCTAGGGATAGAACCCCAGATTGGTGCCTGTGCCATTGTGGACATGGGCCAGTTGTTCATACTTGCGCGCATGCTGGCGTAGATCAGCAGCTTCAGTGTCACTCACTTCCCGCACCACTTTAGCCGGAATGCCCACAACCAAAGAGCGTGGGGGGACATCTTTGCTGACCACGGCCCCTGCACCGACAATACTGCCCGCTCCAACTCGAACGCCATTGAGAATCACGGCGCCAATGCCAATTAAGCAGCCATCTTCAACGGTTGCCCCATGAATAACCGCGCGATGCCCGACAGTTACTTCTGCACCGAGAATCGTGGGTTGTCCCGGATCGCCATGGAGGATGGCACCATCTTGAACGTTGGTGTGGGCACCAATCTCGATGTACTCCACGTCACCGCGTAACACGGCACCATACCAAATGCTAGAGCCTTCACCCAAGCGGACATCGCCGACAAGGGTGGCATTGGGGGCAATAAAGGCAGCGCGATCGCTGGCAACGGGAGGCCAAAAAGCACTAGGGGCGTTGATTACCATGGTTTATCCCAAGCATCAAAAAGCTAAACGACAGTTTAGTTTCCAAGGTCGGCCTAAGGATTCGGGGTTGCTGGTGTCGTGGGTGCTGGTGAGGGCGTGACGGCTTCGGGGGTGGGGGGCAGAGCTTCCTCGCGGGGGGGACGACGTTCGGGTACCGGTAGATGGAAAAAGATCGCAGCCATTACGGCTAAACTAGCAGCGCCAATACCCAAGGGCATCAGTTGTTTGCGCAAAGGCACAGCAGGGGCGATCGCCCGCCGGGGAAGGGAATGGAATGTCGGTATCAGGGTAGGCAGTGTTTGACTATCACTACAGAGTTGATCCAAGGCTTCCACTAGATCCGCTAGTTGCAGCCAAGTGAGCTGGACTTCTAGGGTTTCGGCGGCTGACTCTGCATTCTCTTCAGGGGACGCTTGCAGTAGCTGGCGCGGAATGTGGAGGGATACTTGATTAAAGGCCTGAATCTCGACTTGAATCGGGTACTGGGGCGATCGCCGTAACTTAACACCACTCAACCACGTTTGCGCCGCTGCGGGCACACTATTGAGCAACGCCACAAGGAATTCTTTCCCGCCCTTGACTCGCTGATTCTGGCCAATAATTTCCCACTCGCAGAGGGTGACAATATCCAACTGCTCTGCGCCGGCTTGACCACTCAGCCCTTCAATTCGCAGTGTGCAATTGGGCAATGAATACTGGCGTTGCAGCAGCATTAACTCACTTCCCCGTCAAATAAACTAAACCAGAGGCGTTCCATGCCCTTTGTGCCTGCACAGAGCAGAAGTTGTGCCAACAGCTTCAGACCCAACTCATTGAGGGCTTGATTATTTTTGTAGAGAAAGAGACCCGATCGCTGGAGGTTCATGCGTTTGCGAAAATGGCGGCGAAAGCGATCTAAATACTCCGCCAAGGGGGCATAGGTTTCCGGGGGTAAATTTTGCGCCTGCAATTGATCCAACACCAAAAGTAAATGCCGCAGGATTGCCGTCTGCCGCCGCGCCACTTGCACAACAACTGCGGTGAGTGCCTTTGTTTCCGCCAAGGGCAAGGGGGTACGCTGGGTAATTTGGCGAAAGGGATTAGTGCAGCGAATTTGCCAAAATACGACCCGATTGGGGATCATCACTTGCAGTTGCAGATCTCGCAGCACTTGCAACATCAACTCAGAAGCATGCAAATCAACGCACTCTAGGGCAAGCAACAATAAGTCTAATTGCCAACGTGCCCGCCGAGGACACACACTCACCCCTTGGGGGTCGGGCAGTGCTGCCAACATCGGGGGTAATAGCTCAACTTCAGGGGATTCGATTGTTGCTGGCATTGAGTTTGCCGTTTCCATAGACCCTAGAACGCTTACTATACAGCAATAGTGACAGCAGTCATGTTGAAATAGGCCTAGATGATCTTAGCCGTTTCTCCGCTGACGACGGCTGCTTATCTCTATGTTGCCCACTAGGCTGATTTTTCGAAAAGCAAGCTAGACTTGAGGGGAGCCACATGATTGTGAGGTTGCAATGAGTCAAGAGATTCCCCCCCCAGAAGCCTATGTGGTGCTTGGACTGGCTCATTGTTTTGTGCAGGTGGAGGGAAAACTCCAGCCCGTAGAGGTGATTGAGCCGATTCCCTCAGCGGCGTTGGAAGCCTTGCTCCATGGCTTGCCCACTTCCTACAGTGAAGCCCATGCCCTCACCTATGGTACAGCCCAAGACCCGCAGCAGGTGCAGCAGCAGTTTCCCCCCAGTGCCCATCTGTGTGATGACTATGGCGATCGCCTTGCAGCAGCCGCCCGCACCTACATTGCCCGTCCCCAAAGTACCCGCCATATTCCCCTTGGCGAAACCTACCGCAACTTTAATACCTCCACAGAACGCAAACGGGTGCTCAACTCCGAGCGCATCGTTACCGCTGCCGACAATGTCAAACAACATGCCTACACCCACCAAGTCCTCTAACGAGTTGTCCTGATTCACGAAAGGAATGACCATGGTCAGTGAAGTGCAGCCCGTTCCCGCAGCATCCCTTGACGCGCCTCCAGGAAATGCGGTTGAGATTATTGAAACGGTGATTTCTAGTCTCCACCCAGGGGATGCTCCCCTCGTGGGCCAAACGGACAGTGGCAAAATTTGGATGTTTCGCTATGGCAGTGCCGAGGTCTTTGTGCAGTTGAGTGGCCACACAGAGGAGGACGTTCTTACCATTTGGTCTCCGGTACTGCCTTTGCCCGTAACGGATGAGTTGGCACTCTATCGTAAGCTCCTGACGTTGAACTGGCTCACCACCCTCGAGGCACACTTTGCCATTGCCGAAGACCAAGTCCAAGTCGTGGCTACCCGCACCCTAGGGGGGATTACTGCGGGTGAAATTTCCCGCTTAATTACGATCGTGGCGACACTCGCCGATGAGTACGATGATGCCCTTAGGGCTGAGTTTAAGAGCTAATGAGGGCTTTCATATCCCGTACTGCTTGCACCATACCCACAAGAACAGCGCGGCTAATAATCGTGTGGCCAATATTGAGTTCTTCAATCCCTTCAAGGCGGGCGATCGCCCCTACATTGGTGTAGGTCAGCCCATGACCGGCATTCACCCGCAAGCCCAAGGATTTTGCCTGTTGGACACCATGAGCTAAAATTGCTAATTCTTGCTGTTGCGCCGCTTCCCCCTTGGCTTCGGCGTAGCGACCGGTGTGCAGTTCAATAAATTGAGCCGTGGTTTTGGCGGCGGCTTCCAGTTGGGCTAGGTCCGCGTCAATGAATAAACTCACAGGAATTCCTGCGCCTTGCAGGGTTTTCACCACTTGGGTCAAGGGTTCCTGCTGACCCACCACATCTAGTCCCCCTTCGGTGGTGACTTCTTCGCGCCGCTCGGGTACCAACGTCACGTAATCTGGCCGAACGTCAAGGGCGATCGCCACCATTTCGGAAGTGGCAGCCATCTCTAGGTTCAAATGGGTGCGTACCGTTTGCCGCAGGAGGCGCACATCCCGCTCTTGAATATGGCGACGATCTTCCCGCAAATGTACGGTAATGCCATCAGCTCCCCCCAGTTCTGCCAAAACGGCTGCGGCTACGGGATCGGGTTCAACCGTGCGCCGGGCTTGGCGAATCGTTGCCACATGATCAATGTTGACCCCTAGGGTTGCCACTGCGATCGCTCCTTATCGGAATAGAAGCTCAACCTTTCGGATAATACACCAAGGCAAGGTGCTATGTCGGTTGTCCGAGCTGTCCGTTTGCAACCTTTTGAGCCAGCGGATAGACTAACCCCCTAGGAGAGACAGGACAGTGGCTGATGACTTGGCGAGTACCCCGACGGCGGACTTTTGGCTGGTTTTATCCTTGGCGAGGCGTGGATTGGCTGCTGTTGGGGGCTGTTTGGGCAACCACGGTCATTGGGGCGGCCTTCATCCACAGTAGTCAACTACACCTAGAGGAAAACGATAGTCTCCAGCATTTATTGGTGGGGGGGATGGGTACGATTCTTGCCCTCATCCTTGCCCGCGTTCCGGAATCGGTCTTTATGGGCAGTCATTGGGTCATCTACGGCCTGAGCTGTGCCCTGCTGCTGGCGGTTGATCTCGTGGGGGTAGAGGCCAAGGGAGCAGAGCGCTGGTTGGCGATTGGCGGCTTTAACCTGCAACCCTCGGAGTTTGCCAAAATCTCCCTCATTCTTACCCAAGCGGCACTGTTGCACCGCATTTCGGGCCACTCCCTGAAGGGCATTCTCAGTGTGTTTGCAGCCACCGCACCCCCCTTTTTCCTGATTTTGACGCAGCCGGATTTGGGCACGTCCCTTGTTTTCATTGCCATTACATTGACAATGCTCTACTGGGCGAATACCCCCGGCAGTTGGATTGTCTTGATGCTTTCCCCTTTGGTGGCGGCGATTCTCGTTGCCCTGCCTTTACCTTACCAACTGAATCTCCTCATCTGGTTGGTGTGGACACTGGCGATGGCCGTCATCGCTTGGCGGAGCTTGCCCTTGGGCTGGGTCGGCGGATTGGGGGGACTGGTACTCAATCTAGGAGGGGCTGGCTTGGGGCAACTGCTTTGGAGCGTGCTCAAGGACTATCAAAAAACCCGTATTCTCATGTTTCTTGACCCCGACAAGGATCCCCTTGGAGCTGGCTACCACTTGATTCAATCGCGGATTGCCATTGGTGCCGGTGGGCTATGGGGGCGGGGCATTTTCCAAGGCACCCAGACCCAGTTGGGATTTATTCCCGAACAGCATACGGACTTTATTTTTTCAGCGATCGCTGAGGAGACGGGGTTCATTGGCAGTTTAGTTCTCCTGTGCCTCTTTTGGTTCATTGGTTTGCGCTTATTGCAAATTGCCAATAGTGCGAATCATGACTTTGGCTCATTGCTGGCGATCGGTCTATTTGCCATGATCCTGTTTCAAGTGGTGGTGAATATTGGCATGACCATTGGTTTGCTCCCCGTGACAGGAATGCCGTTACCACTGGTGAGTTATGGCCGCTCAGCTATGCTGGCCACCTATCTTGGCTTAGGTATGGTGCTCTCCGTAGCCAATCATCGCCCGCGATCGCGCTACTAACGGCGGCGCTAGCGTCCTAGCTTATTAGGAATGCCCTCACAGCCACCGGGAATCGTTTCACGGGAGCGGCTACCACTCCACGCACAGCAATAGTAGCGTTGTTCTTCGGAGAGGTTCTTGACATTGGTAAAGTTGACATCCTCAACGACCGCGCCCGTCTGCGCCCCAGTGCGAAAATTGGGAGGATTCAGGCGATCACGGGGACTGGCCTGCTCGACCGTGCCGTAAAATAGGCGAACACGACTGAGATCGGCATTTGTGAAATCCGCCCCCTGCAGAATCGCCCCTGCTAGATTGGCTCGTGTCAAATTACAGTTGCGAAAGAGCGTTCCCGTTAGATTGGCATCACTCAATTCGGTCCAGCGCAAATCGGTACCACTGAGGTCAGCGCCCGCTAGCATACTGCCAAGGTTAATCACCCGCACACCATACTCAATGTCTTCCTCATAGCCACCCAACCCATCAAAAATCGCCCGTCCCAGCCGGCGATCGCGCTTCAGCGGCGAGAGTAACTTTGCGCCTGACAAAAAGCGAATGATTTTGGCCTTGCCTTCGGCATCGAGTCCCCCCAAAATGGCGGCGGTACGTCCTTCGGCGATCGCCCGCTCCGGCGGCCAATCCTCCAATAACCCCTCATCGTCAAGAATGAGATCGGCAATCCCTTGGAAATAACTGTCAATCGTTTGCTGTTGGGTAATGCGGTTTTGTTGGGTGGTCAAATCCCGCGAGATCACGTACTGTCGCCAAGCCACATAGGCCGCCAAGAGTGCCACCAAAATTTGCCCCAAGGCACCGAAGCCCTCAGCCAGTGCCCCCACCGCATCCCAATTCGTGCCCTGAAACCGTCCTCGGATCCAGTCCATCGCACCAGTCATGGCAATGAGTGCCACCACCGTCAAACTCAGACCCAGTGAGGCCAAAATGAACTGCCGTTGCTGTTCCGTGAGATCTTCAGTAAACCAGTGATAGGTCGAAGTCCAGACCAAGGGGAAACTCAGTCCCCCCAGCACTAAGGCAGCCGCTACACCCACCGCATCCCAATCTAGTCCCCAAGCCACCAAGACAGTGACCATGGCGATCGGCATCAACACCGAACGCAGAGACTGCCAACCCGTGCGCCAACGATTACGAGCTGCTAACACTTTACTGAGACGCAGAGCAGCCGCCGTTTGGTTTTCACGGAGGGTCATTTTATCTTCGCCCATCAGGATTCGGCCTTAAAGGAGTTAAACCAATCATACAGACCTTTTCTGAGGGAGAACACCACAATTTAGCTTGGTAGCTCCGTCACTTTAGTGGGTGGCGGAAAAGCCCTACAACGACTTTTAGTCGTGGGAGTATGTCAAGATAGAGAAAGACCTAAATTCGGTGAAAAACCCGAACGGTGACATAGAGAAGTAGAGGCAATTTTCAGGTTTGACCTGAGAGGAGTCAGTAGAGGCGTCTTGACAGCGCCATTACGAGTTCGATTATGGACTGCGTAAGAATCCCCCGAATTCATTCGGCGGGAGTGTCAAACCCAAAACTGTGAACGTCAGCATTGGGATCGGATAGCCTGTCGATGGTTTAGAAAAGCTCTGTCGGCAGAATCTTTCTTTGTTGCATCGTGTCCCCCCTTTCTCTCCTTAGAGAAGGCTGTACAATAATTCATAAAGTTTTCAGAAAACATTTTGGGAGGTTATGGGTATGGATTGGCGTGTCCTGATTGTCCTGTTACCTGTCCTACTGGCTGCGGGCTGGGCAGCTCGCAATATTCTGCCCTATGCCGTGAAGCAGGTTCAAAAGCTTCTGCAAAAAGCCAAAGCAGCTTAGGACTTGGATTTTAGATAGTTGTTGGGCAAGTTCTCCCCAAGGGATCAGCAGGCGTTTTTCCACTGGTTTTACTTTGGGGAGACTTTTTTATAATGGGGAGTATATTGTTAATTTTTGTAAATTAGTTTTCAGGTTACTGCCATGCCCTCCCTCGAACAGCTTGCCCATCAACTGGAAAGTCCCAATTCCCGCGATCGCCTGCTGGCGCTAGCCGCGCTACGGGATGTTCCCTCTGCGGATGCCGTCCCCCTGATTAAAAAAGTTCTTTGGGACGAAAATCTACAGATTCGCTCAATGGCTGTGTTTGCCCTTGGTGTCAAATCCACACCGGAGTGCTTTGAAATTCTGGTGCAGTTGCTTGAGAGTGAACCGGATTATGGTATTCGTGCCGATGCTGCGGGTGCCTTGGGCTATCTCGAAGATGGGCGTGCCTTTGAACCTCTGGTGCGTGCTTTTTATGAAGATACTGATTGGTTAGTGCGCTTTAGTGCGGCTGTGGCACTGGGCAATCTCAAGGATCCCCGCGCGGTGGATGTGTTGCGATCGGCGCTGAAAAGTCAGGAAGTCGTGATGCTTCAAGGGGCGATCGCCGCTCTGGGGGAAATTGGCGATCCCAGCGTTGTCGAAGATATTTTGCCCTTTGTGACCGCAGAGGATTGGTTGGTACGGCAACGGCTCGCTGAAGCTCTGGGGAACCTGCCTAGCCCGAAAACCCAAGCCGCTCTAGAATACCTCGCCAAAGATGAGCATCCCCATGTGGCGACAGCAGCTCAGATCTCTTTGCAACGCTTGCAAGAACGACTTTCCTCTGAAGTTCAGGGCACTGGCAATTGAGATCAAACTTTTTTGCCCACTGCGGTTTCTGCCACAACTCTCTAAACTGGAAAGAAAGGCGCGGCATCCGCAGTAACCTATCTCTATGTCTATCCGAATTAAATTTCTTCCTTACCTCGTGGCAGTGCTGATCGGGGTGATTGGTGCGATGATTCTTTCACAACTGCACTTTACACTCTGGTGGGAGCCAGACCTGCTGACCCAACCGCCACCTATTGTCGAAGCGGAACCAGAAACCACTGCTGTTCAGCCCTTACCCACTCCCCAAGCGCCAGCCAACCCGCAACCGAATGGGCTACGCATCAGTAATCAAACCGCCTTTCCGGTGCGCGTGGTGTTGCTCGCTGAGCGCGATCGCGCCCATCCTGATCAAGGCGCCGTTCACTGGGATTTTGCGCCTATGGAGGGTAGTATCAAGGGATTACTCTTAACGCTACCTGAAGGTAAGCTCACCCTCCAGTCGGGGGATATTGTCTTGGCCTTTACCCTCGATGGGTCTAAACGCTACTGGGGGCCCTATGTCATTGGTGAAAATAGCGAACTTCAGCGCGATCGCCAAACGCAGGAATGGCAGTTGATCCTGCGTCCCTAGGAGGCCTCTGAAGAAAGACCCGAACGGATGGTTTCCACCAGTTCCTCGCTGTGCCAAGGCTTGTACAAACAGCGATGCAAATTAGCCTCTTCAATGGCCCGCTGAATCGCTGCCTCATCCGCTTGACCAGTGAGCATCACTTTCACCACCTTGGGAAACCGCTGATGCACTTGAATCAAAAACTCATCCCCCCGTACCCGTGGCATCAGCCAATCGGAGACAATGACAATGATTTCGGTGCTCTCCTGCTGAAACTCATCAATAATTTCTAGGGCTTCCTCGGCGCTTTCTGCCGTTTCATAGAGGTAGCGATCGCCAAACGCCGTCCGCAGTTGGGTGCGCAGGCTCTCGAGGATCACCCGTTCATCATCCACACATAAAATCACTGGCTTAGACATGGGGGGCATCAACCATCGGCAAACCAATCCGAAACTGGGTGTAACCCGGACGGGATGTCACCTCAATCTTACCTTGGTGCTTGTCAATAATTTTGCGCACAATATCCAGTCCCAGACCGTTGCCCTCACCCGCGGGCTTGGTGGTAAAAAACGGCTCAAAAATGCGGGGCAACACCGCCGCTGGAATCCCGCAGCCACTATCAATAATCTCTACCCAGAGATGGGACTGTGCTTGACGTACCACAATTTGCAAGCGTCCCCGCTCTTCCATGGCTTGCAAGGCATTATGAATCAGATTCGTCCAGACTTGAGTTAGCTCATCAGGGTAGCAGAGAATCGGCGGCACTGGCTCATACTGCCGCACAACCTCAACCCCATGCTTGAGCTTATTGTGATAGAGGGTCAAGACCGTTTCAATGCCATCCACCACTTGAGCAGAGACCTTTTGACTACTTTGCTCTACCCGTGCATAGGTTTTGAGGGCAAAAACCACCTTGGCCGCTCGCTCAATTGCCGTGGTAATCGTATGGGTACTGCGCTCCAACAGGGCCAATTGATGGGCGAGTTCAACAACCTGCTGGCCTTGGGGCGTTTGCAACAGTGTCAAGAGTTCGGGAGTAGGAGTGAGCACACCTAAGTCAATCAACGTTTCTGCCCAAACATCACTGCTGCTGATTCCTTGGGCGTCTAATTGTGCCATGATCTGACGTTTATACTGTCGCCGTTCCCGACTGGAGAGGGCAAGGGATTCACTGCGACTATGGCCGCACAGGGCGGCAAATTGATCAAAGACGGGTTCAGGGAGTTGGCGCACCACTGTCGGCAGCAGCGGGAGTGATCGCTCCATGCAGATATTAATCGTCTCAATTGAAGAACGAATTGCCCCTAGAGGCGTATTGATCTCGTGGGCAACCCCTGCCACCAGTTGACCCAAGGCCGCCATTTTCTCCGCATGAATCAGTTCCTGTTGGGCTTTTTGCAGTTGATGGAGGGTGGCCTCCAACTCGTGATTTTTTTGCTGTAGGTGCTGCTCTGCAGCTTGCAGGCGGGCGAGGGCAATGTGTTGAGCCGTAACATCTTGGACAAACCCTTCAAAATAGAGTATTTGGCCATCAGTATCCCGCACCACTCGGCAAGTTTCAGAAATCCAGCAGCGACTGCCATCGCGGCGGTAGACCTCCGATTCAAAGTTGCTCAGTGTATCCTGCTGCGCCATGAGGTCAATAAATCGCTGCCGCTGCTCGGGGTCAACATACAGCCGCGCATGGGCATTGGGCTGCGCCGCCAGCAAATCAGCAACGGAGTCATAACCATAAATGTGGGCAAGGGCAGGATTGGCACACAGATAGTTGCCTGCTAAATCGGTTTGGAAAATTCCCACAACTGCGTTTTCAAAGATGCTCTGAAAGTTCAAGTCACCGTTGGGAAAGAGGGTCGTGCAGCTCATGAATTGCCCTCACCTTCAACTCACTACCACCCTACCGCCCTTTTCCAAAATCAGGGATACCTCCGATATGAGTCTCTTCTCTGATTGCTTTGACGCCTTATGAGGGTGTGTCATGCTTCTGAAAAGGGCGATTAACAGTTGTGGGAATGTTCACAACACGCCGACTAGTGGCTGGTTTTCGCCATGGGTTTAGCAGCAGCGTGATGATTCTCTTGGGACGTGGGGCGGGGTTGAATGACGCCGTAGCCCCCATGATTCCGTTCATAGACCACGTTGATTTCTCCCGTATCGCGATTGCGGAAGACATAGAAGTCGTGATCCACCATTTCTAGGTGCTCAAGGGCTTCTTGGATCGTCATCGGCGGCATGGCAAAGTATTTCATGCGCACCACTTGTTCGGGCAGTTGCGGTGTGCGATCGCCCAGCAAATCCGTCACCACTGTGGGTTCCACGACACTATTGGTGTCTTTAGCGCGGGACTTGTCTTGGCGTTTTTCTTTGAGTTTACGGAGTTTGCGCGCAATTTTGTCGGCAACGAGATCAATACTGGCGTAGAGATTTTCACTGCTTTCTTCGGCGCGAATCACTGAGCCATTGACAAATAGGGTCACTTCAGCGGTTTGTTTCGGGGCTGTACTGCGGTTACGAGCTACGGAAAGATGCACATCAACTTCGTTAATCACATTCTGGAAATGACTGGTGGCTCGCTCAATTTTTTGGTTCACATAGCTGCGAATGCCATCCGTAATATCAATGTTTTTACCGTGAATCACTAGCCTCATAGGGTTGCCTCCCCTGAGCAAAACAGATACATCTAAGGCTGATCTACTTCCACCCTAACATCTTCGTATCGGGGATTACAGGGCATCCTGAGGCTCTTCACCTTTATTCGTGTTCTGTGATAATTCTTATCCTCTAGCTCTTGACAATCTGGCACCCCCTATGAAACCTGCCCTTGGTTGGCATTGTGCCTTGGGGATCATCCCCTACCGCGATGCTTGGCGCTGGCAACAGCAACTGGTGGCTGAGCGCTGCCACAATCCCACTGCCCCAGATGTCCTGCTCACCTTGGAGCATCCCCCCATCTATACCCTTGGTCAAGGGGCAACCACCGCCCACATTCACTTTGATCCCGTGGCGACGGGCATTGAGGTCTTGCGCATTGAGCGCGGAGGCGATGTCACCTACCACTGCCCCGGCCAATTGGTCGCCTACCCGATTTTGAATTTACGCCGTCATCGCTGCGATTTGCATTGGTATCTCCACCAGTTGGAGGAAGTAGTGATTCAAACCCTAGGGCACTATGGCATTAAAGGGGAGCGCGTTGCTGGCCTTACCGGTGTTTGGGTGGAGGGGTACAAGGTGGCGGCGATCGGGATCAAGGTGACCCGCTGGATTACCTTCCATGGCATTGCCCTCAATGTGGTGAACGATTTGCAGGGCTTTGGTCGCATTGTCCCCTGTGGCATTGGCGATCGCCCCGTCGGGAACCTACGGCAGTTTTGTGCCGACATTACTTTAGAGGAGGTGCGCCAGCAGTTTGTTGCTGCCTTTGGCCGTGTTTTTGCCCTCGAATTTGCCCCCAAAGCCCTTGCCGATCTCCTGATCCCCGTCTCTAGTTGACAAAGTTTAATCTTTATTTCAGGAATCGGCTGTTATGAATTGGCAACTTTCGGGGCACAATTTAAGTCTAAGTAGATTAGGATACAGGCCAGCTCCCTCTCACCTGCTAGGCTAACGCTATACAAACCTCAGCTTTATCAGTGCGAGTCGTCATCTTCATTGCGATAAATCTTTTATCTACATTCTTCCTTGCCAAATATTGTTTAGAATCTGAGCCGCTATGATGAACTCCGCTTCCAAAACCCCATCCCCTACACCCACTGTTAGCACCGATATGGTGCGCACGTACCTACAAGAAATTGGGCGCGTGCCGCTGCTGACCCATGAACAGGAAATTATTCTGGGTAAACAAGTGCAGCAAATGATGGCACTGCGGGAAAAACGCGAGGCTCTCACCAAAGAACTGGGACGTGAACCAACCTTTGAAGAATGGGCAGCGGCCTCTCATCTCACGCCGACGGAATTGCGCAATATCCTTAAGCGCGGCGAACGAGCTAAGCAAAAAATGATTGAAGCCAACCTACGGCTAGTGGTTTCGGTCGCCAAGAAGTATCAAAAACGCAACCTTGAATTGCTGGACTTGGTGCAAGAGGGCACCCTTGGCCTCGAACGCGGTGTGGAAAAGTTTGATCCGACGCGGGGCTATAAGTTCTCTACCTATGCCTACTGGTGGATTCGTCAGGCCATTACACGGGCGATCGCCCAACAGGCGCGGACAATTCGGCTGCCCATCCACATCACTGAGAAGCTGAACAAGATCAAACGCACCCAACGCGAATTGGCACAAAAATTGGGACGGAGTGCAACCCCTGCTGAGGTGGCAGCAGCCCTAGAACTCGAACCGGAGCAAATCCGTGAATACCTGACCCTTGCGCGCCAACCTGTTTCCCTTGATCTGCGTGTCGGGGACAATCAGGACACTGAACTTGGTGAACTGCTCGAGGATGACAGTCTTTCGCCAGAGCAATTTACCACGGTGGAGTCCCTCCGCGATGATGTCAACTTGTGGCTGGCGGAACTCACCCCGCAACAACGGCAAGTCCTCACTCTGCGCTACGGTTTGGGGGATGGCCAAGAACTGTCCCTTGCCAAGGTGGGTGAGCAACTCAACCTCAGCCGTGAGCGGGTGCGGCAACTGGAACGGCAAGCCCTCGATCACCTGCGGCGGCGGCGCCAGCAAATGTATGAATACTTGGCCAGCTAAGGCGTGGATTGAGGCACTTGACCTGCAACCCCATCCGGAGGGGGGCTATTTTCGCGAGGTCTATCGCTCAGCAGGGAGCATTCCCGCAGCGGCTTTGCCTTCAGGCTTTCGGGGGGGCGATCGCGCTTACTGTACAAGCATCTATTTCTTGCTCCCCTCCACAGCCTGTTCGCGACTGCACCGCATTGCCAGTGATGAACTGTGGCACTTTTACACGGGCAGTAGCCTGACGATTCATGTGATTCTACCGACGGGGAAGTATCAGCCTCTGCGCTTGGGGATCAATCTGGATCAGGGGGAGCAATTGCAACAAGTGGTACCAGCGGGGGCATGGTTTGGAGCAACGGTGGATGTGCCAGACAGTTTTAGTCTGGTGGGTTGTACGGTGGCGCCGGGATTTGACTTTCGCGATTTTGAATTGGGCGATCGCCAGCAGTTGCAGCAGCAGTTTCCCCAACACCAGAGATTAATTGAACGGTTGACGCCCTAGACATTGAAGAGCGTTTGCAAGCGGCGACGAATCCACTGCAAAGGGGGCAGGCTTTTGATTTCTTGGGAGTTCACGAGGCCGAGTTCTTGGAGAACCTGTTGTCGGGCCGCCAGCTCATGGGCAATATCCTCCGCCAATTGAGGTTGGGCTTGCAGCAGTCGCTGTACGGCTGAGCGATGCACCACAAATAGAACTGTTTCTTCCAAGGCTCGCACCGTGGCCGATCGCGGCATCCCCGTCAGCACGGCAATTTCACCAAAAAACTCCCCCTCATAGAGGGTGGCTAAAATCTGATTTAAGTGCTCGGAGCGAACTTCGACAGAACCTTCAAGGACAATGTAAAAGGCATCCCCCGGATCCCCCTCACAGCAGATAATTTCCCCCACACCATAAAATTGGCGATTGCCCAACTCAATCAGCATTTGCAATTCCGCATTGGAGCAGCGAGAAAAGCAACTGATATTGCGTAACAAATCAGCAAGGGAGGGTTCGGTTTTGGCCATTTCAGGAGCTGCTGGCTCAGTCACCGCTGAAGTTTCAGGTACACTGGCCACAGAACGGTGGTAATAATGAGCCAAGGAGCGCAGTTCCCCCAAGTCGCGCAACCGCAGATCCAATTGGGGAAAGGGCACTTCAATCTGCCGCTGCCGTAATTCCTGCTCAATGAGAAAATTAAGGGCGCTTTTAATGGGTTCAGAATCTTGGGGGCGGTTAATCCACACCAGCAATTCAAAGAGGTAGGCACTCTCCCCAAAACCGCGAAACCAAACGCTGGGGGGTGGGGTTAGCAGGACGCGCGGATCCTGACGGGCGGCACTGAGGAGCGCTTCGGTCACCAGAACTGTATCACTGCCATAGGCGACACTCACAGGGATATGGATACGGCTATCGGGGCTACCGTAACTCCAGTTGACAACGTTCTTTTCAATAAAGCGGTTGTTGGGAACAATTACATACTGGCTATCGTTGGTGCGGATAATTGTGGCGCGAATTGAGATTTTCTCGACGGTGCCCAGCAAGCCATCCACTTCAATAAAATCCCCAACTTTAATCGGATGTTCCAGCAAAATCGCTAAACCACTAATAAAGTTACTGGCGAGGGTTTGCAAACCAAAACCAAAACCGATCCCCAAGACCCCCGCTAACACCGTCAGGGAACTGAGGTCAATACCTGCGGTTTGCAGGACAATGATAAAGCCAATAAAGCTGAGGCTATAGCTAACCACCCGGGTGATGGTTTCTTGGCTACCACGATCCACCCGCAACTGCATGAGAATCCGACTCTTGAGCCACTCGCTCACCCAGCGGGAGATAAAAATCACCGCGAGGGACAAAAAGAGAATTAGAAAGAGAAAGTTCAGGGTAACTTTGGTGCGCCCCAACTCCATAAAGGGGGTGTTAAACACCACGGCCACCCGTTCGAGGAGAAACTGAATTGTGCTGTCAATGCGCTCATGCCAAGGGGAAAGACTTTGAACGGATTGCAGAATCCAAGATAAAACGAGTGCCCAGAGTAAAATTCGCAGCGTCAGGCGCAATAGGCTAGCGCCAAGGGAAAGCCAAGGCTGGTATTGTTGGCTGGCTTTTTGGTCAAGCCGCTGTTGCAGTTGATGAATCCCCAAGTTCAGCAGGAGCCAGTCGGTAAGAATCGCAATGCCGACAATCCCCACAATTTGAGCCGCTTCAATGAACGCGACCCGCAGCCGTTGAGTTCGCGCCAGTTGAGCAATGAGGATACTTGAAGGGGCTGCTGCTAAAAATAAACTGAGGTACTTAATCATGGTCCTAAAGATTGTGCGCGAGCGGCTTTAATGACTGCCACCACATCGGCATGTTTCCCGTCCAGCGCCCACACCAAAGCTGTCCAAGAATTCTGATCCTTGGCGTTGAGATCTGCACCTGCTGCAATCAGTTGTTTGACCGTCGCCGTCTGTCCTTTGGCTGCTGCGGCCATTAAGGGGGTCAAACCAAAGGCCGTTTGAGCATTGACATTGGCACCGGCTGCTAGGAGTTTCTCCACAATAGCAGTATGTCCACCGCCGGCTGCGGCCATCAATGGTGTCCACCCCTCGCTATCCCCTTGGTTGACATCGATGCCTGCGGCAATCAGGGCATTGACAATTTCAGTGTGCCCCAGTTCTGCTGCCAGTGCCAGCGCTTCTGTTTTCATCTCGATACCCTTGGCGATCGCCGCCTGGACAGCGGTCAGGTCTCCTTGCTCAATCGCGGTTTCAATTGCTGTCATGCCCTGCGTCATTGCCTGTAGCCTGCCTCTAATAAAGAAAAGATAATCTATCTGAGTTAAAATGAGGTCTGCATTGAGTTCAGGATCGCATGCAATGGATATTATCACGCTCGGTTGGGTGGGTGTTCTCAGTGTCTTTACGCTCTCGATCGCCTTTGTGGTCTGGGGTCGCCACGGCATGTAGCCACCTAGGACTGGGGCAATGACGGTTTCATTGGCGGATCTTCTGGTTCTGGTGGCCTTGCTGCTGCTGATTGTCGTCACCGGTGGCATTGGCTATCTGACTTTTGCTGAGTGGCGCGATCGCCGGCGTCTGCAAGCGGAGCAAAAAGAACAACGACGGGGGCGCAAGCGTTAATGGTTGCTCCTCTACGGCTTTTGGGCGATCGCCTCCTCAGTGCCCTGCAAACCGCACTTCCTTTAGATACCTATCCCCAGCCGCTCCTGCTGCCGGCCAGTCAAGCCAAGTTTGGTGACTATCAATCGAATGTTTGCCTTAGCCTCGCCAAGCAGGTGGGCAAAGCGCCTCGTGAGCTAGCCCAAGAGGTTGTGGCACATCTCAACGTTGAGGATCTCTGTCAACCCGTCGAAATTGCTGGCCCGGGCTTTCTCAACTTTCGTCTCAAGCCAGACTTTCTGGCGCGCAGCCTGCAAGCCGCTATTGGGAGCGATCGCTTGGGCATTCCGCCGGCGCGAGAGCCACGCCGGGTGGTGGTTGATTTTTCCAGCCCCAACATTGCCAAAGAAATGCACGTCGGTCACCTGCGCTCCACCATTATTGGTGACTGCATTGCCCGCATTCTTGAATTTCAAGGCCATGATGTCCTGCGGCTCAACCATGTGGGGGACTGGGGGACACAGTTTGGCATGCTCATTGCCTACCTTGATGAGGTTTATCCCGACGCCCTCACGACTGCCAATGCCCTTGACTTGGGTGACTTGGTGACATTCTACAAAAAGGCCAAGCAACGCTTTGACAGTGATCCAAACTTTCAACAAAAGGCACGGCAGCAGGTGGTGGCGCTTCAGCAGGGGGAAGAACACAGTCGCCGCGCTTGGCAACTTCTGTGCGAGCAATCCCGCCGCGAGTTTCAAAAGATCTACGATCTGCTGGATATTCAACTGACTGAGCGCGGGGAGTCCTTCTACAATCCTTTTTTGCCGGCGGTGATTGAGGACTTAGCAGCTCTTGGCCTCTTGGTGGAAGATCAGGGGGCAAAGGTGGTCTTTTTAGAGGGTTTCACCAATAAAGAAGGGCAACCCCAACCCTTGATTATTCAAAAGTCCGATGGGGGCTATAACTACGCAACCACCGATTTAGCCGCCCTGCGCTATCGCATTGAAAAGGATCAGGCGGACTGGATTATTTACGTCACCGATGTTGGGCAGTCCACCCACTTTGCCCAAGTCTTTCAAGTGGCGCAGCGCGCAGGTTGGGTGCCGCCCCATGTCACGTTAACCCATGTCCCTTTTGGCTTGGTGCTGGGGGAAGATGGCAAACGCTTGAAAACCCGTGCTGGGGAAACGATTCGCCTGATGGATTTGCTGACGGAGGCGATCGCCCGCAGTCGAGCAGATTTAGAACAGCGCCTTGCCAGTGAAGGCCGTAGGGAATCTCCAGAATTCATTGACACCGTGGCACGGGCGATCGGTATCGGTGCTGTCAAGTACGCGGATCTCAGTCAAAACCGCAACAGCAACTACGTCTTTAGCTACGACAAGATGCTCTCCTTGCAGGGGAATACTGCTCCCTATTTGCTCTATGCCTATGTGCGTGTTCAAGGGCTGACACGGCGGGGTGACATTGATTGGGGCACTCTCTCACCAGATACCCCCCTATTCCTAGAGGATGAGACCGAGCAAAACCTTGCCAAGCACCTTGTGCAACTAGAGGAAACCCTTGACCTTGTGAGCGCTGAGCTATTGCCCAACCGCCTCTGCCAATACCTCTTTGAACTGAGCCAGCTTTTCAATCAGTTCTACGATCGCTGTCCCATCCTCTCGGCAACTGAGCCAACAAAACAATCCCGCTTGACCCTCGCCTATCTCACTGCCCAAACACTGAAACTAGGGCTATCCCTACTGGGGATTCGGGTTTTGGATCGGATTTAGAGCTTCGTCGCTATACTGGGGCGCAGCACCACTGTTGTTTCTGGAATTTTCTAAAGCGTGGGCGGCCTACTCTCCAATTTCTTGCTAGCGGTTATCTTACTGCTGACATGGCCCCATCTCTACCTCATGCAGTTTTATTTTTGGCTATTTCGCCGCGAGTTGCCTAGCAAGCTAGAATTGGGGGGCTTGTTCATCATGCTGGTAATGGCAGCGGGGACAGGTCTTGGCTTCCTCGTTGGTCTCGGCATTGGGTTTGTTCTATTGCCGTGGCTTTGGCCAGAGGCGGGTCAGGGATGGCAGCGGTTAACCGTAGTGGGGATTTATCTTGTCAATTCCCTGATGTGCTTTGAATTGGGCTATCGCTGGGGTCAGTGGGAAGCAAAGCGTTAATTCTCTCCTCAGCAACGCTAAATCCACTCCTTTTCAAAGTCATCACTCAGGGCTTCAGCCGCTAAGGCGCGCTGGCTAGGACTCTGACGCAAATGTCGCTGCATCGCACGGCCTTGTTCTCGAACCGTCAGAAACCTGCTGTTGCGTCCACGCATAAAAATCGGTATCGTAGAGCGCAGGATCACTTATAAAGAGAACCAGTAAACGACTGATGAACTATACTGCAACCCTAGCATAATGAAAATTGCGATTATTCCTGCGCGGGGAGGAAGCAAGCGAATTCCTCGTAAAAACATCCGCAACTTCTGTGGAAAGCCAATGATTGCTTATGCGATCGCGACTGCCCAAGGCTCTGGTTTATTTGATCGCATCATTGTTTCTACTGAAGACACAGAAATTGCTGCCATTGCTTCTCAATGGGGTGCAGAAGTTCCTTTTATGCGGCCAGGTTCCCTAGCTGATGACTATACGGGCACCACACAAGTCATTGCCCATGGTATTCAAGCATTGAAAGAGCAGGGTTGTCATCCTGAGCTAGTCTGCTGCATTTACCCCGCTATTCCGCTGCTACAGACTGATGATCTCAAGGCCGCCTTGAACATGCTGCTTAGTTCTAATGCTCCCTATGTTTTTCCCGTGACGAGCTTTCCTTCTTCAATACAGCGAGCTTTACGACGACATCCATCTGGTCAAATGGAGCCTTTTTATCCACAGTATGAGCAAGAACGCACTCAGGATTTAGAGCCTGCTTACTATGATGCAGGGCAGTTTTATTGGGGCAAAACTGAAGCATGGCTTGCAGACATTAGTATTCATCAGCAGGGTATTGGTCTTGTCATTCCCCAGTGGCGGGTTGTAGATGTTGACACTTTGGAGGATTGGCAGCGTGCCGAACTCCTGTATCGAGCACTATACTCTAATCAGTTGGAGCAGCAGGTCAAATGTTAGTCGTTTTCCGTGTGGACTCTGCGACTCAAATTGGCACAGGGCACGTGATGCGCTGCCTAACCTTGGCCACCGCTTTGCAAGAGGAAGGGGCAATCTGTCTTTTCATTTCCCGTGCCCACCCCAGTAACATCATCCCCTTAGTACGGCAAAAGGGTTTTACGGTTTATGAGTTGCCTACAGGCAGCGAGCCAACAACTGCCGCTGATCTCGGTGTTTCCCCAAAAGTGGATGCCCAGCAGACAAAGCAAATCATTGAGGATTTAGAGGCAACCCCTGACTGGCTGGTGGTGGATCACTACGGCATTGACAAAGCATGGGAGCAGCAGTTGCGCCCAGTGGTCAAGCAAATTTTCGTCATTGACGATCTTGCCAACCGTCCCCATGATTGCGATGTGCTGTTGGATCAAAACTATACTCACCGCTGGAATCGCTATGAGGGATTAGTGCCTGAGCACTGCTGCCAGTTACTAGGGCCTGAATATGCCCTACTGCGTCCAGAGTTTATTGCTGCTCGCCAAAAGCTCGAAAGAGAAGGTCGCCCACCTTTTGATCCGCGTAAGGTACTGGTCTTTTTTGGCGGGATGGATCCCCAGAACTACACAACCCAAGCTCTGCGCATCCTGCGGGAGATGGGGGATTTTGCCCCCGAAGTCGTCATTGGTGCTGCCAATCCTCACCGTAGTGATGTTGAAGCTGAAATGCGTTATTTTCCTGATGGTCAGTTGCATATTCAGACTGATCAAATGGCTGAGATTATGCTGCGCTGCTCATGGTACTTGGGTGCGGGTGGCTCGATTACTTGGGAGCGGATGTGTCTCGGCTTAACAGGAATTGTAATTCCCATTGCCGAAAATCAAGTTGAGTTTTGTAGTAATTTAACTGAAGATAATTTCCAAATATCATTAGACAAGATAGAAGATTTTAGAAGTGAAAATCAAAATTTATATTCCATTTTTAAAAAAATCGAAAAATCGATTCATCTTTGTCAATTGATGGTGGATGGTGATGGTATTTCTAAGGTACGTACTAAAATGATTAATAACCCTAGAATTCATTCCATCAAAATTCGCAGAGCCTCTGAAAATGATAATTTGATACTTTTTCTATGGGCGAATGATCCAGTTGTGCGCTATCATTCTTGGAATTCAGACTTTATTTCGATAGAAAATCATTTAAATTGGTTTAATGCAAAGATTCAATCAAAACAAAGCAGGATGTATATTGCAGAGTATAATAATTTGCGTGCTGGACAAGTAAGGTATGACTATAAGCAGGGCGCTTGGCTCTTGAACTACTGTTTATCAGCAGCCTTTAGAGGCCTTAGATTAGGTGTAGAAATTATTACAATTTCTGATCAAACCCTAAAAGATGAATTAAAGGAGCCAGCCATTATAAGAGCTGAAGTTAAACAAAGTAATCCTGCTTCTATTAAGTCTTTAATTAGAGCTGGCTATCAGGAAAAAAATGATTTGAGTTGGCAACCTAATTTAGTTATCTTAGAAAAAGAATTAAATACTTAGGTGACTCTATTTACACTAAACTATTATGCTATCTAATATTTTCAATACTAAGTCTCCTTTCGTCATTGCTGAAATGTCAGGGAATCATAATCAATCCCTTGATAGAGCTTTAGAGATCGTTGAAATAGTCGCCAAGTCTGGTGCCCATGCCCTAAAGCTTCAGACCTACACAGCCGATACAATCACGCTCCGCTGTGAGAAGCCTGATTTTTTTATTAGTGATGAGAGCAGTCTATGGAAGCGTGAATATCTCTACGATCTTTATCAAAAAGCCTACACCCCTTGGGAGTGGCATGAACCCATCTTCAAGCGTGCTAAAGAACTGGGGCTAATTGCATTCAGTACCCCTTTTGATCTGACGGCAGTAGATTTCCTTGAAGAATTAGACTGTCCAATTTACAAGATTGCCTCGTTTGAAAATGTCGATTTACGCCTGATTCAGCGGGTGGCGGAAACGGGTAAGCCGATCATTATGTCCACAGGCATGGCTACTCTTGCCGAACTGGATGAGGCTGTGCGAACAATTCGAGCCACAGGTAATGATCAAATTGTCTTGCTGAAATGTACGAGCACGTATCCTGCGGAGCCAACCGACTCCAATTTGCGTACGATTCCCCACCTGAAGGAACTCTTTGGCTGTGAAGTGGGACTTTCGGATCACACCCTCGGAATTGGTGTGGCGGTGGCAGCGGTGGCTTTGGGGGCAACGGTGATTGAAAAGCACTTTACGCTGAGTCGCGCTGAGGGTGGGGTGGATGCCGCCTTTAGTTTGGAACCCCACGAAATGAAGCTTTTGGTGGAGGAAACCCAGCGTGCCTATCAAGCCTTGGGTCAGGTACACTATGGTCCTACGGACGCTGAGAAGAAGTCGTTGGTTTATCGCCGCTCATTGTACTTTGTCAAAGACATGGCGGTAGGGGAAGTGATTACGCCAGAGTGTATTCGTTCGATTCGCCCCGGGTATGGGTTGCCCCCTAAATACTATGAGGTACTGCTAGGCAAGCGGGTGAACCAAGCCATTGAGCGGGGTATGGCTGTTTCATGGGAGCATATTGGCTGAGCCTAGAGGTGGAGCGGCTCTTCAAAAATTTGTGCTTCCGAAAAGGGGCATGTTTGGGGCAACGTTTCAGGCTCAAGGGGGGTTTCTTGTCCCACTATGTCAAGAGCCGTTTCGTAACTGACGGAAATCGCCTCTGGTAGGTAGGGCTTCAGGCTGGGGTTCTCCTTGAGGTGGCGTTCTATGCGACGCCGTTGTTCACGAATCGTGTAAATCCAGCTTTTTGAACGCTGTTCAGGCTGGTAGTACCACTTGAGCAAATGAGCCAGTAAGACTTCAAGGCGGCTGCGCAATTCCCGTTTCTCTTGCCTACCCAAGGATTCAATCTCCTCACTGAGGTTCTCAAGATCGAGCAGTTCCAATTTGCCTTGGCGGAGGTATGCGGCTTGCTGTTGCGTCCAAGCGTAAAAGTCGGTTTCATACAGTGTACTCATGGCTGGTTCGCCTCCATCTAGGAATGCAGGCAGGTTATCGCGTTTTTAGGGTGTGCAGTACCTGCTCAATATCAACGATAAAGATGGGGGGTAGCTCCTGATCTTCTTGACTACTGACCATGAGGGAACTGACGTTGTGAATGCTCCCCCAGTGGAGATAGTTACTGGGAATCGGATGAATGGCATTCTGTGGAATGCGCTCAATCACGGGGGGTTCTGTGAGGGGGAGGCCAAGCCATTCCCCTTCTAAGCGGGGCTGGAGAATGAGCAAAAATTTTAGCTTTTGGGTTTCTGAGGTTGAGAGGGGATCATCAAAGAGACAGCGGCCAATATCAATGACTAGAATTTCGTGATTCTCATAGGTGACAAGGCCAACCCCCCGCTGCTGCGGATCGCCATGAATAGGCGGTAAAGGAATGACCCGATAGGCCTGCCCCATGGGCACGGCAAACTGCTCTTGACGCACGATAAAGGTCAGAAACTGCTCTAAAACAACGGGTTGGCTTTGGCGGCGACGGCGGCTTTTAAGCATGGCGGATCAACTGATCAAGGGTGGCCAAGAGGTCACTTTCGCGGAAGGGTTTGCTAAAGTAGGCGGCTGCCCCTAGGCGTTCTGCAAGTTGGCGATGTTTTTGACCCGTGCGGGAGGTCAGCATCATGACGGGGGTGTTTTGGCATTGGGGAATGCGGCGAATTTGAGTGAGGACGCCAAACCCATCGAGGCGGGGCATTTCAATGTCGCAGATAAGGGCGTTGACGTGTAACCCTCCTTGGAGTTTATCAATGGCTTCCTGACCATCTTTGGCTTGCTCGACCCGATAGCCGGCTTTTTCGAGGGTACTGGCAAGAAAGCGCCGCACGTTCACTGAATCATCAACGACGAGGACGGTGTCTTGGCTAGGGGCAACAGGGCTAGCCACAGGGGCACGAGAACTCTCTTGTTCTGACCAATCAAAGAGGGCAAGGGGATCGAGTAGGGGAACAATGCGGCCATTTCCTAAAATTGTGCAGCCACTCAAGCCCTTGGGGAGGGCTAATTCTCCTTCGACTTGGCGAATGGTGACTTCCTGCTCGCTCCAATAGCGATCGACCCGCAGGGCAAGGGTACTGTCCCCTTGACTAACAATCATCAGGGTTGGCTCGTTAATTGTGGGTGCTCCCTCCATTTCTACAGGACGATAGGGGCGCTGAAAGTGGAAAATCTGGGCGAGGTCAATTAAAGGAATGAGATAGCCTTCCCAGTCAATTAAGGTTGAGCCAAGGGTTTCGATGGGAGGGTAGCGATCGGCCAGCACCATTTCCTCGATTTCTTCGGTTGGCACCGCCAAGAGCATGCCAGCGGCCTCCACCAAGAGTACCCGTACCACTGAGAGGGTGTAGGGAATTGTAATCGTAAATCGCGTGCCTTGACCGGGAGTACTGTGGATCTGGATGTCCCCACGAATTTGCCGCAGATTGGTGCGCACTACGTCCATGCCGACACCGCGCCCGGAGAGGCTGGTGACCTGTGAGGCGGTTGAAAAGCCCGGCTCAAAAATCAGTTGCCAGAGATCGCGATCGCTAGCGGTTTCCAACCAGTCCCGGGCTAAGCCCAAGCGCCGCGCCGTTTGCCGAATTTTCTCTGGATTTAGGCCTCGGCCATCATCCGCCACAGTAATCACAGTTTGGTTGCCGCGATAGGCCGCCTTCAGAGTAATGGTTCCCGCTGTGGGTTTACCAAGGGCTTGGCGTTCCTCTGCGGGTTCAATTCCGTGATCAAAGGCATTACGGACAAGGTGCAAGAGGGGATCCGCCAACACGCTCAACACAGTCCGGTCAATGAGAACGTGGCTGCCCTCAATCTCTAAGTTGACATTTTTACCATGCTCACGACTCAATTCACGGATGAGGCGAGGATAGCGGTTGGCGAGATCCGCAAAGGGGCGCATCCGCACTTGGGTAAACCGAGCTTGAAGTTGCTTGGCGGTGCGGTTGAGATCACGGCTAGTGCGTTCGGTGTCCTCTAGGCTCAATTCCAAATCGCTCGTGATTTCCTGCACTTGGACAATGGTTTCCATCACCTCTTGGGAGAGCAGATGCACATCGGTATAGCGATCGAACTCGAGAACATCGAAGCCATGCTGATTTTGGGGATTAAAGTGATGAGGGGCACTGACACGGTCATACTCTGTGCGCAGACGAAAGTTGGCTCGCTCAAGGGCACGCACTTTTTGCTTGAGACCCGCTAGCAGATCATGGAGGCGTTCCCGTTGCAAATCCAGACCATTACACTCAATGAGCAATTCCCCCATCAGATCACTCAGTTGATCCAACTGCTGCCCCGGCACCCGCACGGTCATTTCCTTGGGTTCTTGGGGCTGGGGAGTCACTGGGGTGGTCTCAGCCTCTGGAGTAGGGGAAGGTGCCTCTCTAGAGGTGGGTGGGGGGGACAATAAATCTCCTAAAGAGAAGGTCTCCACTTCAGCACTGGCAAAGTCCTCGACCCCTAATTCTTGATTGAGGTTGGCCAGCGGTAAATCAATAATGGTCTGATCGTCGTCCTCCACTTCGTCATCGGTTTCCGGAGTTTCCAAGCGCGTGGGCAGAGCCTCCAGTTGACCAGTAATCACGAGGGCTTGGCAGCGTCGCCATTGCTGCACAATGTGGGCACCCGCTTCGCTGACATCACAGTTGGGTTGCTCCAGATAGGCACTGACGGAGGCGCAAAATTCAGCAAACTGAGGCAGTTCGAGCATTTGTCCGAGGCCTTCCAGTTCTTGGGCGGCGATCGCCAGCTCCTCCTTAAGGCAGGGTTGGCCGGGGGTTTCCAGAACGGTTTCCAAGCGTTGTAGGCAGGCTTCCACCTCGGTTTCAAAGAGAACCACCCGCATCTGCTGGCCATCATCACCACTGAGGAGCGCCAAATCATCTTCTGCCGTGGGGTCTCCCAACCGTCCCTGTAGCTCATCCAAAATTGGCTCGACTTGGGTGCGCCACCAGCCCTCATTGGGTTCAACCCCTTGGCGATAGAGGGTAATGACTGCTTGCAGTTGATCCACGGCTTTGAGCAGGAGGTGTTGCACTTCTAGATCTTCGCAGGGGCGCGATTTCAAGACCTTGAAGAAATCCTCAAGGCGATGAGCCAGTTCACTGAGGGACATAAAGCCCATCATCGCTGCCCCCCCTTTAATGGAGTGAGCCGCCCGCAGTACGGCATCAACCACCCCCGGCTGGTGGGAGAGTTTCAGTATTCCTGCTTCAATTGTCTGCAGGTAGTCCTGAGCCTCTTCAAGGAACTGGAGACGAATCGTTTCCTCAACACCGGGTTCGGGCATGGTTATCCCTCAGCAGTCACCTTAAAGATGTTGACGGAGTTTTGTAGTTCCTGAGCTATGTCCACTGTGGCTTGCAGAGACTCAGAAATCTGTTTGGACGTAGCAGACATCCCCTCGGAGACCTTGGCAAAGTCTTTCATGAGCGTATTGACGGTGTTGGAGGTGCGGGCTTGGGAGACGGTGGCTTGGGAAATCGACTGCACCAACTCGTCAATGTGCTGTGACACCTGCACAATTTCTTCGAGATTCTGCTTGGTTACCTCCACAAGGCGGGTGCCTTCAACCACCTGAGCCGTACCTGTTTCCATAGCACTCACGACCTCGTGGGTCTCCTGCTGAATCGTTTCCACAATTTGCTCAATTTCGCGGGTGGCCGCTGCCGATCGCGCCGCTAGTTCACCCACCTCTTCGGCAACCACGGCAAAGCCTCGGCCTTCTTCACCGGCACGGGCAGCCTCAATACTGGCATTGATGGCCAAGAGGTTGGTTTGTAGGGCAATCTGGTTAATCAGCGAAATGACCTTGGAAATCTGTTGCGAGGATTCGCCCAAGCGTTTCACCTTTTTAGCGGTTTCGGCCACGGTTTCCCGCAGGTGGAGAATGCTATCAACGGTGGCATCCATTGTTTCACCACTGGTGACCGCTCGCTCTGAAGCTTTGCGTGCCACTTCTGCCGCCTCGTTGGCACTATTGGCCACGGATTCAATCGAGCTGGACATGGCTTCAACAGCATCCAGCATCCGCTTCACTTTCTTGGCTTGCCGCAGCGATTCTTCCGCCAGCTCAGTCATGGCGTGCTCATCCGCCAAGAGGGCCGTGTTCACTTTTTCTGTGGTCGCTTTCACTTGCACCACCACATCCCGCAGACTCTCAATGAGGGAGTTGAAGATGTCGGCAACGGTACCAATTTCATCGGCGGTGATGTCGGCCCGTACCGTCAGATCCCCTTGGGAGGCCGCCTCCACTTCGGTGAGCAGGTTAATCAACTGCATTTGGATGCGTTCCGTACGCTGCTGTTGCTCCTGGGCCAAGCGTTCTGCTTCTTTTTGAGCGGCGGTGGTCTGCTCAAGGAATTTGCTACGCTCAAGCACTAGTCCGGCTTGGTTAGCTAACTGGAGGAAGGCATCAATTTCGGGCTGTTGCCACTGACGTGGCTCACTGCACTGGTGGGCAATTAAAAGCGCGACCAGTTTTTTCTCCACCAACACGGGAACGACTAGGTTGGCTCGTACTTTCAGGGGAGCGAGTTGTTTGAGGTGGCACTCCGTCAGACCAGCATTGAGAATGTCTGCTGTGGCTTGCACGCGCCCTTTCGTGTAGGCATCAACCCAATTTTCACGGAAGCAGGGATCGTCAATCACCTGTTCGAGGGCTTGGGGCCAGCCGACGGCCACAGACTCAGCAACGACTTTGCCGACATAGTTCTCGTCAAATTCATAGAAGATCACGCGATCGCACCCCAAAAGATGGCGCCCCTCGTTGACGAGATTATCGAGAATCTGCTGGCGATCGCTCTGCTGAGTCAAATGAAAGACACTATCGCGCAACTGTTGGGCACGTTGGGCAGAAAGGCGAGCTTCTGTCAGGGATTGTTCCAACTGTTCTGCCATCTGGTTAATGGTGCGGCTGAGGGTTGCCAGTTCATCATCCCCATCTACCGGCAGACGGGTCTGGAGATCCCCTTCACCAATTTTCGTCACCGCCTTGGTGGCTCGCAGCAGGGGTTGAATTCCGCGATCGCTGAGGTAGATGGCGATCGCCCCCGCCACAATTGCCGTCACGACTACCCCCGAAAGGAGTGTCCATGTCAGGTTTCGTAGGGGTTTAAGGGCATAGTCTTGGTCGGTGCCGAGAACAATGGAGGCAAAGGGTTGGGAAACAGTGGTGTAGCTGAGAATTTGGGACTCACCATCCGAGCGGCGCCGTTCTGTCAGCGTACTTGCTGGGGTATTGTCCCTAGACTGAGCCAGTTTGGGAAAGACTTCCTCTAGGGGTTTACCCTGCAATGCTGGAATGGAAGCCGCAAAGATCGTTCCCCCCGGCTCTACGAGGTAAAAACTCTGCTGCTGATCCCGATCATAGGTTTTCAGAAATTGCTGAATACTGCTTTTGGGTACCCGCAACCGCAGCACTGCTATAATTTGCTGGTTTTGGGGATTAATCAGCGGTACCGCTAAAAACATCCCGAGGGGACGCTCCGGCAGTGAGAGCGTTGGCTCAACGGTTAAAACCGCACCGCGAGTTTGGATCGCGAGCTTAAAGTACTCTTGATTTTGGAGAATATTGTTTGCAAGACGATTTCCCGCTGAGGATTGAGCAATGACGGTTCCTTGGCCATTGTTGGCAATGATCGCTGCACTGTCGTAGGCCACATAAGCATCAAGGAACTGATCGAGAACGGCTTGCAGTTGGGCGCGATCGCGCTGCTGAATTTCACTGCTATAACGATTATTCAAAACCGAAGCCAAGACTCGCGCATCCCCTCGGCGATCGCGCAGATAGTTATCAAATTGAAGCGCTGCACTACTGGCTTCCTGCTGCTGGAGTTGCAAGACCTGCTCCATCAATTGTTGACGCGCCACTTCATTCGCCGCCAAGCCCACGCCAATCATCGGCAGTGTTGCAAGGGCAACGGCACTGGTAATCAGTTTCGGACGTAGGCCCCAAAATTTGCGGGGTGGGGGGGGTGGGGATGCAGGTTGCTCAGGGGATTTGCCGTTGGTTGTGGCTTTTTTCTCCTCTAGGGGAGGGAGTTGGTAGTTCAATACCGACGGTGGTAAAGGGGGAATATCAAGGGAGGGTTTGGCAGTGGTCATTGTTGGCACATCCTAACAGCATTAACAGCAGTGCTATCCGACATCAACAGCAAGAACACTTGAGCAAGACCTTTCGGCAATCGCTGCCGTATCGAGGATAAAAAACAGCTGCTCCCCTAGGCGACAACAGCCCTTGAGGTAGGGAACCAGCGCCGCACTCACTGTACCCACAGGCGATTGAATGGCTCCCTCTGGAAGACGGACGATCCCCCGTACCTCCTTTAGCGCCAATCCTAGGTATCCCTTGGGGCTGTGCAGTAACGCGATCGTCAACACCGAAATATCCGCATCCAGTGGCTCCAAATTGAGCAAGTGGGCTAGATCCAGCACCCAAACAATGCGGTTACGAAAGTTCAGCAGTCCCATCACCACTGCGGCCATATTGGGAATCACCGTGAGCTGTTGCGGCGGGATCACCAACACCTGCTGAATCTCAGTCATCGGCAGCAATGCCGTTAGTTGGTCGTGGACAACCAAACGCAAATAGGGCGCCCCTTGGGGGCGATCGCGTAGCGTACCCTTTGGGTAATCGCCCCACCCTTCACCATGATTCAACCAAGGTGCTGCCCCAATCATCGCTACACCACCACCGACTTCAGTGCCCGCAGTAGATCCTCACGGCTGAACGGTTTCGTGACATAGGCATCTGCCCCCTGCTTCATTGCCCAAAGGCGGTCTAGCTCTTGGTTTTTCGACGTGCAGACAACAATGGGGAGCTTTTCTGTTTCCGGATTTTTCTTGAGACTGCGGCAGAGTTCAAAGCCGCTCATCCCCGGCATCACCACATCTGTCACCACTACATCGGGCTTGTACTGCGTGACTTTTTCTAGAGCCTCCTTGGCATCGGTGGCCGCAATGACGGTATAGCCAGAGTCCTTAAGAAACGAGGTAATCAGTGCCATTTCCGAGGGGGTATCTTCCACCACTAAGACCGTCGTCATGTCATCTCCCAAATGTCAATTCAAATAATCGATTACTGTCAATATACTGCCCACAGGTTGCCTGTACTACGTCAAGTACTGAAACACCATTTTTAAGAGTTCCGCCTGAGTAAAGGGCTTGGTCATATAGTCCGTCGCTCCCACGAGGCGGGCTTTGGCGCGGTCAATGAGGCCTGTGTTACCCGTCACCATAATGATTGGCACTGACTTAAAGCGTTCATGGTTGCGAATGACTTTACAAAACTTATAACCGTCAATGTTAGGCATCCCCACGTCCAGCAGGATCAGATCTGGATTGAGGCGCATCACCTCCATCAGGGCTTTGACAGAATCATTGAGGGCAATGACTTCAAAGGCATCATCCGCCAAAAAACGCTTAATTTCATTGAGCATTGTCGGACTATCGTCGATGCAGATGATCCGATAGGTACGGTTTTGCACTTGGGACGTAAAAAAGCCACTGCTGAGATCACCACTTTCCTCTGCCACTGTGGGCGTGGTTTCCTGCCACAAACTGGTATCAAAACTGGGCAGCAAATCAAAGGGATGTTGCGGCTCACGAACGACTACGGCTCCTTTATCAATCAATGGTAAGAGGCTACGCACCAAGGCAATTTCATTTTGGTTCATGAGCACTGCCAAGTGGCGAAAGCTAAACCCCCGCAACATAGACCCCAAGCGTTGCTGCTGCTCTGGGGTTAAATTGACTTGGGCACCACTAAAGAAGTAGGGTCGCTGAAAAGGCGAGACAATTTTGTGGCCAAGGCTCAGCCACTGCTGAATTTGGGATTTGCACTGCTGAATCAGTCGGGTGGGGTCAAAGCGGCTGACAATCGGCACTTCGACATAGGGCACGAGTTGATGGTGACCGCTCTTGAGGTATAAAAACGACTCTAGGACTTCAACGATCAGCCCCTCTACTAGACGGCTAAAATGTTCTAGGGTAATAATTTCTTGAGTGAGCAACCAGCGCAGACTCTCATACTCATAGATCGGGGTTGGGGTATTGGCCTGCTCCCACTGCTGTCGGACTTGGGCACGTAACTCGCGATCAAGGGCAGGAACGATTTGGCTGAGTTGTCGTAGATGTCGTTCAAAGCGATCGCCCGGTTCAATCGTATGGGTAGCATAGACAATACTTCCCTGATCAAAGTAAAGAAACCACTGCTGCTCCTTCACAGTCACCCTGAAGCAACCTGTGCCTCCTGAAGTGCTGAGTTGCTGGAGTAATCGTTCCGGCTGAAGTGTTTCTGTAAACTGTGGTGTTCCCCCGCCACTAAAACCGCGATCTGATGTCATCATATTAACCTCCGAGCTGCTACCCCCACCGAAGCCTCGTACCACTTCGGCAGCAACCAGCGATATTTGACAATAAAACTAATTGAGATATGGAGCTATCCTTAAGTAAGAGTTGTGCTTAAGAATACCGATGTGTTGATTATATTAAGCAGTACTGGCGAAAAGATGAAAGAAAACTTCAGAAAAGTTAATGACCTTCACAAAGGATAGTAAACTGCACCTCCTTTATTCTCTTGCTATGATTACCAATGACCTCAGTTCTTGAAGAAAAGCCACGGACGGTATTACGGTATTCTCGCCAGAACAAGCGCACCTACTGGCGGAAGTGATTCGTGAGGCCTATAACGACTTGGTTAAAGCGAAAGACTTCAACGAACTGAAGTCAATTGTCACGGATCTGGCTCAAGCCCAGAAGCGCACGGAAGAACGGCTCGAAGAACTGGCGGCAGCTCAGAAACGAACAGAGGAACGAGTGGATCAACTGGCGGCGGCGCAGGAGCGCACTGAACGAGCAGTCAAACAACTCGCACGCCAAGTAAGCGGCCTCAGTGAAGCCTTGGGTGGGTCGCTCGAAGACCTTGCCCTTGAGGTGGTGCCAGAGATTCTGGAATAGCGATTTTTGAATCTTGTCGCTCAGGTGGAAGCGCCCGAGGAGATTCGCCCCCTCTTTTTTGGCTATTGCCTAGAACGGGCAGCTAAAGAGTTGATTCGCGATCGCGACGCGGTGATGGTCACCACACGCGGTAAATACTTCCCATAAAAAATCCCCCTCCACAGGGGAGAGGGATCCAAGGTGAGGGCAAATTCACCCGCTCTAGAACGTGAACGTAGTCCGAATCACACCTTGGAGAATTGGCTGACCAGAGATAATCCCACCACCGTTGGTATTGTTGGGATTGATGATCGCCGTAAAGATAGGTGTGATGCTGATGTTGTCGCTGATGGGGAATTTGTAGAAGGCCTCAACATTAACTTGGTTGGCATTATTGAAAATGCCGTTTGGACCAAAGCGAGGAGCACTGTTGATGAATGGAGCACCCGCAGCAGCAGCTAAGACAGAGCCAGGTACCAGCAAATCTTTGTAGCCAATACCTGCCATAAAGCTATAGGCCATCATGCCAGCAGGATCAGGTGGAAAGCCTTGAGCAAAAGGTAGTGGAGAAACTATGGGAACATAACCATTCGGAATGCCAGCAACACCAGCACGGCCAAAGATACCTAGACGGCCAAGATTCACTTCAAAGTTGATCCCGCCCGCTTGGCTTTCAACACCAAAGACTTTGGCATAGGTGCCTTGAAGCTTCACAGAGTAACTGTTGCGACCACCACCAAACGTGTTGGCATACTCTAGCTCAAGAGAGGCTTGGTAGGGATCACCTGCAAAACCTGAACTCAGGGCAACATCATTTGCACCAAATACGTTACCATTACGAATTGCATTGCCTGCATCCGCCGCGACATACAATGCACGGACTGTGAAAGGTCCTTCATTAGGATTCCACTGGATGGCAGCACCTGCGCCACCGAGAAAATTCATTGCATAGGGAACAATGAAGGGGTTATTAATGAAAAAGTAGGTGCCAAAGTCGCTGGCAGGAGAGTTCGCCCAGCTATTTGTGTCAATAATGTCACTGGGGTAGAACTGAGGCCCTGCGGTAATTGTGATGTCTTGGGTCGGCTTAAAGCTATAGGCCAATCGATACAGACTAACATTGGGACCAAAGCCAGACCAGTAGTACTGGCTAGGGTTAAAGAAGGGCAAACCAGCAAAAGTATCATTCAAATTCTGGTTCAGACCAATTCCATAGGTACTAATGGCATCAAAGCCACCGTTTCCAGTGGACAAACTTGTTTGTAGGAGGTCTGTACCTGTAAAGCTAGTGTTGAGGTTGAGGATCACACCAGCGATAACTGTGGGGTTCGGGCGCCCAGAGGCCAGTAAAACGTTGTAGCCACCACCCAAGTTGACATTGTTAGGATCACCTGGTATGCCAACGGGATTAACTGAACGACGAAGGGAATTGCTGCTAGGGCGTCCACCTGCTTGAACGGACATTACAGCCGTACCCGTCAATTTAGTAGTAGTCGAGAATTGGGTAGCTTCGAGAGCGGCAGTGCGGGCTTCGAGGTTGTCCACGCGACCGCGCAGGGTGGCGAGTTCGGCAGCGAACTCATCCATCAGTCGTTGTAATGTGGCAAGGTCTTCTTTGGTGGCAAAGCGATCGCTAATCACATCGAGGCAGGCGTTCAAAGCGGCTGCCATTTCATAACGGGTGGCGGCACGGTTGCCACGGAAGGTACCATCGGGATAACCCGCGATACAGCCGTATTTCTCAACGAGAGAAGCCAGTGCTTGGTAAGCCCAGTCGGTGGGGCGGACATCAGAGAGCTGGGAGACAGAGGTCACCTGCCCCATCGATTCTTCGTTGGCGAGAAGCTGATTAACAGAGGTAATGGTATTAGAAGCGTCTGCAATGGTGTTGGGAGCAGGCAGTGCTTCAGAAACTTGGAGATTTTGTGGTTCAGCAGCAATCAGGTTTTCAAAGTTGGTGGGTTCATTTGCGGTAGCAATGTTAGCCCCTGCGACCACACCCAGTAGGCTCAAGCTACCTGCTAACAGGTAAGTCTTTTTCACGATGTTACTCCTCACTCACGAGCGTCTGGGTTCGGCAGAGCGATCAACTCATTCTGCTGTCCCCTAGTACTTAGCTTACACAATATGGCCTAAATGTGTTGCAAGCCGATTATGCAAGTTCTGATAAATTTTAAGTGCTTCCCCTTTGATTTGTCAAATACTTTGTTTTGATTTGTTGACACTGAAATTTCATCCGTCTCGCTGGCGTGGTAGGAGTGCGCACAAGCAGTTTTCTTGATACAGAGCATGGAAACCAGAGAAGCCCTGTCCGGTCGATAGAATATAAAGTACAGCCAAGATTTCATAGATGCAATGACCTCTGCCCTTGAAGAAAAGCTGCGGACGGCGTTTCCTCCCGAACAGGCGCATCTGCTTGCAGAAGTGATCAATGAAGCCTACAACGATTTGGTGAGAGCAAGAGACTTCAATGAGCTGAAGTCTATCGTAGGCGAATTGGCTCAAGCCCAAAAACGCACTGAGGAGCGAGTCGAGGAACTAGCTCAAGCCCAAAAACGCACTGAAGAACGAGTGGATCAGCTAGCTGTTGCTGTTGCAGAACTGGCTGAAGCGCAAAAGCGCACCGAACGAGCTGTCAAACAACTTGCACGCCAAGTGGGCGGACTCAGTGAAGCCTTGGGTGGGTCGCTGGAAGACCTTGCTCTAGAAGTGGTGCCAGAGATTCTCGAATATCGCTGGGGCATGGAAATCGAATTTTGTGAGCGGGATACCCTACCCCTACGCAACGGCAGTTATGAGTTTGACTTGGTCATCCGTGGTCAAGTCCATGGAGAACCGATTCTGGTGCTGGGGGAAGTCAAAAGCAATATCACCGAATCTGAGGTGGAGCGGTTTTTGAATCTGGTGGCTCAAGTGGAAGCGACTGAGGAAATTCGTCCCCTGTTTTTTGGCTATCGCGTTGAGCGGGCAGCCAAGGCGTTGATTCGGGAGCGGGGAGCCGTGATGGTGACCACAAGGGGTAAGTACTTCCCTGAGTGAATAGGGTACCTATCACGCTTCTGGGGTTGGTGCGGCATCTGCTGCATGGTAGGAGCTACGTACAAGAGGCCCCGATCGCACGTGGGAAAAGCCCAGTTCCTGTGCAATATTGCCCAAGGTGTTAAATTCTTCAGGTGTCCAATACTTGACCACAGGTAAGTGATTCAACGAGGGGGCTAAATATTGTCCCAAGGTCAGGCGATCGCACCCCACGGCTCGCAAATCTTTTAGAGTTTGAATCACCTCTGCCTCGGTTTCTCCCAAGCCCAACATCAGTCCTGATTTTGTGGGAATGTCGGGATTCAGCTCTTTGACCGTTGCTAAGACCCGTAGTGAACTCTCATAGGTGGCACCCCGTCGCACAGGGCTTTGTAGGCGGCGCACAGTTTCAAGGTTATGGTTGTAGCAGGCAGGCTGTGCCGCCACAATTTGGGCAATGCAGTCCCGTTGGGACACCCGACCCCGATCCATGCGAAAGTCGGGGGTGAGGACTTCAATTTCAGTGCCGGGGCAACGTTGGCGAATCGCCTGCATGGTGGCCACAAATTGACCCGCCCCTTGATCGGGTAAGTCATCGCGAGCCACAGAGGTTAAAACCACGTAGCGCAATCCCAAGGTAGCCACAGCAGCCGCAATTTTCGCCGGTTCCTCTGGATCAACCGCAGCAGGAGCGTGGCCTTTCTCCACTTGGCAAAAGGCGCAGGCACGAGTACAAGTGGCACCCAAGAGTAAAAAGGTGGCGGTTTTTTGGGCATAGCATTCACCGCGATTGGGACAGCGTCCCTCTTCACAGATGGTGTGGATGCCATAGTGGCGCACGAGGCGTTGAACGGTGGAGAGTTCACTGGCTTTGCCAAGGGGTTTGCGCAGCCACGGCGGCAGGGTTTGGGAGATGGTCATAGAGTGGGGTTAATCCTGAAAATAGGTGAGAGGCAAGCTAGATACAAAACTTGATTAACTATCGAGTCTATTTATTAAGTAACTGTAAATGATCGCTGGGGATGCTCCTAGGGGACGATCGCTTCTATGGCAGGATCAATAGCGACGTTACCGCAGGTATGCCACAGAACCTATGAGTGATCAGTCACGCCCAACGGTCATTATTACGGGTGCATCCTCTGGAGTCGGATTGTATGCCACCAAAGCCTTAGCCAATCGGGGCTGGCACGTTGTTATGGCTTGCCGCAATCTTGAAAAAGCAGAGCAAGCCGCCCAAGACTTGCAGATTCCGCCCGAGGCCTACACGATTTTGCACTTGGACTTGTCCTCGTTGGCCAGCGTGCGCGGCTTTGTGGAGTCATTTCGGGCATTGAATCGCCCCTTGCGTGCCCTTGTCTGCAATGCCGCTGTCTATTATCCCCTGCTCAAGGAACCGATCTACAGTGTGGATGGCTATGAAATCAGTGTGGCCACCAACCATTTGGGGCACTTTCTTTTGGCCAACCTCCTCCTCGATGATTTGAAGAAGTCTCCCGAAAGCGATAAACGCTTGGTGATTCTCGGTACGGTGACGGCCAACCGCAAAGAACTCGGCGGTAAAATTCCCGTTCCTGCTCCCCCCGATTTGGGCAACCTCGAAGGCTTTGAAAAGGGCTTCAAGAAACCCATTGCCATGATTAACGGCAAGCCCTTCAAGTCGGGCAAGGCCTACAAAGACAGCAAACTCTGCAATATGCTGACGGCGCGGGAACTGCATCGCCGCTTCCATGATTCGACGGGGATTGTCTTTAGCTCCTTGTATCCGGGCTGTGTGGCGGACACCCCTCTATTTCGCAACCACTTTCCCCTCTTTCAGAAGCTCTTCCCCCTCTTCCAGAAAAACATTACCGGCGGCTATGTCACCCAAGAACTAGCGGGTGAGCGCGTCGCCATGGTGGTGGCAGATCCAGAATTTCGCCAGTCGGGGGTGCACTGGAGCTGGGGTAACCGCCAAAAAGAGGGTCGCAAGGCCTTTGTCCAAGAACTCTCGGCAGAGGGGAGTGATGAGCAAAAAGCCCGCCGCCTTTGGGAGTTGAGTGAAAAACTGGTGGGGTTGGCTTAAAAGTTAATACCTTCTTCCATTCCTCTTGCTGAGCTTGCCGCTATGGTGGAAGTGATCCTTGCCATTGCAGGACGGATGTATGTCACAGCAAGATTTTGGCGTCATTGGCCTCGCTGTCATGGGGGAAAACCTTGCCCTCAATGTGGAGCGAAATGGATTCTCCGTGGCGGTTTATAATCGCACCCCCGCCCGCACCGAAGCGTTCATGGCCGAACGAGCTGCCGGCCGCCGCTTCAAGGCCACCTATAGTCTTGAGGAATTTGTTGCTTCCCTGTCGCGTCCCCGCCGCATTTTGGCGATGGTTAAAGCCGGCAAACCCGTGGATGACCTGATCCAGCAACTCAAGCCACTCCTTGAACCCGGCGACATCCTCATTGATGGGGGCAACTCCCTCTACACGGATACCGAACGCCGCGTTGCTGAAATGGAGGCGGCAGGACTGTGCTTCTTTGGTATGGGGGTCAGCGGTGGTGAAGAAGGTGCCCTCAATGGCCCCAGTCTCATGCCCGGCGGTAGTCGTGAGGCCTATCAAGCCCTCGAACCCATTCTCACCAAAATTGCAGCGCAAGTGGATGATGGCCCCTGTGTCACCTACATTGGACCGGGGGGGTCGGGGCACTTTGTCAAGATGGTGCACAACGGTATTGAGTATGGCGATATGCAACTCATTGCCGAGGCCTATGACCTACTGAAAAACCTCCTTGGTCTCAATCACCAGCAACTCCATGAGGTTTTCAAAAGCTGGAATGAGACCCCCGAACTCAACTCATTTTTGATTGAAATTACTAGCCAGATTTTCACCTATATTGACCCAGAAACCCATCTCCCCCTTGTGGATGTGATTGTGGATGCGGCAGGTCAAAAGGGAACCGGTCGCTGGACGGTGGAAAGTGCCCTTGAAATGGGGGTGGCGATTCCAACGATTACCGCTGCCGTGAATGCCCGCATCATGTCCTCGATCAAAGCCGAACGGATGGCGGCTGCCCAAGTCCTCCCCGGTCCTGCGGCTCACTTTAGCGGCAATACTGAGGAATTCATTGGCAAAATTCGTGATGCCCTCTACTGCTCAAAAATCTGCTCCTATGCCCAAGGGATGGCTCTGATTGCCAAAGGCTCCCAAGAACTCTTTGATAATCAACTGAACCTTGGCGAGATTGCCCGCATCTGGAAAGGGGGCTGCATTATTCGGGCTGGCTTCCTGAATAAGATTAAGCAGGCCTACAGCGAAAATCCCCAACTGGCCAATCTGCTGCTGGCGCCCGAGTTTCGGCAAACCATCCTCGATAAACAGGCGGCGTGGCGGGAGGTCTTGGTGGAGGCGACTCGGGCTGGGATTGCCGTGCCTGCCTTTGGTGCGTCCCTAGAGTACTTCGACAGCTATCGGCGCGATCGCCTGCCGCAAAATCTCACCCAAGCCCAGCGGGACTTCTTTGGTGCCCATACCTACGAGCGAATCGATAAACCAGGAACCTTCCATACGGAGTGGGTACCGATTCAGGAGGCAGGAAAAGCCTCAGTTTAAGAGGCCGGCAGTAGAGTTGGAGGCGTTGTTCCCCAAGTGGGCAATTCTTTAGCCTATCTTAAGAATTAGGCGAGTGATTTGCTTGCCCGCGATCATCTTGCACTTTGGGGAGGCCAAGAAGCCTTGCATCCGTTTTTACGACTCCTGCACCACAGCCAACGCTACCAACGCCAAGTGGGGTTTGCCTCCCTCTACTCTGTCCTCAATAAAATTTTTGACCTCGCTCCCCCGGTTCTGATTGGGATTGCGGTGGATCTGGTGGTGAAGCGGCAGGATTCCCTCTTCGCCCGCTGGGGTCTAGTGACCTTTGAGCAGCAACTGTTGGCCTTGGCCGGCCTATCGTTTGTGATCTGGAGCTTGGAGTCGCTGTTTGAGTATGCCTATGCCCGCAGTTGGCGGAACTTAGCCCAGCAGATTCAACACGACCTGCGCCTTGAGACCTATGCCCATGTCCAAGAGATGGATTTGGCCTTTTTTGAAGAGCGCAGCAGTGGGGTGTTGCTCTCGATTCTCAACGATGACATTAACCAACTCGAGCGCTTTTTGGATGGCGGTGCCAATGAGGTGTTGCAAGTCACAACCACCGTCCTAGTGATTGGTGGGGTTTTCTTTTATTTGGCGCCCAATGTGGCGATCTGGGGAATGCTGCCGATGCCCTTTATTCTCTGGGGATCCGTCATCTTTCAGCGGCGACTCGCCCCTCGTTATGCCGATGTGCGGGAAAAGGCGGGACTCCTCAATGAACGCTTGGCCAACAATATCACGGGCATTCAAACGATTAAGAGCTTTACTGCCGAAGCCTACGAATTGGAGCGCCTGCGCTGGGATAGTGAAGCATACCAACAGAGTAATCGCCGCGCCATTCGCCTGAGTGCTGCCTATATTCCCCTGATTCGCTTTGTGATCCTATTTGGCTTTACGGGAACGTTGGTGCTGGGGGGCTTTGCGGCTTTTCAGGGGCGCTTGGATGTGGGCGCCTACAGCACGATGGTTTATCTGATTCAACGCTTGCTCTGGCCCTTGACTCGTTTGGGGGAAACACTGGATCAGTATCAGCGAGCCATGGCCTCAACGCAGCGGGTGCTGAATTTGCTGGAAACGCCGATCGCCATTTGTACGGGCGATCGCCCCCTTGATCCGCGCCATGTCAAAGGGGAGGTGCGCTTTGAATCCGTCAGCTTTGCCTATGCTGGGCGTGCTCCTGTCCTGAAAAATGTGAGTTTACACGTCCCTGCGGGTCAGACGATCGCCATTGTCGGCTCCACGGGATCCGGCAAAAGTACCCTTGTGAAATTGTTACTGCGGTTCTATGAGGCGCAAGAAGGGCGCATCCTCATTGATGGTGTGGATATTCGCGAGTATCGGCTGCGGGATTTGCGCGGCGCCATTGGTTGGGTGAGTCAAGATGTCTTTCTCTTCCACGGCACTGTCTTTGAAAACATTGCCTATGGCAGTCCGGGGGCAACCCTTTCCGACGTCATCCACGCGGCAAAACTGGCCGAAGCCCATGAATTTATCGAGCAACTGCCCCAAGGGTACGACACGGTGGTGGGGGAACGGGGGCAAAAACTCTCTGGCGGTCAGCGGCAACGGCTGGCGATCGCCCGCGCGATTCTTAAAGACCCACCGATTCTGGTTCTCGATGAAGCCACCTCAGCAGTGGATAACGAAACGGAAGCCGCCATCCAGCGATCGCTAGCCCACATTACGGCACATCGCACGACGATTGCCATTGCCCACCGCCTCTCCACCATTCGCCATGCCGACTGCATCTATGTCCTTGAGCGCGGTGAAATTGTCGAACAGGGAACCCACGAAGCACTCCTTGCTCAGCAGGGAGTTTATTACAGCCTTTGGCAAGTCCAAGCGGGAATTCTCGAGACTTAGGACTTGAGGTTATAGCGTGCCCGCTCCGCCGCTGTCTTCTCGCGATCCAGTTTCAGGATCAGCACAGCTAATGGGGGCAAGCACAGATCAAGGGAATAGCGACGGTGGTGGTAAGGCCATTCATCCGCCCATTTACCGCCCAAATTGCCCATATTGCTGCCGCCATACTCGCGGGCATCACTGTTAAACAGTTCACTATAAAAGCCATGCTCTGGGACACCAATGCGGTAGTGACTATGGGGCTGCGGTGTAAAGTTACAGACGACAACCACAAAATCTTGGTAGTCCTTATCCCAGCGGATAAAGGAAACAACGCTATGGCGGTTATCGCTACAGTCAATCCACTCAAAGCCCTCCTGTTTGAAATCTTGAGTATAGAGGGCAGGTTGGGAACGGTAGAGGCGATTGAGATCCTCAAAGAAGCGTTTGGTTTGCTGGTGGGGTTCGTATTGCAGCAGGTGCCACTCTAAATCGCTCCAGACATTCCACTCGCTCCATTGGGCAAACTCCATCCCCATGAACATTGTTTTCTTGCCGGGGTGGGTGAACATGTAGGCAAATAAACAGCGCAGATTCGCAAATTTCTGCCAGCGATCGCCCGGCATTTTGCCAATGATGTTACTCTTGCCGTGCACCACCTCATCGTGGGAGAGTGCCAGCATAAAGTTCTCGCTGTGGTGATACCACATACTAAAGGTGACATTGTTTTGGTGGAACTGGCGGAACCACGGATCCATGCTGAAGTAGTCCAGAATATCGTGCATCCAACCCATATTCCACTTCAGGTTGAAGCCCAGTCCCCCCATGTAGGTTGGCCAAGAGACCATCGGCCAGGCCGTTGACTCCTCAGCGATCGACAGAATTCCCGGAAAGTAGCTAAAGATCACGTGGTTGACTTGGCGCAGAAAATTAGCCGCCTCTAAATTTTCCCGTCCGCCGTATTCATTGGGTACCCACTCACCCTCCTTGCGGGCATAGTCTAGATAGAGCATCGAGGCCACGGCATCCACGCGAATACCGTCAATGTGGTACTTGTCAAACCAAAAGAGGGCATTGGCCACCAGAAAATTGCGCACCTCGTGGCGACCATAGTTAAAGACAAGGGTTCCCCATTCCTTGTGTTCGCCCTTGCGGGGATCCGCGTGTTCGTAGAGGTGGGTGCCATCAAAGAAGGCGAGGCCGTGGCCATCCTTCGGAAAGTGCCCCGGTACCCAATCCACAATCACACCAATACCGTTTTGGTGGCACTGATCCACGAAATACATAAAGTCTTGGGGACTGCCATAGCGAGAGGTGGGGGCGTAGTAGCCAGTGACTTGATAGCCCCAAGAGCCATCGAAGGGATGCTCAGCAACGGGCAAGAGTTCAATGTGGGTGTAGCCCAATTCCTTGACGTAGGGAATGAGTTTGGCCGCCAATTCGCGATAGGTGAGAAAGCGTGCCCAGGGCTTGAGTTCTGCCACCTGTACGGGTTCTTGGGGTTGGCCATCAGCACCAATGGGGGGGTCTTCCATTGAGGCATGGAGCCACGATCCTAAATGCACCTCAAAGACGGAAATCGGTTGGGTGAGGGGGTCGGTGTGGCGCCGTTTTTCCAGCCAGTCGTTATCGCCCCATTCGTAGCTATTGAGGTCGGTGACAATGGAAGCAGTCTTGGGACGCGGTTCTTGGTAGAAGCCGTAGGGATCTGATTTTTCGTAGATGTGGCCGTCTTGGTTCTTAATTTCGTACTTATAGTGCTCGCCCACACCCAAGCCGGGGATAAAGAGTTCCCAGATGCCATTGCCGCGTCGTGCCATTTGGTGTTTGCGGCCATCCCAGTGGTTAAAGTTGCCAATGACAGAGACATTGCGGGCATTGGGTGCCCAGACGGCAAAATACACCCCTGCAACGCCATCGACTGTGAGCAGATGTGCCCCGAGTTTTTCATAGATGCGGTGGTGATTGCCCTCGGCAAAGAGATGAATATCAAAATCCGTCAGCTTTGAGGAGCGGAAGGCGTAGGGGTCATAGATGACGCGCTCGTGGCCATTTTCGTAGATTTTCAGTTGGTAGTTATTGAGTTCGGCCACGGGAATGTGGCACTCGAAAAAGTGCGGGTGGTGAACCGGCGTCATCGGATATTCTTGCCGCTGCTCTGGACAGAGAACACTCACCCGTTCGGCATTGGGTAAATAGGCGCGTACCGCCCACACGGATTGGCCATTCTCACTGATCTGGTGACAGCCCAAAATTTCAAAGGGGTCATGGTGCTGGTTGGAAACAATGCGGTCAATCTGTTCGGGCGAAACGGTCATATTTTTATACTTTCGTAAAATATAGGGACAATACTATAGAAAAGTTAACAATCAGAATGCTCCCCTTGACAAGGGCATAGAGGCTATTTCTCTGGTTTCTCTGGATCGGCGGCGTGGGCTAAGAGGCCTTGGAGCAACTCCCGCAATAGGCTCGGTCCTTGGTAAATCCAACCGGTGTAGAGTTGCACCAGTGTCGCACCGGCCGCTAGTTTTTCGATCACATCCTCTGGCGTGAAAATCCCCCCCACCCCAATAATCGGCAAAGTGCCTTGGGTCTCGTTGTGGATAAAGCGAATCACAGCAGTGGCGCGATCGCGCAAAGGGGCACCACTGAGACCTCCCGCCTCGTCCGCCGGCGATCGCCCCGTCTGAGGAATTATCTGGGTTTTCAGCCCTTCCCGCGCCACGGTGGTATTGGTGGCCACAATGCCGGCGAGTTCATAGGTTTGAATCAGATCAAGAATTGCGGCAATCTGCTCCCAACTCAAATCGGGGGCAATTTTCAGGAGCAGGGGCTTGCGGGGGTGATTGGCGGTTTGTAGCGTCTCCACAATGGGTTCCAGCTGTTCCTTGGCTTGCAGATCCCGTAACCCCGGTGTGTTGGGCGAACTCACATTAATCACGAAATAATCGCCAAAGGGATACAGGCGGCGAAAACTGGCTAAGTAATCCTCTTTTGCAGCTTCCAAAGGGGTGATTTTTGACTTGCCCAGATTAATGCCGATGGGAATCGTCGGTGCGGGCGATCGCTCCAAAAGGGCGGCCATGGCCTCTGCGCCAGCATTATTAAACCCCATGCGATTAATCGCTGCGCGATCGGCCGTTAAGCGAAAGAGGCGCGGACGCGGATTTCCCGCTTGTGGCTGCCAAGTGACGGTGCCCAACTCCGCAAAGCCAAAGCCAAAGGCCGACCAGACACTGCGGGCGACGCCATTCTTATCAAACCCTGCCGCCAAACCAATGGGATTGGGAAAGCGCAGTCCCCACACCTGCCGTTCTAAACGGGGATCTGAAAGGGCATAGCGTTGCTGAAGTTGCTGTCGCAGCCAAGTGCTCAGGGCACGGTCCTGATTGAGCCACCCACAGAGGGAGATAAACTGCTGGTGCAGAAATTCTGGATCCGCCTGCATCCCAGAAAAAAGAAGTGGCCGCAGCAGGTGCCGATAGGGATCAATGGCCATTCAGACTGCCATTCCCCCACCTAAAGGGTTGAATGGTCAACACTGTGACCCTAGTCCAGATAGCCCATGAGGACGGGTGAATCATCAATAATATTGGAAGCCACAGGGCGTTCCCCAGCAGAATAATAGGTTTCAGCAATGTGCAGGCCACTGGTGGTAATCGGACGAATGCCCATCCAATTCACTGTTTCGACAATTTCAAAGTCATCCGCCGCCACGGGGCGCACCCCCATGATGTTCAGGGTTTCCACCACGCGGAAATTGGTGGCTACGATGGGGCGAATACCGGCGGAGTTAATGCTGTCATAGATTTGCAGGCCACTGCTGAGCACAGGACGCTCGCCGGCATCTTTGATCATGTGCACCACTTGCACGGGACTGGCTTCAATGGGACGTAAGCCGGCACTATTAAAGGTTTGCCACACCACAATATCACTGGCTGTGGTTGTGCCTGCGGGGGCAAGAGCGGTTTTTTCGGCAAGGGAGACCATTTGACCGCTATTTTCTTTGCCGGGCGGATTGCTGCGACGGGCGGGACGGGCAGCTTTGGCTGTGGGTTCTTCGGGGGGTGGGGTTTGAGGCGTTTCAGTCATGGCGATCGCTCCTAATGCAATAATTCAATCCTACAGGTGAATTCGTATGCAAGCATTCTATATCTCTAGTCCTTGATCATAGCAGCCCAAGAGGACTGCCAGCGGTTTGAGAGATCCCAACGGTTGGCTTTTCAAGCGTGCAGCAGAGGCATCATGTCACTGGGTGCCCCTTGGCCAATCACTTTGCCACGATCCAGAACAATGGCACCATCTGCTTGCGCCAGTTCATCGAGACGATGGGTGACCCACAGCGCGGTGATCCCTTGGCTGTTGACCAGTTGGCGTACGTAGCCCAAGAGTTCCCGCTGGCTATCGGGGTCAAGGAGTGCCGTGGGTTCATCGAGCAACAGCACCCGACAATGGCGAGCGATCGCCCCGGCAATGGCCACCCGCTGTTTCTGGCCGCCACTGAGGGCATAGATGGGACGACGTTCTAGCCCCTGTAAATTGACTGCTTGCAGAGCAGCACTGACGCGCTCGCGTACCTGCCAATAGTTGAGAGCCTCGCCATTGAGACTAAAGGCAATATCCGCACCGACACTGGGCATCACCAGTTGGTGATCGGGGTTCTGGAAGACAAAGCCAAGGGGCTGCTCCACATAGACTTCACCGCTTTGGGGCTGCAAGAGACCCCCCAAAATACGCACCAGCGTTGACTTACCACTGCCATTGCGACCGAGGAGCATCCACAGTTGCCCCCGCGGGATTTCTAGGGACACCCGATCCAGCACTAAAACCTCTGGAGACCAGCCAAAGCAGACCTCTCTGAGATGAATTGCTGGGGGGATTGCCGCCATGGGTTTTTGGACAATGCTCATGTTTTTCAGTAGGGTGAGGATAACCCCCAATTGGGTTGTAGTGCACCAAGTAAGGGAGCGGCTATGCAAGAGGGATTATACATTGTCCTCATTAGTATTCATGGTTTGATTCGGGGCGATCGCCTTGAACTGGGACGCGATGCTGATACGGGAGGACAAACGCGCTATGTGGTCGAACTGGCAAAAACCCTTGCAGCGCATCCCCGCGTGGCGCAGGTGGATTTGGTCACTCGTCTGATTCCCGATGCCAAGGTCAGTCCTGACTATGCCCAGCCCATTGAGCGAATTGGCGATCGCGCCCGCATTGTCCGTCTGGCCTGTGGCCCTCGCCGCTATTTGCGCAAGGAAGTGCTTTGGCCCTATTTAGACGTATTTGCCGATGAACTGTTGCGCCATCTCCGCCAAAGTGGCCGCATGCCCGATGTGATCCACAGTCACTATGCCGATGCCGGTTATGTGGGCTGCCGTGTTGCCGGTTGGTTGGGGGTTCCCCTTGTTCACACTGGGCATTCCCTCGGCCGGGTCAAGCGACAGCGACTCCTTGCCCAGGGCAGTAAGCCCGATGCCATTGAGGAGCAGTTTCACTTTACGACTCGCATTGAAGCCGAGGAGCAAACCCTTGCCAGTGCGGCACTGATTATTGCCAGTACTCATCAGGAGGTCGAAGAGCAGTATCGCCTCTACGATCAATACGACCCGGCGCGGATGGCGGTGATTCCACCGGGGGTAGATACCAGCCGTTTCTATCCAGCCCCTGTGCCAGCGGATTTGCCTTTTCGCAAGGAATTGCGTCGCTTTTTGGTGGAACCGGAAAAGCCCTTCATCTTTTGCCTCTCCCGACCAGTACCGCGCAAGAATGTGGCTGCGTTGCTCAATGTCTATGGCACCGATCCCTTTTTGCAGGAGCGAGCGAATCTCGTCTTAGTGCTTGGCAATCGCACCGATATTAGCAAGATGGAGGCCAGCCCTCGCCAAGTATTGACGGAACTCTTTTTACTGGTCGATCGCTATGACCTCTATGGCAAAGTCGCCTATCCGAAAACCCACACAAGCGATGAAGTCCCCGATCTTTACCGTTTAGCGGCGCAGCAACGGGGGGTCTTTATCAATCCTGCCCTCACTGAACCCTTTGGCCTGACGCTCATTGAAGCGGCTGCCTGTGGATTACCGATTTTGGCCACGGCGGATGGCGGCCCCCAAGAGATTATCCGCCACTGTCGCAATGGGTTGCTCTTTGATGCCCTTGATCTAGAAGCCATTCGCAGCGCCCTGCATCAAGCCTTTCAAAGTGATAGCCAGTGGCAGACTTGGGCAGACAATGGCCTTAAGGGGGTACAAGCCCACTACTCTTGGCGCAGTCATGTGGAGATGTATCTGCATGCCCTTGATCAACTCGCGGAAAAATCAGTCTTGCCCGTGTTGAGTGTGCAACGCCAACCCGCCCAGTACCAGAGTAATAAACTGCCAACGACCCTGACACGGAACCGCCTGCTCACCCTCGAACGCCTGTTGATTAGTGATATTGACAATACCTTGATTGGCGATCGCCCTGCCCTTGAGCGACTCTTGGCCCTTCTGCAACGCCGTCCTGAAATAGGCTTTGGGGTGGCAACGGGGCGTCACCTCGAAATTACCCTAGAGGTTCTCCATGAATGGGGCGTGCCGATTCCCGATGTGTTAATTACGTCCGTGGGCAGTGAAATTCACTATGGCCCTCACTTGGTTCCCGACACCAGTTGGCAGCAGCACATTAGCTATCGCTGGGAACCCCAACGGGTCAGAGACACCCTCGCCGATGTGGCAGGCCTGACACTGCAACCCCCAGAAAATCAACGCTCCCACAAAATTAGCTACAACGTGGATACCACTGTTCTCCCCAGTATTACACCGGTGTTGCGTCTGCTACGGCAGCAGAAACTCCATTGTCGGCCAATTTTCTCCCACAATCAATTCTTGGATATTTTGCCCCTCCGTGCCTCAAAAGGCGATGCCCTGCGCTATCTTGCCCTCAAGTGGGGCTATCCGCTGCAAAAACTGTTAGTGGCTGGCGATTCTGGTAATGACGAGCAAATGCTGACGGGGAATACCCTTGCCGTTGTTGTGGGTAATCATAGTCCTGAATTGGAAAAGTTGCGCGATCGCCCCCATATTTACTTTGCCCAAGGTCACTATGCCCAAGGGATTCTTGAAGCGATTGAACACTATGGCTTCTAACGAAAAGCCTGTGACAGGGTCAAACTCGAAATGCCCTTGGCGCGGTAATCGGCAAGAATCTGCTCCAGTGCCTCTACGGTTCGTTGCCGACTGGGATTGAGTTGGGGATTTTGCTGCATGGCTGGGTTGAATTCAGTGCCATCGTGCATCAGCACCAGTTGGCGATCGCCCCCCTGAATCACACTGTTGGCAATCATCGTTGCCGTCGTCTCAATATGCCAATCGTGGGTATCCAATGACCAAAGGGCAGAATTCATCTCCAAGGCCTTGACCTGGGCTAAGACCTGAGCATTTTGATCACCATAGGGGGCACGAAACCAACGCGGGTAATAATTGACACCAATTTGTTGCAAGCATTGATGGATTTGCTGCTGATTCTTCGCCAACTGTGCCCACTGCGCCTCTGAGGATTCTTGGGTCAAGAGCAGATGATCGTAGGTGTGATTGCCAATTTCATGCCCTTCCCGATAGATCTGCTGCAAAATCTCACAATGCTGAGCCACACGCCCGCCAATCACAAAAAAGGTTGCCTTCATACCGTACTGGCGTAACTTCGCAAGGATGGGCAGCGTGTATTCCGGTGTCGGGCCATCATCAAAGGTGAGTGCTACATAGTTAGCAGGAATTTTGGCTGCATAGATTTCAGCATTGTCGTAGTTAATGTTGATAAATTCATTTGGCGTCGGCAGCGGTTGATGGGTTCCTGATGGCGGTACGACGGGAGAAGGTTGAGGCGTCAGCGGCGTTTGCTTTTGCACTGCCTTTGTCTGACTGGTCTGACTCGTTATCGTGCTTGAACTCGGTCGTGCGGCTGGTTGGTTTGCAGACTGAGACCGATCCAACTGAACCAGTAGAGTGCTGATGAAGATTAATAAAATGAGTATTACTAAAGCTGCTCCTGCAAAAGAAACAAGTTGAACAATCATTTGGAAAGGATAGTTTCCAGCATTTTGCAATATAGGTTTAGATTCGCTTCTTCTATTACTTAATCTATCCATTTTGGTTCACCAACGTAGAAGGAATACCCACTCTCACGACTTAGTAAGTCTGCAAAAATTTCAGCTTCCTCCTTGGAGCGAAAACTTGCGGCTTGGGTTTGACCACCCACAATAATGGCATCACCACAATAACGCTGTTTGACAGTACTTAGTGCAACACTTGGCCCTCGAACTGGCCACCAACGGGCTTTAGGGACGCGGCTAGAACCACAAGCAGGTTTCCACGATAGTTTTGTGGGTGAGTCTGTTTCGTTGGTTGGCGAAGGCTCTAGTGTAGGCGTTTCAGTTGATGTCAGCGTTGGTGTACTTGTTGGTGAGGTGATCGGTTCTGGAGTAGGTGGCGGCGGTGGTGGATTGGAAGAACCGGAACCTTTTGAAAGTAACATCACAGCGATCGCTGTAAACATACTTATAGATGTTATAAAAAGAAATGCTATAACAACTAATTGAAGAGGATCAGGTCTAGGTGGTCGTGGCGGAGGTTGATAGATAACATTTCCTGCCTCAATCATCTTCCAGTATTGATCTTGCCGTTCAACCCGTGCGGGTTTCAGAAGTTGCCCTGACTTTTCACTAGGATTTTGGGGTAAGGTTTGCCGAAATAGGTAAGAATTGAGTTCTCCCTTTTGGGAGGGAACTAGCCAAGACTGCTGATTGACATCTGTGATCACCCAATAACTGGGATTAGAACGATTCTCGATAAAAATTGCTTCATAGGTGTGGGGACTTAAACCAACAGGTGTTACATAGGTCTGTAGTTCTCTCCAATCTGTATATGAACCACTGTTGTACTTCTCAAGTAACCAATTGACTGACGGAATTAATGGTGGAGGTGGCGGTTCATCAACTCGTAGATCAGCTAGGGCGACTTCGACTTCCTTGGCAGATTGATAGCGATCTCTGGGGTCAAGAGCCAACATTTTTGCTAAAATATCCTGAAAAATTGGTGTAATTTGAACCTGCTTTTGCCAGTTCCAAGCGTGATGATAGTTATCAAATAGTTCCCTAGGATCTTTGCCAGTGAGCAAGACAACACAGGTCACGGCTAGGGCATACAAATCAGAACTGGGAAAAACCTGCTCGCCGCTTTGTTGCTCTGGTGCCGCATAATCCTCGGTATAGATTCTTGTATGCCCTTTTACAACTTCAGTCACCCGGGAAACATCTTTGACTGCACCAAAATCAATCAGGTAAAGGCGACGCTGCCCTGGAAATCTACTGTTTTTGGCCGACTGGCGAATGATGTTTGCTGGCTTAATGTCTCGATGAATGACCCCTTGATCGTGGATGTACTGTAAAACTGGTAGGAGGTCTTTCAAGATGATTCGAACTTCTTCCTCACTGAAGTATCCTTGCTGTGCTAGTTCAGACTCAAGCGTATCGCCATCAATAAATTCCTGAACTAGATAAAAATAGTTTTGCTCGGCTTCTCCTGTGGTGCTGCTCACCCGCTCTTGAAAAAAGGCAAATAAGGTAGGAATTTGGGGATGCTCCCCTAGTTTTTCTAGGAGTCGTGCTTCTCGCTTGAATAAATCTTCTGCTTTTTGCAAGAGAGCCGGGTTAGAGGTTTCTACTTGCAGTTGCTTGATCACACACTGGCGTTTGGCAGGGGTATCTAAATCCCGTGCGAGGTAGGTAATGCCAAACCCCCCCTGCCCTAAGATTTGTTGAGCAACATAGCGCCCCCGCAACATTAAGGGCATGCCGCAGTTAGGACAGTACTTTTGGCCGATGCTGCCAGCAGAGACATCCCCATCTAGTTCAGGCAGGTCATTGTAGGGGCGGGAACACTGGGGGCGGGTGCAGTAAATAAGCATTCTTCACAGTTTTGAAGGGGGCATCGTTGTAAAAAGGGCTGTACCTAGTCTACCCATTTTGCATCACGGACAGAGAACAAATAAGCCTTAAACGGAAATATCTAATTTTTTTCTATGAAGGCAACTCTCAATTATTGGGCAGAAACTGATCGTTTGCGAGCTAGGGCAAACACCTGTTGGGCAGCGGGTGTCCCCACATATCTCCAGTGCCACGGTTCATATTTCACACCTTGAGTATTGTTTTCAGGAAATGACAACTCAAAGTCAAAACGTTTTGCATTGTCTTTTAACCACGCATAGGCTTTGGAGTTTGCAAATGCGGAGCTAATGTCGTTATCTGGGTGCATTGCACCATCGGTCAAATCAATCGCATAGCCCGTGTGGTGTTCGCTATATCCGGGGGGAGCACTGGAGCGAGCAGCCAATTCCTCAGATCCTTGGCGTGCAACTTGCTCTTGCCAAAGTGAAGTTTGCCTCTGGCGATCCCGAAACCCTGAAACAGGTACAAGCCAGATGCCCGCTTCATCCCGCGCTGTACTAATCATTTTCATCAAGGCGGCGGCTGCGTCTTTGTGCAGGTACTCAAAACGTTGATACTCCCCCTGTCCATAGCTGCCTATTTTGATTAAGTCTGCGGGTAGTGCTTCTGCATAGGCTAAGTGACCGTACTTTTGACTTGGCTCAATAGCCGAAGAGGTAGGGGCAGGTGAACTGATTTCCTGCGAACTTGAATTAACCCAAGAGTTCAATCCAAATTCCTTCAAGAGGTTATCCATGCAGCCAAACAAGAGGATCGACAAAATAAGAAGCAGGATGAGGCTAAAGATTCGAGTCAGTAGCAGCTGGTTTGTCTTTTTCATCTATTTTTTCTCACATCAGCAATTTTCCAAGATTGACTATTTTCATCATAGATAATTGTATAGATATATGGATCATTGACCAAATCACGTTTTGGCGATCGCCCTGCCCAATGAAACGTTAAAACTTCATAAACTCTCACAGTCAAAGTGGCAACACCATTTCCAGCAGAAAATTGTAAAGCTTCAATGTCATAGTCTTGGTAGGTATAGTAAGCATCATTATTCCTTAACCAAGGAACAGAGTTTGATACGACATCCTTTAACAAAGACCCAGTAAGCAGTTCATAGGCAGGTTTTAGGTTATAGTCTGGCCCAAAGATTTGCGGTTTTGCTTGAAAATAGCGATTGAGTAGTACCATTGCTTCTCCCTTGGTGAGCATAGGCAGTGGTGGTGGAGAAGGTGGTGGCAGCGGTGGTGCGGGGGGCGGCGGCGGAGAAGTTGGTGGTGGAGAAGGTGGTGGCGGTGGAATAACAATAACACAGTGACTAACTGAAATTGAGAGAATTACTGCCATTAGAACTTTGGAAAATCTCACTAGAAAAATTATCAAAAGAGACCTAGAATCTTTTTGTACTTTTTGAGTAACAAAAGTTTGAGGCTGACTAGATTCAGGTAGCTTCTCCACAAACTCTAAGACAGTGGGTAGTGCATCATCATTCACTAAGCCTTGAGAGCTGATATCAAAGCCAGAGGGAAATTGAGTTTTGTGATTGTACACTGCTTCAGCGAAGTTCACATCCTGTAGGTTAGCCCCAAGAAAATTAGCTCCTCGCAAATCCGCTTCTCGTAGAGACACACTCTGTAATTCCGCTTTAGAAAGAATGGCTCCCTGTAAGTTAGAGCGATCAAGCTTGACATTGGTAAAGCGTACTTCAGTTAGTTGCGCTCCTTGTAGGTTGATGCCAGAAAGATCAACGTTATAGACCGTACTAGAGGAAAAAACTTGCTGACCACTAAAGTCTCTAGTGCCTGCTTCGTACTCTTTGATCAGTTCTTCAATAGTTATACTCATTCTATAGACCTTTTTATAAGAATTGAATATGCTCAAAATAGTCAAAGTTACTGTAGGAAAGGATTACATTACCTTGACATACCCCATATTTTAGAAAAATAACTTAACAATTAAAGCTGATCGAACACCTGAGCGACAACTTCGGGGCTAACGGAGATACTGTCAAGACCCAAGTCAATTAACCACGGTAACCAATGGGGATAGCGGGTAGCGGCTTCGCCACAAAGACTACAACCTAAATGGTGAGCTTTGGCTTCTTGAATCAGTTGAGCGATCGCCCCCCTAACGGCAGGATGATCTTCATTTAACTCTGGTAGAGCCGTTTCACGATCAATGCCCAAAAGCAGTTGCGTCAGATCATTGGTGCCAATCGTAATGCCAGCAATGCCAAGATTGGCTAGATCAGACAGTAAAAATAAAATGGCCGGCACCTCCGCCATGACCCACAGTTCTACGCCCGCATTTGGTGTGAGGCCGTGCTCGGCAAGTGCTTTTTGACAGTAGGCCACTTCACTGACACTGCGCACAAAGGGCAGAACAATTCGTAGGGGGCAGGTTTCTAAACGGTGGGCGATCGCCAGCGCCGACAGTTCCAAGTGAAATAGTTCTGGACACTGGGGATAGCGACTCACACCCCGCAGCCCCCAATCCGTTGCCGGTTCAAAGCGAGATCCCCCCAAAAGTTGCCGATAATCCGCTGGCCGCAAATCCAACGTGCGATAAAAGAGGGGACGGGGGGCGATCGCCCGCATAAATTCACACAGGTGCTGTACCCAGCGATCGCGCAACTGCTCAGCGTCCCCCTGCTCCAACCAATGACAGGGATGGCGATGATCCAAAAAGGCCAACAACATCAACTCTGAGCGCAACAGGCCAATGCCATCACAGGGGAGCGATCGCAATAACCGCAGGGCACTGACTTGACTGACATTGACCATGACCTGCAAGGGCAACCGCTTGACCACCGAGGGTGCGGGCGTTTGCGGAGAGGGGGTCGCCACCACTGGCAATGGCTCTGGGGGCAGTTGATAGATAGACCCCCGATGACCATCTAGAAACAGCGTCATTCCCGAACTAATCTGCTGAGTCGCATTCGCCACACCGACAATGGCAGGCCGTCCCAATTCCCGCGCTAGAATCGCCCCATGACTGGTTAGCCCCCCCTGCTCACAAATCACGCCAACGGCAGCATTCACAAGCGGTAACCAATGGGGGGGAATGCTTTTGCTGACTAAAATCCGCCCGGCCACAGCAGCGGGAGCACAGGGGTCGGTTACAACAATGGCGGGGGCGATCGCCTGCCCAGGAGCAGCGGGTAACCCTTCAGCCAGTAATGTGCGCTCTAGCGGCTGCGGTGCAGGAACGACCGGCAGAGGTTCTGCTAAACACTGTCCCCACCAAATTTGTGTCTGACTGCGATGCCAAACCCAGAGATGGGACGCCGCCCCGCGACAGGCTTGCTGCAAGTATTGTTCCTCAGCGGGCGTCAGCTCAATTCCCCTTGGGGGCAAAGGAATACCGTGATGGGGAAGCGTCACACCGCTGGCGATCGCCTGCAACGTTGGATCACTGCCTGTCCACCAGCCTGACGCAACAATGGTACTGAGGGGGTAGAGTAAAATCACCGCTTTGAGCTGACAAAAATCCCATCCCTGCTGCCAATAGGTATAGAGATTCTTGGCTTGGACAAGCGCCGTAAAGGCAGCTTCGATCCCCTGATGACACAGGGGTAAACTGGGATGATGTAACACGGTTCCACGACCCAGCCCCCAAGGTAAGTCCACCGCTTCTTGCCAAAGATAGGTGGTGAGAACAAGATGACTCTCTCTCCCCTGTTGTTGCCAAAAATGATGGCAAGCAGCAAAAATTGTCTCTAACTCCCCCACATCCAAAGGGGGCAATTCATGGGTCATCTCCAGCGCCAGTGCCTTGAAATCCGCCGCATTGGGGGGCACCTCCTGCCAGCGATCGCAGGCTGCTTGCCACAGTGGAATGACACCAGAGCGCAACTGTTGCCAGACACTGGTGGAAATCAACCACACAGGATGAGGCGGCGGCAAGACTTTTTGTGTCTCTTGCAGGGCAACCAATGTCGGGGGAAGGGCTTCCGCTGGGTACTGTTGTAGGGGTTCCAGAAGGAGTGATGTCACAAATGCGTTTCCTTAAATCGTCCTTGGGAGTCTGGGAGCGGACGATCCGACCTAGGGAGAACTCACTTCCGTTTGCTGACGGCGACGAATGTTGAGAACATCGGTAATTTTTCTAATTTGCGCTAAGATATGATCCAACTGCTTTGCATTCACAATATCAATACACAAATCAATAATCGCCGTGCGTCCCGGATCCGTGTGGACATTGGCTCGCCGCACATTAATTTGATTATCGGTTAAACGGGTCAAAATATCCTTAAGAATACCGACGCGATCAATCACCTCAATTTGCACATCCACCGGGTAGGTTTGGGGACGGCGTTGATTGACCTTCGTATTCCAACTCACGGGAATCAGGCGATCGCTCGACACCGACTCTAGGTTGCTACAGCCCTGACGATGAATGGAAATACCCCGACTCCCCAGCGTCACCACACCAATAATCGGTTCATCGGGCACAGGACAACAGCAGCCAGCAATGTGATAAACCAAGCCCTCCACCCCCAGAATTGGAGAATCACTGGGTTTGGTGGTGGCGGGTACACGGTTGACAGGGGCAGATTCCGACGGCAATTCCGGTGTGGTTGTCTCGGGACGCGCTAGGGTAATTGCCCGCAGCCGATTCACCACGAGATTCAACGTAATTTCGCCATAGCCCAAGGCGGCGACGAGATCATCGACACTCTGGTAGTTGCTGCGCTCGGCCACCTGCTGCATTTGTGGTGACTTAAGAAGCGTTTCCAAACCGGCTTTGCCCAGTTCTTTCTCCAGTAATTCCCGTCCCCGTTGCAGGTTTTCATCGCGGCGCGATCGCTTGTACCACTGCCGAATGCGGTTGCGTGCCGTTGTGGTTTTAACAAAGTTCAACCAGTCCAAACTGGGGTGGGCGGTTTTTTGGGTAATAATCTCAACAATGTCACCATTGCGCAGTGGCGTATCCAAGGGTACCATCCGCCCATTCACCCGTGCCCCGGCACAGTGATTCCCGACATCGGTGTGAATATGGTAGGCAAAGTCGAGGGGCGTCGCCCCCTGTTGCAGGGCAAGGACATCCCCTTGGGGCGTAAAGACATAGACCTCCTTATCAAAGAGATCATCGCGAATGCTGTCGAGATACTCTTGGGCATCCTTGAGGTCATTTTGCCAATCCAGCAGTTGCCGTAGCCAAGTGAATTTTTGATCGCGGGCACTCCACTGTTGTGGCAAGGAATGACCGGTTTCTTTGTACTTCCAGTGGGCGGCAATCCCATACTCAGAGACATGGTGCATGGCCAATGTGCGAATTTGCACCTCCAAGGGGCGCCCCCCAAGACCAATGACGACCGTGTGCAGCGATTGATACTGGTTGGGTTTGGGCAGGCTAATATAGTCCTTGAACCGCCCCGGCACCGAAAGAAAACAGTCATGGACGACGGCAAGGGCACGATAGCATTCATCCTTTGTGGCCACCAGAATGCGAATGCCCGCCACATCATAGATTTCATGGAATTCTTTTTGCTGCCGCATCATTTTTTGGTAGATGCTGTAGAGGTGCTTGGGACGGCCACTAATTTCCAAGTAGCCAAAGCCCATTCCCGATAACCGCTCCTGAAGAATTTGAATTGCCTGCTGGAGTTGTGCCTCGCGATTGGCGCGTTTTTCGGCCACGAGTTCCTGAATGCGACGGTAGGCCTCTGGCTCTAAATACTTAAAGGCCAAATCCTCCAGCTCCCACTTGATCCGCCAAATCCCTAAGCGGTTGGCCAAGGGGGCAAAGACATCACGGGTTTCTTGAGCAATGGCCCGGCGGCGATCTTCCGGCAGATACTCAAGGGTGCGCATATTGTGCAGGCGATCGGCCAGCTTGACAACGATGACCCGAATATCCTGCGCCATCGCCAAAAACATCCGCCGGAAACTTTCCGCTTGCCGCTCCGTCTTACTGGAGAAGTTAAACTTCGAGAGCTTGGTGACCCCCTCCACCAGTCGCCGCACCTCAGCACCAAAATTGGCTTCTAGCTCCTCTGCTGTAACAGCGGTATCCTCAATAACATCGTGGAGAAATCCCGCCGCCAAAAGAGCAGGCCCACCGCCTAAATCCCGCAGAATGCTCGCCACGGCCACAGGATGGGCAATGTAGGGTTCCCCAGACGCGCGCCGCTGTCCTTGGTGTAGGTCGTAGGCAAATTGAAACGCTCGACAGACCAAATCATCCCCATTCTCAGGATCTGGATTTCGCAGGCACGTCGCTAACCAATCGGGTAATTCAATATCAGTCGGCAAGCTAGGTGCAAAAGCGTTCATGGCAGCAGGCGATCGCGAGAGCAGCACAGTGGATTCGAGTACGTCTATTCTAATTCAATAAGACCTTCAGTGAGGAATCACTGCTGTTGCAGATAAGCGCTAGCCCCCAGCGTTTGCAGTTTTTCATTCTTGGCGGTCACCGTCGCGGCCAACTCTTGACGATAGGCAATCACTTGCTCCAGCAGCTTTGGATCATGACTGGCCAACAGTTGGACGGCCAATAGACCTGCATTTTGGGCATTGCCAATGGCAACCGTCGCCACGGGAATCCCAGCCGGCATCTGCACAATGGAGTAAAGGGAGTCCAGCCCCTGTAAGTGTCGGCTCGGTACGGGTACGCCAATCACGGGTAGGGGGGTTAAGGAAGCAATCATGCCGGGCAAGTGAGCAGCGCCGCCGGCACCCGCAATAATGACTTTCAGACCCCGCTGATGGGCATTTTGGGCAAACTCCACCATGGCAAGGGGAGTGCGGTGAGCTGAGAGGATAGCCACTTCATGGGGAATGCCAAAGCGTTCACAGATGGCGATCGCCCCCTGCATAGTTGGCAAATCGGAATCACTGCCCATGACAATGGCAACCAGCGGCATCTCTGACATCCCTCTTTCTTACTCCCTCAGCAAACGGTGCAACCTCATCCTACAGCCCTTTTCACAGGAGCGAGATATTATTTCTCTATGCTTACTGCTGCTGCAATTAAGGCCTTTGCCCATCAGTTGGGGTTCCATCGGGTGGGGATTGTGGATTTGCGCACCTATAATGATGATCATCCTTCTGGCGTGGCTGCCCTACAACGCTGGTTAGCCCAAGGCTTCCAAGGGGAGATGGCGTGGATGGCCAACCCTCGGCGACAGGAGATTCAAGCCGTCCTGCCGGCAGCGCGATCGGTGATTTCCGTTGCCCTCAATTACTATCAGCCCGATCTAGAGCCACCCCCCAAAGTGAAAATTGCCCGCTATGCCTGGGGGCGGGATTACCATCGAGTTTTGGGAAAACGTCTGCAAGCCCTAGGGCAATGGCTTCAGGCTCAAGTACCTGAGATGGACTACCGTTGGTATGTGGATACAGGCCCGGTGCAGGACAAAATGTGGGCCGAGCAAGCGGGAATTGGCTGGATTGGCAAGCACAGTAATGTGATTTCGCGGCAGTATGGCTCGTGGATCCTTTTGGGAGAGTTAATCACCACCTTGGAGTTGACGGGCGATCGCCCCCACACCAATCACTGCGGCACCTGTACCCGTTGCTTGGCCGCCTGTCCCACCGGCGCCATTGTTGAACCCTATGTGGTGGATGCCAACCGCTGCATTGCCTACCACACAATCGAAAGCCGTGCCCCGGAAATTCCCCCCGCCATTGCTGCTCACTTAGAAGGTTGGGTTGCCGGCTGTGACATTTGCCAAGAGGTGTGCCCGTGGAATCAACGCTTTGCTCAACCCACGGATGTGGCCGACTTTGCCCCGCGATCGCCCCTCTTGAATACTTCCCCAGAGGAATTGGCCACCCTCAGCGATGAAGCATGGGATGAACTCACCCGTGGTTCTGCCCTACGGCGAATTAAACCCGCCCAATGGCGCCGCAATGCCCAAGCGGTGCTGTCTGGCAATGGGTATGATTGAAAATGATTCAATGCGGAGGCTCACCTATGGTTCGACGACGCTCCACCCCTTGGATTCATCGTTGGTCACGGTGGTTGATTGGCGGGGTTGCCCTCGCTGGCATGGTGGTGACCGCCTACCTGACGATCGCCAAGCTGACCAACCAAGAGGTTACTTGTCCCACCGATGGCTGTGACATTGTCCTCAATAGTCCTTGGGCAACCGTGTTTGGCATTCCCCTCTCCCTCATTGGGTTTGTCGCCTACACGGGGATGCTGTCGTTGGCGGCTCTGCCCCTATTGTTGAACCAGCCGCAGCAAAAAGAACTCCGCCGCAATGCTGAAAACACCACTTGGCTCTTGCTCTTTCTGGGCGCAACGGCCATGGCCAGCTTCAGCAGTTATCTCATGTATATCTTGGTAACAGAGATTAAGGCCACGTGTCCCTATTGCATTGCCTCAGCCGTCTTTAGCTTTACATTTTTGATCTTGACGATTATGGGTCGTGAATGGAGCGATCGCGGCCAACTCTTTTTTAATGGTGTCATTGTTGCTGTGATTACGCTGGTGGGGGTATTTGGCATCTACAACACCCGCATGGCCAACCCTGATGGCCCCGGCATCCCCATCGTCAATACCTCAGGTCCGGCGGAAATTGCCCTCGCTCGCCATCTCACCCAAGTGGGAGCAGTCATGTATGGTGCCTATTGGTGTAGCCACTGCCACGATCAAAAGGAACTCTTTGGTAAGCAGGCAGTACGGGAACTCAACTATGTTGAATGTGACCCCAATGGTGCCAATCCTCAAGTGGAACGCTGCCGTGCCAAGGGAATTCAGGGCTATCCGACATGGGAAATTAACGATCAGCTTTACTCCGGCACGCGATCGCTAAGCGAACTCAGTCAACTCAGCCAATACACAGGCCCGATGAACTTCAAGAACCAATAGGGGCAAGGAACGGCAGTGATAGAATTAAGCCAACAGGGCACTACGCAGGTTTTTTATGCTTTCTATTGATACCGTTGCCGAACCCGCAAAGGCTCCTTTTGCCACACCACCTGCCCTTGCCAACATCTTAGTGGTTGAAGATGAAGACCTGATTCGGGAAACCCTTGTCCTTGCTTTACAGGAGGAAGGCTACCATACCCTTGTGGCCAGCGATGGCTATGAGGCCCTCAATCTCATTAATACCTATCTCTTGATGGATCCTAATCCTGAAAATGCAGAGGTGCATTTGATCATCCTAGATGTCATGCTCCCGGGCATCAATGGCTTAGACCTATGCCGCTTAATTCGCCGTGAAGGCTGCACGGTTCCGATTCTCATGATCAGTGCCAAAGGTAGTGAAATTGATCGCGTGGTTGGCCTTGAAATTGGTGCCGATGACTACTTGGCTAAGCCCTTTGGCATGCGGGAGATGCTGGCGCGCTGTCGTGCCCTATTGCGGCGGACGCAAATTCAACAGGCCACGGTACCAACGGTTCTGCGCTTTCGCGATCTCTGCCTCTATCCCCAAGAATGCCGCGTAACCCTGCGGGGCGAGGAAATCAATCTCTCCCCCAAAGAATACAAACTGCTTGAGCTATTTATGCGCCACCCCCGCCGCGTTTGGCCACGGGAGCAGTTACTGGATCAGGTGTGGGGGCATGACTTTATTGGCGATAGCAAAACTGTTGATGTCCACATCCGCTGGCTGCGGGAGAAAATTGAAACCGACCCTAGCCATCCCCAGTACATTCTTACGGTGCGGGGTTTTGGCTATCGCTTTGGTTGAGGGTCAGTAAAACAATCGCCATCAAGGCTGCTGGTAAAAGGAGCAGTAAAGCAATGACGCCGAAAGTTGGCGGCAAGGGATAGAGGGGCGCCGCAAATTTAATCCCTAGGGAAATGAGCAGCGACACCAGCACAACCACCGATAACCACGTCAGTTCTGACAGCCAAGGTGCCATGTTATTTCTCCATCCCTAGGGCAGCTTCAAGGGCAGTGGCCATGATGGCCGTGGGGGCGGGTTGGCCAATCCAAAATTCCAAGGCTGCGGCTCCCTGATGGAGAAGCATCGCAAGGCCGTCGAAGGTTTGCAGTCCCCGTGCCATCGCTAATTGCAAAAGAAGGGTGGGGCGAGGTTTGTAGATGAGGTCATAGACAATGGCGGTGGTGGGCAATTTTGCCAAATCCTCGGCTGTGAGGGGGGTGGCGCCAGTATGGGGACTCATGCCAATGGGGGTGGTATTGACGACAAGGCTAACGTTCTCCAAACAAGTGGCCCGCTCTGACCATGGGAGGGGATGGAGCGTGATCTGGGGCCAACTGGCAACAAAGGCCTCTAGCCGTTCCCCTTGGCGACCACTGATATAGATCTGCCGACAGCCCAAGTCATAACAGGCAGTGACCACGGCTCGCGCGGCACCCCCATAGCCCAAGACTAAAACAGCAATCTCCGACCACAGGTAGGATTGTTGCCGCAGTGGTGCCAAGAAGCCATGCACATCAGTATTGGTACCCACCCATCCCTTTTCACTGCGATAGACGGTGTTGACTGCCCCCACCTGCTGCGCGAGGTCGCTGACATCCGCCAAATAGGGAAGGATGGTTTCTTTGTGGGGAATGGTGACATTAAAGCCAACGACGTTTAGGGCCTCGAGGCCCGCGATCGCCACCCCCAACTGCTGCGGCTTCACCCCAAAGGGCACATAGACATAGTTCAACCCCAAATGCTCCAGCGCGGCATTGTGCATTGCCGGTGAGAGGGTGTGGGCAATCGGGTCGCCAATCACCCCCAGAAGCTGGGTGTGGCCAGAGATCTTCGGCATCCGCCCCTAGACAGCCTCGTGATCTTTTTCGCTGGTGCGAATGCGAATGACCTGCTCTACAGGGGTGACGAAGATCTTACCGTCGCCAATTTCGCCGGTGCGGGCAGCTTCAATAATTTTCGCCACGACCATGTCCACTTGATCGTCTTCGACCACAATCTCAACTTTTAACTTTTGTAAAAATTCCACCGTGTATTCTGAACCACGGTACCGTTCCGTTTGCCCCTTTTGCCGCCCAAAGCCGCGTACTTCGGAGACGGTCATGCCGACAATACCCGCATTGACAAGGGCGATCTTGACTTCATCCAGCTTGAAGGGACGAATAATGGCTTCTACCTTTTTCAATGTCAAACTCCTTCTTTATGGCAACGGGCTAATCTTTATTTAGCATTGGCAAAAGAGTATAGCGTGTAGCAATAACTACATTATGTCCAATCCTCGGGCGATCGCCCAATGGCAAGGTCTCGCGCTGGCTCCAGAAAATAAGCTCTAATAGGGAAGGTAATTGAGAGGGGATCAAGCATGGGGTGGCAGCGACCCGATGGCCGTCAACCACAGGAATTGCGATCGCACCAGTTTCAGCGGCATTTCACCCAATTTGCCTTAGGATCAGTGCTTGCCCAAGCGGGACAAACCCAAGTGCTGTGCACCGTTAGTCTCAAGGACGGCGTACCCAAGTTTTTAGAAGGCACAGGCCAAGGCTGGCTGACAGCAGAGTACCGCATGCTGCCCAGTGCAACGCGGCCACGGCAAGAGCGAGAATTTCTCAAACTCTCTGGACGCACCCAAGAAATCCAACGCCTGATTGGTCGCAGCTTACGCTCTGCCTTAGATTTGTCTCTACTGGGGGAGCGCACGCTGATTGTGGATGCCGATGTGCTCCAGGCCGATGCCGGCACGCGATCGCTAGCGATTACAGGGGGCTACATTGCCCTTGTCGATGCCCTTAGTGCTTTACTTCAGCAAGGGGTACTCAGCGAATCTCCCCTATGTCATCAGGTGGCAGCAGTCTCCGTGGGCCTGATTGATGGCGAACCCTATTTGGATTTGAGCTACGCTGAGGATGTGGTGGCCAGTGTGGACTTCAATGTCGTGATGACGGCCAATGGTCAATTCATTGAAGTTCAAGGCACAGCAGAGATGGGTTCCTTTGATCGGCCCACCCTCGATCGCCTTCTCGATGTCGCCAGCCAAGGCATTCAAGAACTCATTGAGATTCAACAGCACGTCTTAGCCGCAAGCCATGAGTGAGCAGGCCATTTACCTCGGACACATCGTCAAGTCCAACTCCCACTGCGATTATGTGGCGCAACTGGTGGATCGCTTGGATGTGCCCCACCCACCCGCCCCAGAAGACTATGGCTTTGGTCGTTTTGTCAAGTTAGAAGATGAGCAGCGCCACTGGGCGGTCGGGGTTATTTACAACTCTCAACTGTTGAATCCCCAGTTCCATCAGATCAGCCCGCGCCTCACCACGAATGCCGACACCTTTCTCAGTCCCGATTTAGTCAGTGAAACCCGCACACTGCTGTGGATTGCGCTGATTGGTCATTTGGTGACTGCGGCAGATCGAACCTATGGTCAGCAGGGGATGCCCACCCTTGTGGTGCCCGTGAATACACCCGTGTGGCAGTTGACAACCGCCGAGGTGTTGGCCTTTCATCGCAATGCCCAAGGTCAAGCTCAGTTTCGCTACTATGCCCATTTGTTACGCTCAACGGGGAACTATGCAGCACCGCTGTTGGCGCAAATTCTCGAAACCATTACGCCCCTCTTCAGTGGCACCGAGCAGCGATCGCTCGAAATTATCAACAAAGAGTTGGCTTGGCGGCATACCCTAGGGAGTCTGCGCTAAGACTGGACACAGAAATTGGAGTTTTGCAAACAAACTTCATGAAAAATCCTATGCAATGGTGACAAATTAGCGATACATCTGCTAAGGTCATTAAGTGTGTGAGGAGCGAACCAGTTAAGGGCACCGAGACGAAACACGGCCAGTCGTCGGTGCTCTTTCTGATTTTGAGCCTATGCTGGCACGGGTTTGGAGTGCTGCCGTTTTAGGAATTGACGCGATTCCCGTCGGCGTCGAAGTGGATGTTGCCGGCGGCTTACCGGGGATTGTCGTGGTGGGGCTGCCCGATGCGGGTGTGCAAGAGGCACGGGAGCGCGTTAAGGCGGCGATTCGCAATGCCGGTTTTAGCTTCCCGATGCGGCGCATTGTGGTCAATCTCACCCCCGCCGATTTGCGTAAGGAAGGCCCTAGCTTTGATCTCCCCATTAGCATTGGCATCCTAGCCGCCTCAGGACAGGTTGCAACGGATTTACTCGGCGATCATCTTTTTCTCGGCGAAGTGTCCCTCGATGGCACCTTGCAACCGGTGGCAGGGGTACTGGCGATCGCCGTTGCGGCGCAAGCCCAAGGAATGACCGGCCTCGTGGTGCCCATGGCCAATGTCACGGAAGCAGCGGTTGTGCGGGGGCTAAAGGTCTATGGTTGTCACACCCTTGCTGAAGTCGCGGCCTTTTTGAATGACCCCAGCTCGCGATCGCCCGCAGCCAATTCCCTGAGTTGCCCTGCTCCACCCTCTCCCCACTTTAGCCTCGACCTCAAGGACGTTAAGGGGCAGTATCAAGCGCGGCGTGCCCTCGAAATTGCGGCAGCGGGCGGGCACAATCTCATCTTTGTCGGGCCACCCGGCAGTGGCAAAACAATGTTGGCGCGGCGGTTACCAACAATCCTGCCGCCCTTGACCTTTGAAGAAGCCCTTGAAGTCACCAAAATTCACTCCGTTGCCGGCTTGCTCAAAGAACGCGGTCAATTACTCCAAGAACCCCCCTTTCGGAGTCCTCACCACTCTGCCTCTGGCCCTGCCCTTGTGGGGGGCGGCAGTTATCCGCGTCCGGGGGAAATCTCCCTTGCCCATCGCGGGGTGCTCTTTCTCGATGAATTGACGGAATTCAAGCGGGATGTCTTGGAGTTTTTGCGGCAGCCCCTTGAGGACGGCCAAGTCACCATTGCCCGCACCCGCCAATCCGTGGTCTTCCCAGCGCAATTTACCCTCGTGGCCAGCACCAATCCCTGCCCCTGTGGCTACTATGGCGATCCAGTGCAACCCTGTACCTGCTCGCCGCGCCAGCGAGAACAGTATTGGGCAAAGCTCTCTGGCCCCCTGCTGGATCGCATTGATTTGCAAGTGAGTGTCAGCCGCCTCAAGCCCGAGGAAATGACCCGCCAAACCCTAGGGGAAGATTCAGCCACGGTACGGCAGCGGGTCTTGGCGGCGCGATCGCGATCGCAACAGCGGTTTGCCCAAGAACCCACTCTCCACTGTAACGCCCAAATGCAAAGCCGCCATCTGCGCCAGTGGTGTCGCTTGGATGAGGCTTCGACTAATCTCCTCGAAAGGGCGATCGCCCAACTGGGACTCTCGGCGCGAGCCACAGACCGTATCCTAAAAGTAGCCCGTACCATTGCTGATCTGGCCGACTGTGAAACGATTGCCGCTGCCCATGTGGCCGAAGCCATTCAATACCGCACGATTGATCGTCTGCAATAGACGCGGCTGGTTCGCGCTGCTGCTGGGTTTCTTAGCCCTACTGCTCATTGGCTGTACAACGGCAACCCAATCCGCGAAGCCCATTGAACTGATTTTCTGGCATGGGGTCAACCCACCCCCCAACCGTGTGGTACTCCAGCGGCTTGTGGATCGCTTCAACGCCCGCCATCCCCAGATTCACGTCCAAGCCCTCTACGTTGGCCAACCCGACCAGCAATTGCCGAAAATTCTGGCCGCAGTGGTGGGCAATGCCGCACCGGATCTGCTCTGGTATAACCCTACGATCACGGGGCAGTTTGTTGATCTGGGTGCCCTGCGTCCCCTCGATGACTGGTGGCAAGCGTCCCCCTACCGCGACCAAGTCAGTCCTGCTCTGATACCAACAATGCGCTACGGCGACCATTACTGGTCAATTCCCTTTGCCACCAACAACCTTGGAATTTTTTATCGTCCTAGTTTATTGGCTGCCGCTGGCGTGAAAACACTGCCCAGCACATGGCAGGAATTAGAGCAGGTCAGCCAAACCCTAAAGGCACAGGGCATCACCCCACTGCTCCTTGCCCTTGGTCAAGGGGAATTTGCTGTTTTCACATGGTTGCCCTTCTTTTGGAGTGCCGGTGGCAGTCTCGGAGACACACCAGAAACCGCCCACATTGACACACCGCCGGCGATCGCGGCCCTTGACTTTTGGCAACGCCTGCGACAAGAGGGCTTAGCGACACTCTCTGCCCCGGAACGTGGCTATGAACTGGATCAATTTATCCGTGGTGAAGTGGCGATGCAGATAACAGGGCCTTGGACATTGGCGCAACTCCAACAGTCAGGGGTGGATTTTGGCGTCCTACCCATGCCCGCCCTCAAGACCGCCGCAACTGCCCTAGGGGGCGAAAATCTCTTTGTCTTTCGCTCAACGCCGCAACGGGAAGAGGCCGCTCTAGTCTTTTTGGACTACGTTCTCAGTGAAGAATTTCAGACGGAGTGGGCTTTGGGCACAGGGTATTTGCCCGTGAATGAACGGGTGCGTACCAACGATCGCTATCAAGCCTTTGTGGCACAGCAACCCGCGCTTCGTGTTTTTCTCGATCAGATGGCCGCTGCTCAGGCGCGTCCCAACTTCCGTGGTTATGCCCGCTTTTCCCAAACCCTTGGGCGAGCGATCGAAAGCGTTCTCCTTGGCAAATCAACCCCGCAAGCCGCAGCAGAAACCGCAGAGCAACGTTGGCAACTCATGCGCCCCCGTTAGAAGAGACTGCCCGCCGCCTTGACCATATTGGCTGGATTAAAGGCATCCATGGCAGCGGTGGCCTCATAACCACAGTGCACCATGCAGTCACGGCACTTGGGATTGCCACTTTTGTGGCCATACTTCTCCCAATCGGTATTTTCAATCAGTTCCTTCCAAGTCTTGTAATGCCCCTCATTGAGGAGATAGCAGGGTTTTTGCCAACCCAAGACACTATAGCTGGGCATGCCCCAAGGGGTACACTCATAGTCCTTTTCACCCACAAGGAAATCAAGGAACAGGGGATTGTGGTTAAAGTTCCACTTCTTCTGACCCGCACGGTAGGGGGCGAGGATTTCACGGAAGAGGGCACGGGTTTGCTCCCGCTTGAGGAAGTGCTCCTGATCCGGTGCCCACTCATAGGCGTAGCCCGGCGAGATCATCATGCCATCCACCCCTAGGGAACTCACAAAATCAAAGAATTCCTGCATTTCCTTGGGATCCACCCCTTCAAAAATCGTCGTATTGGTGGTGACACGGAAGCCCTTGGCTTTGGCGGCTTTAATGGCTTTTACAGCCGTGTCAAAGACCCCTTTACGATCCACACATTTGTCGTGCCACTCCCGCAAACCATCGAGGTGAACGCTGAAGCTAAAGTAGGGGGAGGGCTTGAACTTGTGGAGGTTTTCCTCTAGAAGAATTCCGTTGGTGCACAGATAAACAAACTTCCGCCGTGCCACCAAGCCGCTGACAATTTCATCAATTTGCGGGTGCAGCAGGGGTTCGCCACCGGGAATAGCGACAATCGGCGCACCACATTCCTCAACGGCGCGGAAGCACTCCTCTGGGGTGAGATACTTGCGCAAGACTTCAAGGGGATGCTGAATTTTACCGCAGCCCGAACAGGCTAGATTACAGCGAAAGAGAGGCTCAAGCATCAAGGTGAGGGGAAAGCGCTTTTTGCCCTGTAGGCGTTGTGAGATGATATAGGTTGCAACTTCCACTGCCTGCTTGATGTGGACTCCCATGGGCAATTCTCCTCAATGTGGCTAATTTTCTAGCCAAGACGCTTAATCAATGCTTATAGTTGTAGCAGCTTTGTGGGCGATCGCCAAAGTGTCCTATCAGGTTTGCAAAGTGGCACACTATGCTCGTGCTCAAGAGGCTAGCGGCAGCGACAGTGAAAATTTTTGCAAAATCCCCTAGCCAATCTTGACAGAGATACCTATAATCAGAGACCATTAGAGGTACTGTAGAAAAATCCCTTTTGCTTAACCTCGATAGCCTAAGAGACCAAAGGTTAAGCATAGACTTTCATCAAGGCTGGCATGGGGTGACATCTTTTCCTTCTGCAAGTCGTGCAGAGCTTTTTAGGTATCACCACAGTTGCGTTCCGCGTTCCAATGCCAACCCACCTCTACAGGAACCCTTTTCCCAACCATCTTAAAGCCAAACTTGCACACGTCCCTTACAGGGGCAAGAGTGGCTAAACACTGTGCTAGATGCCTTTAGCCCATTCATGCTGACGTTTATTTTGTTAAGAAATTTAAGGATAATGAATGCCTAAGCAAATTATTATTGCCGAGGAACATCGGCTAGCGGCGGTCTTTGCCGAAGATCAAATTCAAGAATTGATTGTGGCCACGGGAACCCATCAGGTGGGGGACATCTACCTTGGTGTGGTTGAAAATGTCCTGCCGGGCATTGATGCTGCCTTTGTCAACTTGGGGGATGCCTCCCGTAATGGCTTTATCCATGTCACTGACCTTGGCCCATTGCGCCTGAAGCGAACGGCTGGGGCAATCACGGAATTGCTCGCACCGCAGCAAAAAGTGCTGGTTCAAGTGATGAAGGAACCCACGGGCACCAAGGGGCCACGGCTGACCGGCAATATTTCATTGCCCGGACGCTATCTCGTACTGATGCCCTATGGTCGGGGAGTGAATCTATCGCGACGGATTACCAATGAAGCGGAACGGCATCGGCTACGTGCCTTGGGCATTTTGGTCAAACCCGCTGGCATGGGGCTACTGGTGCGCACAGAGGCCGAGGGTGTCTCCGAAGAGGCGATTCTTGAGGATCTAGAACTCCTGCAACGGCAGTGGGAAACGATCCAACAGCAAGCGGCCTCCAGCCGTCCTCCCCAGCTTCTGGGGCGCGATGATGACTTTATCCAAAAAGTGTTGCGGGATGTCTATAGCAGTGATGTCAACCGCATTGTGGTGGATACTCCCGATGGGGTGAAACGGGTCAAACAGCACCTGAAAAACTGGAATGTCAATAAGCCAGTGGGGGTTCTCATTGACTATCACCAAGAACCCATTCCCATTTTGGATTACTTTCGGGTGAATGCCGCCATCCGTGAAGCCCTGAAACCCCGTGTGGATTTGCCCTCCGGTGGCTATATCATCATTCAACCCACAGAGGCACTGACGGTCATTGATGTGAACTCCGGTTCATTCACTAGTTCAGCCACTTCCCGGGAAACAGTGCTGTGGACAAACTGCGAAGCGGCTACGGAGATTGCTCGCCAACTGCGACTGCGCAATATCGCTGGCGTGATCATTGTGGATTTTATTGACATGGATTCCCGCCGCGACCAGTTGCAACTGCTGGAGCACTTTAGTAAAGCCCTGCGTGCTGACAAAGCCCGTCCCCAAATTGCGCAACTCTCAGAACTGGGGCTGGTGGAACTGACCCGCAAACGCCAAGGGCAAAATATTTACGAACTCTTTGGTCGTCCCTGTAGTGCCTGTGGTGGCTTGGGTCACTTGGTGCATTTACCCGGTGAACCAGAGGATAGCCCCGGCGAAATTGTCGAGCGATCGCCCATGCCGCGTCCAGCGGAGCCACGCCGCAGTTTAGAATCCCGCACTGAACCCAATGGCTTTGCCAGTAGCAGCCTAGAGACCCAACTCATTAACCACCCTGACTATCAAGCAGTGGGGGGTATTCGTCCGCGTGCTTCCCGCAGTAGTCATCCACCAACCCCGCGCAGTCCTCGCCGTGCCCCTGAAAATGGCAATGGTCGCAAGGTGATTACCACGCCTACAGAAACGGCGCCGCCGCCAGTGGTTAAAGTGGAGAGCCGTCCGCCCCGCCCTGCCCGTCCTAGCCGCTCTGAACCAGCGGAAGTGATTACCGTAACAATGACGGATCAAGAGCAGGCGGTCTATGCGGAAATGGGAATTTCACCCCTTGTGCTGCACTCTGAGGAGGTGAAGAATCCTCGCGGAACCATTGTGATGGTGGCACGCCCCGGCCAAGACCCCCTACCCCTGCCCCAGAAAACTGCACGACCCGTCAGTGAGGGATTGCCTGAGGATGTCCCAGAGACTGCTGATGAGCCGCCCTCCCCTGTGGTCAACACGATTAATGTCGAGCCGATTCCTGCCACTGCGCTGCTCAATAGCAGTGAGCCAGAAGTCACGACTGAGACGGAATCCAGCGGGGAAGCATCCACCCCAGAGGCCTCTGTGCCCGCAGGTCGGCGGCGACGGCGACGGGTGACTAGTAGCGAGCAACTCTCCCTTGATGCCAACGCCTAGGCGCAGGCATGTTGGGGCAACTTCACCCTGCCCTCATCCAAGAGTGGCTTGAGGCGGCGGCAACAGAAATTTCCAAGGGGGAATCGCTTCAGCGGCTACCGAGGGTAGGGTCTGAGGCCTTTGCCTTTGCAGTGGTCACACCGGCGCAACAGTTTACCCTTGGGCGTTCCAGTTTGCGCTTTCCCTTGATGAGTGCGATTAAGCCCTTCTTACTGCTCTATGCCTTGACGCTGTGGCAGGAGCAGGTGTGGACGTGGGTGGGACAGCGACCCTCAGATTACCCCTATAACTCTGTCTTGCAGTTAACCCTCGATCAGGGGTGGCCGCGCAATCCCATGATTAATAGTGGGGCGATCGCCCTTGCGAGCCAGTTGGCTCATGTTGGCGGTGTTGCAGTCTTTCAAACTTGGCTCAATGAATGTGCAGGTACGCAGTTGCGGGTGGATCAAGAGGTGTTAGCAGCCGTCTATCGCCATCCCAACTGGCAAAATCGCACCCTTGCCCACTTTTTAGTCGAGTCTGGACGCATTGCCGATGCCGGGGTTGCCCTTGAGATCTACAATCAGGTGTGCTGTTTCCAAGGAACGATTGAGGAAGTGGCGCGCTTGGGTCTCCTCTTGGCTCTGCCCCATGCCAAAGTCAGCGATCGCCATCGTCAGCAGGTGAATGTGCTCATGCTCACCTGTGGCCTCTACGAAGACTCGCCCCGCTATGCCCTAGAGATTGGCTTGCCCGTGAAATCGGGTGTGAGTGGTGTGATTTTGGCCATTGTGCCGCGACAGGGGGCGATCGCCTGCTATAGTCCACCCCTCGATCGCAGTGGCAACTCGATTTTAGGTCTATACCTGCTCCAGCGCATCAGCCGCCACCTCGGCCTCAGTCCCTTGGGCTAACTGCACCACCAAGCGGCGATCGGGTTCCTCGCCGTGGCTAAAGGTTTCAAGGCGATCGCTTTCTACCTTGATGAGACTGTGAACAACACGCCGCTCTGCTGCGGATAGGGAGCGAATTTCAACGGGTTTACCGGTGTCGAGGACTTGGGTCGCCACCTGATGGGCAATCTCCTGCAATTGGCGATAACGGGCACGGCGATAGCCCGCCAATTCCAAGGTAAAAGCCGTTTGCTCCTCCCGCGATCGCCCCAAATTCAACGTCGCATTGAGCAGATATTGCAGCGCATCTAGGGCTTGGGCATTGTTGGCCAGCAGGGATTCAATTTGGGCAGCACTCAGCGACTGGCGATCAATTTCTAGCCAGTGCCCCGGCACCACACCGGCCAACGGCGACTCCACCAGAGAAACGGTTGTCTTAAAGCCTGCTAAAGCAAGCGCCTGTTCCAGCCACGCACACCCCGCAGCAATTGGATCAGCGGTCATGCCTCCCCTCAACTTGATGGATTACGCTTGGCTTTAGTAGCCTTGGCACTTTTAGCCCCCTTGCCCTCAAAGGGAAGAGCCGCCCGATTTTTAATCGCTTCAGCCCGTTCCTGCTCCTCCACCAGTTTTTGCAGGTTCTCTGGCAGCGGCTCCTGTTGCAGGATAAAGGTCTGCACCGTCTGGAAGATGTTGGCGATGAGCATATAGAGCAGCACCCCTGCCGGCAGTGGGAAAAAGAGGAACATCCCAGAGAAGATAATCGGCGTCAATTGATTCACCGTTTGCTGCTGCGGGTTATTGCTGCTGCCTTGGCCAGAGAGCAACTGGTTGACGTAGAGACTGACGCCAAAGCCAAGGATCATGATCAAGATATCCCAGTGGATCGCGCCCCAATTAAACTGGCGGGTACCATCGGGCAGCGTGATAAACAGTTCCCCTTGATCAATGACACCCACATGGCCAAGGGCAGAAATAAAGAGAAAACCTTTATCCGCCGCAATCCCCGGAATCGTTCCCTGCACGGTGACATCGCCGGGTTGTAGGGCTTGCAGATGCCCTTCACTGTCAATGGTGGCGCGCTCTTGACCGCGAATAATTTGCCACTTGGGTTGCAGGTGACTATTGGGATAGGCGGCGGCTAGTTCACTAAAGGGTTTCCCCTCCTTGGTTTGGAACTGGAGATCCACCGTTTGACCCACGGGAATCTTGGTACCGCTGGGAACCACCGCCTGAATGGGGAAGTGGATGCCCTCGTCAACGTAGATATTTTGTGGCTTAGTGGCAAAGGGCTGGGCTAAGACAGTTTGATCGGGGGGGACAATTTGCAGGTTGAGCTGGTAATTCACATCAGCAAAGGGCGATCCGCGCAGCGTGGCAAAGAGGGCAAAGAGAATCGGCAACTGCAATAGCAGGGGGAAACACCCCGCCAAGGGATTGCCAAACTCCTTATACACCTCTGCCATTGCCTTTTGCTGTTCGGCAGGATTGTCCTTGTATTTCTGTTGGATTTCCTGCATCCGTTTTTGCATGATCGGCTGCACAACTTTCATGCGCCGCATATTGCGAATGGATCCCGCACTGAGGGGATAGACGGCAAAGCGCACCACCAGTGTCAGCGCCACGATCGCAAGGCCATAGCTGGGCACAATCCCATAGAAAAAGTCAAGGATTGGCAGCATGACATTGTTGGAGAGGAAACCGATACCAAAATCCATGGAATCCTGCAATTAGGGGTGAACAGTTAACAGAACTATCTTAGGTCTTAAGAACCAATCGCGCCACTGACACTTTTGGCAGCGGGACTCAATTTGGCAGAAATGTAGTCGTAAATTTCACGGAAGCGGGGGACAGCGCGCATTTCTAAGCGGCTACCATCTTTGAGGGTGACGACCATATCGCCGTAGGCGCCCCAACCGCGAGGAACGGTGACGACTTTGGTAATTTCGCTATAAATGACATCGGAGCGATCGCGCCCCATCCAGCCGCCTATCACCGTAATTCGCCGATTTGTAATGCGGTAGCGCAGCCAGAGGGCACGGACAATGGCACCGACCGTAAGGGGCAGACAAATCACCGTTAGCCCCAACAGCAAGTTGATCACCAAGTCACCCCAATGGGGACCGCCTTCGTAGAAAACGTCTTCGGAAATTCCCGGCATCGTCAGTACCCCTGCTTTGGCCATTAACTGCGTCAATTCAGCGCGACAGTCCTCGTCACTCACTTGCAGTGCCGCCTGACGCACTACCACAATCATATCCCACCCTGCGGCTATCTGCGGTAAGAGTGGGCGGATCACCCGTCGCCATTGCCGCTTCAAACGGTTGCGATCGACGGCTCGCTTACTGACCTTCTTACTAACCACAATGCCCAGCCGTGGTGCTGCCTTGACGGCTTGGGGCGCCAGCCAAAGAACAGCCAGTTTGCCATGGTGGGCGGTTTTGTGTTGATAGACGCGGTCAAAATCATGGCGATCGCGCAGGCGATGTTGACGAGGCAACACTAGACGGTTAGCCGTGCCCGTCCTTTACGCCGCCGTGCCTTAATCACGTTCTGACCGGATTTGGTACGCATGCGCGCGCGGAACCCAGAGGTGCGTTTACGTTTGCGGACAGTGCCGCCCAGTGTACGTTGCGTCATGGCTGTTGCAGTTATGATGGTTGATCAGAAAAAACACTGCCCCAAGGGGCACGCCCTAGTCAGTCGTTAGAGCGATCTACAATCGTATCACTTCCCGTGAGGCAGCGGTAGCCCTGCAAGGCTATTGCCGTCTTGGTCGTGTTGCCTATCATTGCTCACATCCTACGGACGAGGTTTGC